>JANNBP010000133.1:0-92911 GCA_031385555.1 Deltaproteobacteria bacterium | reverse complement strand
ACCACGACCACGACCACGACCACGACCACGACCACGACCACGACCACGTCCAACTAGGGACACCCCCTAGTCGTCGGGAAACCCGAGGCCGACCTCCGTGGTCGCCCTCCGGGTCGGCGTCCCTGCGGCGAGTGGTTGTCGCTGCACGCCCGCGCGCCCGAGGACGTCGTCAAGGAGCGCGGCGAGTGTCGCGGTCGTGTACTGCGGCGCGGCGCTGTGGAGGTAGGCCGTGAGGTCGGCCGCCAGCTCGCGCGCGCTCGCATAGCGATAGTCGCGAGGTGCGAGGCACCGCATCGCGATCTTCTCGAGGGCGATCGGCACGTCGGCGCGCAGGCGCGACGGCGCCGCGAACACGCCTTCGCGGATCAGGTCGAGCAGGCGCGGTGGGTTGAGCTCGTCGTAGAGCGGCCGCCCGGTCAGCATCTCGTAGAGCACGACGCCGGTGGAGTACAGGTCGCTCTGCGCGTCGGCCTGCGCGCCGGTGGCTTGCTCCGGGCTCATGTACGAGTACTTGCCCTTGAGCGTGCCGGCCGCGGTCTGGGTCATCCGCGCGGTCGCCTTCGCGATGCCGAAGTCGATCAGCTTGACCGCGCCCTCGTACGACACCAGCACGTTGTCGAGCGCGATGTCGCGATGGACCACGCCGAGCAGGGTGCCGTTCGCATCGCGTTTTCCATGCGCGTGCTCGAGTGCGTTCGCGACATCGCGCGCGATGAACGCGCAGGCGTGGAACGGCAGCAGGTACCCGACATACGTCGCCGCACGGATCAAGTTGTGGAGGTCGATGCCGTCGACGAGCTCCATCGCGAGGTAGTACGTGTCGCCGTCGCGACCGAGGTCGAACGTCTGCGCGATGTTGGGATGCGAGAGCTGGACGGCGATCTTCGCCTCGTCGATCAGCATCGTGACGAACGCGCGATTCTCCGCGAGCGACGGGTGAATCCGCTTGAGCGCGACGTACTTCTCGAAGCCGGCCACGCCCACGGACTTCGCGAGATAGACCTCGGCCATGCCCCCGACAGCGAGCTGTCGAACGAGTTGATAGGGGCCTAGCTGTTCCATCGTGGTCTGTAGAATGAGGACGGCGCCGCGTAGGGCGGAGGCACAAACAAGAGCACTATTCCCTAGAGGCGCCTGCAGGATCTCACTCGCAGGTCTGTTTTTAACAATGAAACCGCCCACTCAGGTCCTCGAGCTCGACGGTCACGAGGTCACCGTCAGTAACCCCGACAAGCTCTACTTTCCCGAGGCCGGGATCACGAAACGGGCGCTGATCGACTATTACCTGGCGGTCGCCGACGGTGCGATCCGTGGGGTCGCCGGCCGGCCGATGGTGCTCAAGCGCTTCGTCAACGGCATCGCGGCCGAGCCGTTCTTCCAGAAGCGTGTCGCGGAGAAGCGGCCCGCGTGGCTCGAGACCGCGACGTTCCACTATCCCTCCGGGCGGAGCGCGGAGGAGCTGGTGGTGACCAACCGTGCCGGCTTGGTCTACGCGATCAACCTCGGCTGCATCGATCTCAACCCGCACGCGGTGCGCGCCGGGGATCTCGATCGTCCCGACGAGCTGCGCATCGATCTGGATCCGGTGCCGGGGATCACGTGGGCGCAGCTGATCGAGTGCGCGCGTGCGGTGAAGACCGTGCTCGATGATTTCGGCTTGCTCGGCTGGCCGAAGACCAGCGGCTCGCGCGGCATCCACATCTGGGTGCGGATCGCACCGGAGTGGCCGTTCACGCAGGTGCGTCGCGCGGGGCTCGCCCTCGCGCGCGAGGTCGAGCGACGGGCACCCGGCGTCGCGACGTCGCAGTGGCAGAAGGAAGATCGCCACGGCGTGCTGATCGACTACAACCAGAACGCGCGCGATCGCACCACGTGCAGCGCGTACTCGGTGCGGCCGACGCCGGATGCGAGGGTCTCGCTGCCCCTGACGTGGGAGCAGCTGTTCGTCAGCGATCCGAACGCGTACACGCTGAGGACGGTGCCGGCGCTGTTCGCCGAGCGCGGTGATCCACACGCCGGCATCGACGACGCAGGGTGCCGGATCGAGGCCTTGCTCGCGCTCGCCGATCACCAGGAGCCCGAGGTCAAGGCGGCGAAGAAGGCGAAGGCGAAGGGGCCGAAGACGCCGGTGATCACGATCGCGCAGGCCAAGGAGAAGCCGGATGTGCTCGCCGGCCTCGAGCGCTGGAAGGCGGCGCACACGGCGATCGTCCCGTTGCTCGCACCCGAGCACGTGATCATCGACGTCAACCGTGGTCGCGCGACGGCGTGGTACCGCGTGCGGATCAACCTGTCGAACGTCCCCGAGGATCAGCGGCCCGCGCAGACCACGCCTGATCCCGACTACGACGTGAAGCGTGAGTGGTCGGACTGGTTCGGGTCAGCCGCCGGTGAGCGCGAACAGTAGAAGCGATCCGACGACCACCGCCGCGCCGATCCCGATGTACTTCGCGCCGCGCTCGAGCCCGCCGCTGCCCGCGCACTCGGCGACGCAGTAACCGACGCCCCCGCCGATCGCGGCGAACGTCAGTGTGGTCGCCAGCTTGCTCCCCGAAAACTCGTAGCGCTTGTTCTTCAGCGCGGGCTGATCCTCCGCGCTGCGGCCGGCCTTGCAGCCCGGCGCGGCGAGGCCGTCGACGCAGCCCTCGACCAGCGCACGCACCGTGAGCTCGACCGGGCGCTCGGTGCCGCCGTCCTCTCGCAGATGGACGAACACCAGCTCGTCGGCATCGACCTCGACCATGCCTTCCTTCGCGAGCACCGTGGCCTTGCCGTTCGCGACCAGCGACGTGGCCTCGCGTGCGAGATCGACGGGCATCACCGTGCGGCTGCGAACGACGCAGCCGGTGGCGAGCAGCAGGCACAGGACGACGATGCGCATGGAGTTTCAACGAATGCCCGACGGTAGCTGCTCGGGATGCCGGCGTGATCTTCGCGTGAATGGGGAGAGAAGGCGCACTTGCATCGGTGCAAGCATTGCGCGCGACCCTTGCGTGCGGAGGGGCGCACGGGGAATGGCGCACTGCTGGAGGCGTTCAGGGAGGGTCGCCAACGCCCCAAGGTTCGCCAACCTCCGCCAAGGATCGATTGAACCAGGGCTGGTGCTCACACGGTCGACCTCACGCGCCAGGTCAGCGGCTCGCCGAACTTGGATGTCCTCAATGCTCGTCGGTACAGAACCGTCTTCGAAGAGGATCCCTTGGCGAAGGTTGGCGATCCCTCGGCGCGTTGGCGACCCTCTCTGCACGTGGGACGCATGCACGATGTCCCCGAGCAAGTGCCCGTGCGTATGCGTATGCGTGGGAGCCGTGGGCCTAGCCGAAGATCTCCGCCAGCTCTTGCGGCGGCGAGACCTCGAGCTGGTCGTAGCGACAGTCACTCGCCGGCTTGTCGGGCCGCCAGCGCTTGAAGTGCGAGCCGTGGCGGAAGCGATCGCCCTGCATGTGGTCGTAGCTGACCTCGGCGACACGCTCGATTCGCAGCGGCACCCAAGACAGATCCTTGTCCTTCTTGGTCCAGCGCGACTTCGCACCGGGCATGCGCTGCTCCCCAGTGAACTCGGCCCACTCGCGCCACGGGTGGACCTCCTTCGCGCCTTCGATCAGCGGGCGCAGCAAGTCCGCCATCGCTTCGCGCTCGGCGTTCTTGAACCCCGAGCACACGCCGACGTGATGGAGCTGGCCTTCGGCATCGTAGAGCCCGAGCAGCATCGAGCCGAGCAATTTGTCCTTGCCGCCCTTGTACCAGCGGAAGCCGGCCACCACGCAGTCGGCCGTCCGCGCGTGCTTGATCTTCAGCATCGCGCGCTTGCCCGGCTGGTAGATCCCGGTGTCGAGCTTCGCCATCACGCCGTCGAGGCCGGCGCCTTCGAAGCGGTTGAACCAGTCCGTCGCGACGGCGCGGTCGCGCGTCATCGGCGAGACATGGACGGGCGGCTTCGTATCCTTGAGGGCCTCGCGCAGGCGTTCGCAGCGCTGGAGTTGCGGCGTGCCGCGCAGATCTTCGTCGCCAAAGGCGAGCAGGTCCCACGCGACGTACGACGATGGATGCTGCTCGGCGAGCAGCTTGACGCGCGACTCGGCGGGATGGATGCGCATCAGCATCGCGTCGAAGTCGAGCTTGCCCTGGTTGACGATCACCACCTCGCCGTCGAGCACGCAGCGGTCCGGCAGGATCGCGCGTAGCTGTGCCTCGAGCTCCGGGAAGTACCGACCGAGCGGCTTCAAGTCGCGGCTCTGGATCAGGATCGCGTTGCCGGCCTTGAACACGATCGCCCGGAAGCCATCCCATTTTGGCTCGAAGATCCAGCCATCTCCCTCGGGCAGCTCGTTCGACAGCTTCGCGAGCATCGGCTCGACGGGCGGAGGAAATGGCAGCTTCGACATCGCGACGGCACGGTACACTGAGTCCCATGCGGGTGATCGTGATCGCGATGATCGTCGCCAGCGCCAGCGTCGCGCATGCCGGCGAGCTGTGCGAACCGAACGCCCGGTTTCGCGGCGCGGTTGTCGACCTCGACGTCAAGGGCGCCGAGATCCACGACGTCTACCGCCTGCTGTCCGAGGTCGGGCACGTCAACATCGTCCTGCCCGACGACGTCACGGGAAAGGTGACCCTGCGCCTCCAGCGCGTGCCGTGGGATCAGGTCGCGTGCACGGTCGCTGCCGTGCATCGGCTCGTGATCAGCGTCGACCGCAACGTCCTGCTGGTGACGAAGCGACCGCCCGCGAAGTGATCAACCCTTCAGGATGCCGAGCGCGCTGCCCTGCGGATCGACGAGCACGCTGAACCGCCCGACGTTCTTGATGTCCGTCGGTGGCACGACGATCGTCGCGCCGAGCCTGGTCGCCTTGTCCGCCGTCGCGTCGGTGTTCGCGACCTGGACGTACGGCAGCCACGCGTGCGGCTGCTGCGGCATCATCTGCTTCATCACGCCGGCGCGCGGTTGGCCGCCCGCTTCGAGCACGTGGTAGGTGCCCATCTCGCCCATCTCCATGCCGTTCGACGTGAAGCCGCCGATCTTCGAGTAGAACTCGACCGACTTCGCGGGATCCTTCGACGCGAGCTCGTTCCAGCAGAACGTGCCGTCGACGGGCGCCGCTTGTGGTTCGGCCTTCGCGGGTTGCCACAACGCGAAGTAGCCGCCATGCGGATCGGCGACGATCGCCATCGTCCCGAAGTCGCCCACGGCGAACGCTGGCTTCAGCGTCTTGCCGCCGAGCGTCTCGATCTGCTTGCTGGTCGCGCGTGCATCGGCGACCTCTAGGTGCGTCAACCAGTGCGCCTCGGGTGGCGCGCCGTCGGGCGTCACCTGATAGCCGCCGATCGTGCGCTCCCCGACGCTGATCATCGCGTACTCGCCGCCGGGCATCGGGACGCGCTTGACGCCCCAGTTGAACAGCTCGCCGAAGAAGCCCTGCGCCTTCGCGATGTCCTTGCTGACGTACTCGAACCAAACGAACTTGCTCATCTCGATGTCTCCTTTGACCGTTGGTCGAACGGAGATGGGCACGATCGACAACGCCCGCGAACTTTCTTACCTCCCTTGGTTCACGTGTGATCTCGGCTAGCTACGCAGCGGCAGCGGCTGCCCCTCGTCCACGAACGACAGCGAGGCCGAGTTCAGGCAGTAGCGCAGGCCCGTCGGGCGCGGGCCGTCATCGAACACGTGCCCGAGGTGGCCAGCGCAGCGCTTGCACCGGATCTCGACGCGCCGCATGCCGTGGGAGACATCCGAGATCTCGGCGACGTGGTCGCGGTCGAACGGCTGGAAGAAGCTCGGCCAGCCGGTGCCCGACTCGAACTTCGCGTTCGACGTGAACAGCGGTAGCGCGCACAGCCGGCAGGTGTACGTGCCGGTCTTCTTGTTATCGAGGAACACGCCGCAGCCGGGGCGCTCGGTGCCGTGATCGAGGAGGACGTGGCGCTCTTCCGGGCTGAGATCCTTCGCCAGCGCAGTCACGCGATCCGGAGACAACGGAGTGAGATCGAAGCCGGTGTTCGAGGTAGCCATACGAGAGGCATACGCTGGATCTGGCCGCTCGGTAACGGCGCCGAAAACGAAAAAGGCGCCCTCGCGAGCGCCTTCTCGGGTCCTCCCTGACGGGCTAGTAGCCGCCGTCGGAGTCGTTCACGTCGTAGCTGTCATCGTCGTAGTAGACGTTGATCGACGTGTCGGGCGCGTAGTGGCCGCTGCTCCAGCTCCACTCGCCACCGTTCCAGCCCCAGTTACCGCCGACCCAGACGTAGCCGTACTGCGCCGGGTAGTTCTCGACGACGATCTGCGGGCGAACGCGAACATCGTAGTAGCGCTGGCGGATCACCGGGCGGTTGTAGACAACCGTGCGGCCGTTGTGGAAACGGAAGTTGCCGTTGTTCACGTAGAGCGGACGGCGATCGATCACCCGGCGGTTCGCGCGAACCGGACCCGTGTAACGCGGACGGCGATAGCCGCGGTTGCTCGACTGTGGACGGTACCCACGATCGCGTACGACGGGCCGCGGGTTGTAGTTGCGGCCGCGGTCTCGCTCGTATTTGTCATTCTTCCCGTCGCGATCGCGGTCGCGATAGCGATCAGCATCGGCGATACCGGCCGACAGAATGACTGCGAGAAGTGACAGGGTGATCATTCGCATGGGGTTCAAGAATACTCCTTGTTGGTTGTACGGAGTCAGGATGGGTATGTAGTTGTTGGTGTGAAAATTGTCGCTCGACCTGGCAAGCACACCTACAAGACGAGAAAACGGGCGTGATCTAAACGATCACGCCCGCGGTTCGATCTTCGATAGGTCAGTGGTCGCAACCGTCGCCAACCGAAGAGTTGTCGTAGTCGACGTTGCTGTAGTTGTAGCTGGGCTCGTTGTCGTAGCCATAGCTGGCGTCGCTATAGCTGGCGTCGACGTCGTAGTGACCGTTGACCCAGTTCCATTCGTAGCCGTTCCACTGCCAGTTGCCCTGAGTCCAGGTGTATCCCGGCACCGTCTCGTAGTTCTCGACGAGGACCGTCGGGCGCACCCGGTAGTTGTAGTAGCGCTGTTGGATCACCGGGCGCCGATAGACGACGGAGCGACCACCGTGGAAGTGATAGCGGTCGTTGTTGACGTACACCGGCCGCCGATTGTTCCACCCGCGGTCGCGCACCTGCTGGCGGTTGTTCCAGCCGCGATCTCGCACGACCTGGCGGTTTCCGCGGCTGTTGTTGTAGTTGCCTCGGTCGCGAACGGTCACGCGCTCGCGGCGGTCGTTGTCGCGTCCACCGCGGTGGTCCGCAGCGGCTGTTCCAGCAGTGCCGAGGAGGAGGAGGGCGGTAGCAACGAGGAGCTTCTTCATGATGACCAGGTAGTCAGCACCCCGCGTGCCAGCCGATTCAGCTCAATGATCCCTGCAGGTTATCCAGGTGCCTGCGAGCTTTGCGGGAATCGTCCTGCGGAATTCGCAGTGCGAGCCTGCAGCTCCTGCAGACCCGCCACTTACCCGTCCACGCCGTAGCGTTTGAGCTTGTCGTACAAGGTGCGCTCGCCGATCCCGAGCAGCTCCGCCGCACGCCGGCGATTGCCGCCGACGACCTCGAGCGCGTGAAGGATCGCGTCCTTCTCGAGCTCGACCAGTGGCCGCACGACATCGGACTTCGTGGTCTTGGTCTCGCCGCTATCTTCGATCCAGATATGCGCGGCATCGATCGCGTCGCCATCCGCGAGGATCGCGGCGCGCTCCAGCGTGTTCGCGAGCTCGCGCACGTTGCCTCGCCACGCTGCCCCGAGCAGGCGCTTCTCCGCACTCGCGGTCAGCTTCGGCATCGGTCGCTTGAGATCGCGCGCGATCCGCTCGAGCAAGTACTTCGCGAGCGGAAGCAGGTCCGCCTGGCGATCGCGCAGCGGCGGCAGCTTGATCGGGAACACCGCGAAGCGGTGATAGAGGTCCTCGCGGAACATCCCCTCGTCGATCATCGAGCGGAGGTCTCGGTTGGTCGCGGCGATCCAGCGGACGTCGACTTCCAGCGTGCGGGAGCCACCGACGCGCTCGAACCGCTTCTCCTGCAGTACGCGGAGCAGCTTCGCTTGCAGCTCGGGCTTGAGCTCGCCCACTTCATCGAGGAAGAACGTGCCGCCATCCGCGAGCTCGAGCCGGCCGCGCTTGCGCTCGGTAGCCCCGGTGAACGAGCCCTTCTCGTGACCGAACAGCTCGCTCTCGAGCAGCTGCTCGGAGAGTGCGGCGCAGTTGATCGCCATGAACGGCTTGGTCGCACGCGGGCTCTGCAGATGGATCGCGCGCGCGGCGACCTCCTTGCCCGTGCCCGATTCGCCGAGCAGCAACACCGTCGCGTTGGTCCGCGCGACCTTCTCGATCGCCTCGACCACCGGCTCCATCGCGGGATCGCCGTAGGTCAGGGGAGGGCCGCTCGGCGAGCCAAGATCGATCGACCGCTCCTGCCCGTCCACCCGGTCCTTGAGGCCGCGGCGTTCGAGCGCGCGCGCGACCAGCAAGCGCAGCTCGTCGGGACCGGAGATCGGCTTCTGCAGGTACTCGAATGCACCGAGCTTCATCGCCTCGACCGCGTTGTCGACGGTGCCGTGCGCGGTCATCACGATGACCTCGACCTCGGGCTGTTCGGCGCGAACTTTTCTCAGCAACGCCATGCCATCGAGGCCCGGCATCTTGAGGTCGGTGAGGACCAAGTCGAAGCCACGCTCGTCGAGGATCTTGGCCGCTTCGCGACCATCCTTCGCGGCGATCACGGTGTGCTCGTCGAGCTCGAGGCTGTCCACGATGAACTCGCGAAGCCCAGCTTCGTCGTCGGCGACCAGGATCCTTGCCATGTCAATTCTCCGGAATCTTTGCGCGGAACAGTGCACCACCGCCGGGGTTGGCCTCTACCGTGATCGTGCCGTTATGTTGCTCGATCACCCGCCGCACCACGGCGAGACCGAGGCCCGTGCCCTGCGTCTTGCCGGTGTAGAACGCGTCGAAGATCTTGTCGCGGTTCTCCTCGGGCACGCCGGGGCCGCGATCGGCGATCTCGAGGACGAGGTGCTTGTTGACCTGCTTGACGCGCGCGACCACCGGCGGACCCGATCCGGATGATGGGCCGAGGCCGGGGTTGGCGGGCGAGCCAACCCCGGCCGATCCGGATGAGGCGGCGACGGCGTTATCGACCAGGTTGACGATCACCTCGCGGATGCGCGCGGCATCGAGCGGCCACAGCCTTGGAGCGCCCGTGGTCTCGACGGTGACGTCGCCCTTGATCGACTCCGCGGCCTCGCGGACGAGCGCTGCAGGGTCGATCGGGACACGCGAGATCTCGCCGGTGCGCACGAACCGTAACAGGTCGTTCGTCAGCGACTCCAGGCGCACGGCCTCGTCGACGACACGCTCCGCCTTGGCCTTCGGTTTCTCCCCGGCGGGCAACATCGCGGCGAGCAGCTGCGCGTTGCCCTTGAGCGACGCGAGCGGGTTCTTGATCTCGTGCGCGAGCACGGCACTCATCTCGCCGAGCGTGGCGAGCCGGCGCTCGCGCTCGCGGGCGCGCTCCTCGGCGTTGCGCCGGGATTCGCGGAGGACGAGGACGATCGCGACGGCGAGCAGGCTGGCGGCGGCGATGGCACCGATGCCGAGCGTGGCCGTCGAGGCATCGCGGAGCTCGTCCGCCTGGATCGGCTCGAGCTCGACGACGACGCGCCAGTTGCGACCCCCGTCGCGCAGCCGGCGGAACCGGCGCACGCTGAACCGGAGGCGACCGTCACTCTCCGTGAAGCGATCGTTGTTCGAGCGCTCCGGCACATCCGTGGGATCGAAAGACGACGTGCCGGCCGAGTGGATCACGCGGTTGCTCTCCACCATCGCGAGGTAGCGCAGACCTTCGTCCGCGTGGCCGTGCAAGATGGTCTGCAAGTCGGTGTCGCTCGGCGGGCCTTCCAGATCGGCGAGGTCAGCGCGGATCGCCTGTTCGATGGCGAGCGCCTGACCACGCCGGACGGCGTCCGAGGCGTCGATCACCGACGATCTCGTGCTCCACACCGTCGCGATCAGCGCGATGCCGATCAGGAGAAACGTCACGACCACCGACCAGCCGGCCAGGGGCCGGGAGGTCCGCGGACCACGCTCTCGTAGATTCAGCACGCGCCGCAGCATACCTACTCGTCGCTATCCGAGCGATGGTCACCACGCGGTCCACGTTGACCGGCTCGATCGCCGCGCATTCCACGCTTGCGGAACCCGCCACGCCCCAGCATGTGCTGGGCTTCATCGAAGCTCAGGACACCGTCGTGGTTCTTGTCGAGGCGAGCGAACTTCGCCTTGGTCATCGCGGCGCGCTCGTTCTGATCGAGCTTGCCGTCCTTGTTGGCGTCGAACTTCGCCATCCGCTTGGCGCGACGCGCACCGCTGTCACCGCGCTTGCCGTCGATCGTATCGGGACCGTGTCCCGAACCCTTGCCGCGGTCCGCGAGCGCGGTACCACCGACGAACAGCGATGCGGCAATCACTGCGATCTTGAACCTTCTCAGCATCCGTACCTCCTGGACGCCAGGTCATCGCAACCGCCGTGCCGCGCCCAAGCTCGCGAGAAGTCGACGTGTCTCTTCGGGCGTGCTGCAGAACACGCAGGCGGGGCTGCGGTATCCTGCGGCCGTGGCAGGCGATCGCGAGGACAAGCTGGCGCTCGACCAGACGGCGCCGGCGCTGCCCGTTGCGCCCTCCGATCGCACGCAGACCCACGTGGCGAGCTCGCCTGCGAAACGCGACGACAGCAAGCTCACCACGCTCGGTCGCTACAAGATCGAGGGCGAGCTCGGTGCCGGTGGCATGGGCATCGTCTACGCCGCGTTCGATCCAGATCTCGAGCGCCGCGTCGCCCTCAAGGTGTTGCTCGCGCCGGATGGGCAGGATGCGCACAAGCAGCGCTTGCTCCGCGAAGCGCGCGCGATGGCCCGGCTGACGCACCCGAACGTCGTCACCGTCCACGAGGTGCAGACCGCCGATGGCCGCGACTACGTCGCGATGGAGCTCGTCGAGGGGCAATCGCTCGCGGAGTGGCTGCGCAAGGAGAAGCGCTCCGAGCACGACATTCTCGCAGCCTACGTCGCGGCCGGTCGTGGGCTCGCGGCCGCGCACGCGGCGGGCATGGTGCATCGCGACTTCAAGCCGCACAACGTCCTGCGCAGCACGGCCGGCCGGATCGCGGTCACCGACTTCGGGCTCGCGCGCGAGGCGCATGCGGATCCGCTGGCCGTCACCGTCGGGAAGCCACCGGTCGCGGGTACGCCGGTCAACACGTCGACGCCGTCGTCGCCGCTCGCCGGGTTGACGATGACCGGCTCGGTGCTCGGCACGCCGGCGTACATGGCGCCCGAGCAATGGGCCGGCGGCTCGGTCACCGCGGCCACCGATCAGTTCGCGTTTTGCGTCGCGCTCTGGGAAGCGCTCGCGGGCGAGCGACCGTTTCACGGCGAGACGCTCGATATCCTGAAGCGCGCGGTCGCGCTCGGGCCTGCGCAGCTCGACGATTCGAAGCTGCCCCCGTGGTTGCGCCCGATCATCCGACGTGGGCTCGATCCCCAGCCGTCGAGGCGCTGGCCGTCGATGGACGCGCTCCTCGCGGAGCTCTCGCCCGCAACGAAGAAGAGGTTGCCGTGGTTGTCGATCGGCTTCGCGGCGGTCGGGCTCGCCGGCTTCGCGATCTACCTCGCGACCCGGCCCTCGGAGCCAGCCGGAGCACCGCTCGCTGCGCCCGGCTGTCCGTCACCCGCGCTCGAGCCACCGGCACCGCTCCGCGATCGACCCGTCGAGGCGCGCGCGATCGAGCGAGATGTCAACGCGTGGACCGTGCTGCGCGCGAAGGTTTGCACGTTCGAGCCGGCCACGCGCGATCCGCACCTGGTCTGCCTCGATCGCGTGATGTCGCGACTGCATGCGGTGCAGAACGCGGTCGCTGCGTTGCCCAAGATGGCGCAGCCGACCGATGCGCGCTACCTGATCGATCCCGCGTTGTGCATCACGCCCCCGCAGCTCGAGGGGACGTCGCCCAAGCTGGCCGAGGCGATCACCGCGTTGCTCCGCGAGGAGGCGAACGACGGCCCCGCCGATCGCGCCGGTGTCATGGCGCTGGTCGAGCGCGTCGCAGGCGAGCCGTGCGCGAGCGCGATGGCGCGGTTGCTGGCGGTGCGCGTCGATGACACCACGGAGGCGCAGATGCTCGCGGACGCGGAGCAGGATGCCGCGCGGTGCCCCGACGAGCGCGTGCGTGCCGATGCCGCGATCGCGATCGCGGCGATAGCCCTCGAGCGATCGTCGTTCGGCATCCCGAACACCGCGAAGCTCAAGCTCGCCGCCGCCGCGGTCGAGCGCGTGCCGCAACGCGATCTGCTCGCCGAGGTCGAAGCGCTGTGGATGCAGCAGCTCGCGCGCGCGGAGGAGCCCGAAGCAGCGATCAAGCGCGCCGAGGCCGCGATCGCCGGGTTCGCGGCCCGAGGTCGGCTCGAGCCGCAGCTCGACATCGCGATCTTGATCGCCGAGATCAACGAGTACCTCGACACCAAGGGAGCTAACCGCGCCGCTCGCGACGCCAAGCTCGCAGCCGTCTTCCGCGACGCCGAGAGGTCGCTCGGAGCCACGCATCGCTCGACGCTCAAGCTCGCGCGGCGGATCGCGATGCAGGCGTTTCGCGACGGTGATGCGGTCACGGCGCAGCATGCACTCGAGAAGCTGCGCGTCGAGCGACCGATCCGGCAGATGCGAACACTGCGGGTACGCGTCGTCGACCAGCAGGGCAACCCGGTGGCAGGCGCGACGGTGACGGCAGGTGTGGTCCTGTTCGGCGCCGGCACGACGGCTGCGTTCCCGTCTGCCGAGGCCGGTGGGGCGATGCGCAGCAGCCTGACGCCCGAGAGCGGGGAGGTCGTCTTCGACGTTCCGCAGGACGGCATCGTGATCGCGCAGCTCGGCGATCGACGCTCGATGCCGGTCGACATCACCGACAAGGTCACGCTCACACTCGAACCGACGAGCCGCATCGAAGGCAAGGTCGATCTCCGCGACGCGCTCGCGAGTCATGCTGTGATCGCCGTCGTCGACATCCGGTGGCCACCGGCGTCGCGCTACGAGCTGATCGCACCGATCAAGCGCGATGGCTCGTTCGTGATCGAAGGCGTGCCGCGCACCAAGGTCCGGCTACTCGCCGGGGTCCAGAACACGATGTCCCGGACCGTCGAGACGAAGCTCCTCACCATCAGCGCGCCCGTCGTCACCGGGGTCGAGATCGCGGTCGCGGAGACGCACGCGCGATCGGTCGCCATCATCGTGCGCAGCACGGTCAACGTCGCGTCCACGGCGGCTCAAGTCTGGCTGCGGCCGGGCGTGGTGAAGTCGACGACGCTCGACAAGTTCGTGGCCGCCGGCGGTGGCTCGGCGATCCGACTCGCGAAGCCGCCGAAGGATCGGGTGCCGGTGATCGCGGGTATCAAGCCCGGCGATCTGGTGGCGCACATGGAAGCGCCTGCCGTTGCGGCCAGCGCCTGTGCGGTCGGGCTCCCCGCCGATCTCGACGAGCCCCAGCTCGATCGAAAGGTTCGCGATAACCTCACGAAGATCGAGGTGCGGTGCGTGTCCGTCCCTCCGACGGCGACCTCGGTGATCCTCGAGATTCCGCCCTGGCCCAGGCTCGATTGAAAAGTTCGATCGAGGAGTCCGAACCCGGCCACTCGCGTGGTCGGGTTGGCGGTGCTCATCTCCAATTGTCGAGAATTGCCACGCCCCGCGCAGGCCCGCGGCTTGCTTTGGATCCAGGAATGTCCGACTGGACCGATAGCCTGAGCGTCCTGGCGTTCGTGATCCTGGCGCTCACGCTCGCGCGGATCGCCCTCGTCGAGCGTGGTCCGTCGCGGAGTTAACGCAGGTCGTCACCGTCGACGACCGTGTCGTGCGCTGGCGCCTCGCCGAGCCGGATCAGCGCCGATGCGAGGATGTCTGCGCTCGTCGAGCGGTACTTCGCGCGCAGCTTCTTGCCGCCGAACAGTCCGGCGACCGCGAGCATGCTGTCGCCAATCCCGGCAGCGACCGCCTCCCCGGGCCGGCTCTCGTCGCGCTCACCGACGATCAGCGAGGGTCGCGCGATCACCCATGGCAAGCCGCTCGTACGCACCGCAGCTTCGGCCTGACCTCGCGCCTTCAGGTACGCCGAGCTCGCGTTCGGATCGGCGCCGACGCTGGAGAGGTAGATCAGCCGGAGCGGTTGCTCGATCCCGGCGATCTGCTGTGCCGCCTCGACGGCGATCTTGGTGAGGCCACGATCGATCTGCTGGTAGATGTCGCCAGAGACTTGATCGGACTTCGCCTTCGCGCGCGTGGTGCCGATCAGGATGTAGAGCTCGCTCGCTCGAAACTCGCGCAGCGACGTCGCGAGTGCCGCCACCTTCCACGGAGATGCATCGACCGTGGCTCCGAGCTCGCCGAACGTCTGCTTCCACGTGGCGAGCTTCGAAGAATCGGGGCGGACGTGAGCGATCGGCTTGCCGCCACGCACGCAGAGCTGGCGCACGACCTCGCGACCGACGAAGCCAGTGGCTCCGAGGACGAAGGCCGTCACGACGACAGCTTCGCCAGGGCAGCTTGCATGCGTGCGCGCAGCGGAGCGACGACATCCTCGCTCTTGACGTCGATCACCGGCTCGGTGTCGTACTGCTCGTAGAACACGCTGTCCTTCGCCTCGGCCGGGACGCCGAGCGCTTCGCGGATCCGCTTGAAGTCGGGGATGAAGCCGCGATCGATCAGCGGGAGGATCGTGCCGGTGATCGTGCCGGTGAGCCCGCAGATGTAGATCACGACGTTGTTCGGCGTGAACCCACCGGCGGGCAGACCGAGACGTGCTTCGAATTCCTCGAGCCGACCGGGCTCGAAGAACGCCTCGACGCGACCCTTGTCGTGCGTCCACTCCGGGTGGTCCTTGTAGCGGCTCACACTGCCCCAGTACTTGAGCCCGTGCTTCGCGACGAGCGCGGTCAGCTCCTCGCGGTAGCCGAGGTCGGCCGGATACGACGCGCCGTGCAGCAGCACCCACTTCGACAGATCGGCCGACGGGTGCTTGCGCAGCTCGCTGCGCAGCATCGACACGAACGGGGCCGAACCGGTGCCGGCCGCGACCATCACCCGGAGACGCGGGTCGTCGTCACCGACGGTATCCTTGACGGTGAACACGCCCGCCGCGACGGGGCGCATGTACATGCGGTCGCCGTTCTTCAGCTTCCACAGCAAGTGGGTCAGCGGATTCTCGGACTCCGGCTTGGCAACCCAGCGGACGTAGAACTCGATCGGGCCGTCGTCCTCGGGAGCCGACGCGATCGACATCGACCGGCGCACCGATCCGAGCTCCGGCTTCTCCAGGTTGTTGCAACCGAGGACGCAGTACTGCCCGGGCGTGAACCACGGCCGCTTCTCGGGCATCTGGTCCGGCTGGACGCGAAAGAGCGTGAGCGCGTCGGTGATATCGACGCGCTCGACGAGGGTCGCGTTGTACTCGAGGGGCTTCGCCATGCCCGCGACGCTAACACAGGGCGGATCTATCGAGCAGCGCTGGCAACGGAGGCCATGCCGACGACGACGAGGGTCGCGTAGCCCGCTGGCTTCCATTCCTGTTCGAGGACAGCGCGCGTCCGTCGCATCAGCTCTCCGGTCGCGGGATCGAGCGTGACGACCGTGCCGTCGCGAGGGTCGACGGCGATCGCCACTTCGTAGTGAGCGAGCGCCTTGTCCTTCGCGAACGGCAGGAGCAGGCCGAGCAACACCGGACGATGCCGCGCGAGCTCGAACGCCAGATCCTCGTGCGTGCCCTTCACGGCGTACGCGACCAAGCCGTGAGACCGGGCATGGTCGCGGAGCGCTCCCAGCCTGACGCCCTCGGAGGTCGGCGGCATCGCCTGCTGGAGCTCGGCGACGGTCCAGCGCTGGCCCCACGCACCGGCCACCATCGCGAGTGCCGCGAGACCGCAATCCGTGCGGTGTTGCTGGAGCACGACGGGTGTCGGTGCAGCGCGGTGCCACTGGTCGTCCAGCTCGCTCGCGGCGATCGGCTTCGCGCCACCTGCATACGGCAAGCGACACGCGCCGGCGAGCGCGACGAGCACGACGAGGAACGCGGATCGGATCATGGACTAGAGCAGGAGCAAGAGGACGAGCAAGAGCACGAACGCGCCACCCGACAGCGCGATGACCACGGTGCTTCCACCCTTGTAGTCGGCGACCTTGTGGTCCTGCGCTTCGCGCTGCGCGTAGCTCGACGCGTCGGCCTGCGCGGCCTGCGCGGGCTTCTCGGTCTTCTCCACCGCGACCGTAGGCGTCGTCTCGGCGGCAGCGATGGTGGGAGCAGCAGTGGCGAGTGCGGTGATCAAAGCGAAGCTACGTAGCGACATGGGGAGAACTCAGAGCAAGGCCCGGACCATCGCCAGGTCGCTGTCAGTCCATGGCGGAATGCCACGTTCCACTTCGTCGCCGCGCTCGCTGCGCACCGGCGCACGTTCGCTGGCCTACGGCTCGAGCTAGCTTTTCTTCGCGATCAACACCTTGAACTCGTGCGGGACCAGCCCCATCAGGCGATCCTCGATCTTGTCCCAACGCAGCTCACCCACGTGATCGAGCGCGAGCTTGTCGCCCACGGTGCGTTCGAGCAGCGCCGGGGTGTAGCCGATCTTGGGGAGGTCGACACCCGCGTCGGCGGCGAGCGCGCGCAGTGCACGGAAGTGACTCCGCGTGGTCGCGAGACCTTGTTGGTCGCGATCGAAGTCGAGGAAGTCGATCACGAACTCGGTGCCGGCATCGAGGCCGGAGTACCGCAGCGCCTGCTGGAGCTGACCGAAGTGGGTCGACAGCTCGGGGTGATCGAGGTGGGTCGACAGGGTCGGCCACTTCGCGACATCACCGAACTCGCTGATCAACGCCGTGCCACCGGGGGCGAGCCAGCGAGCGACCCGCGCGCACAGCTCGAACGCACCGGTCTGGAGGTAGAACGGCTCGGGGGCGTCGTCGAGGTTGACGTTGAGATCGGCGGCGATCGCGGCGCCTCCGCCCAGCGCGCGCAGCATCGCGCGATCGACGGTGCCGCTCTCCGGCGATAGCCCGACCTCGGCGCGCGTGAGTTGCCGGGCGGGCAGGTCGCCGGCCATCTCGTTCGACAGGATCAGGTCGAACGAGGCCCCCGGGAGCTCGACGGCGAGGACGTCTCCGACCTTCCACGTGGCGCGCGTGCCGAGCTTCGCCTGCTGGGCGGTGGCGAGCACGCCGGAGAGCTCGACGATCGTGTACTCGACGGTGCGTCCCGCCGCTTCGAGGCGCTCGAGGACATCGCGCGCGACGTAGCCGAGCCCGCCGCCGATCTCGAGGACGCGGATCGTGCCGTCGGTGCGGATCGCCTTGCGCTCGAGCAAGACGTCGACGAGCGTCTGGCCGTACGTGCGGCCGCGCAGCGCCGGATGCGGGACGCGGAGCAAGTGCGACAGCGTGGTCTCGAGGTGATCGAACTGCGCGTCGGCATCGGGGATCGCCTGGTGGTACTCGGTGAGCGGCGCCATCGAGGGGACCGGCGTGCCCGGCTTCCACGAGGCGTACGGCATCGTCGAGGTCAGGTACGGCGGAGCCATCGCGGGGCGCTTCGCGAACACGGACCACGGCATCATCGACAGCTTGAGCGCCTGGACGTCGTTGTGGACGAGGCGGCGAACCAGCGCCAGCAACTTGTCGTTGTCGACGTGGTGGCGCATCTCGATCAGGCGCTTCTCGCCGGTGAAGCCGTCCCACATCTTCACTTCCTCTGGATCGAGGAACACCTGCTGGATCGGCCGCTCACCCCACGCGGTCCAGATCGTCATGCGATCGCCGCCGTCGGTGGGCCGGCGCAGCCAGACGTTCCACTTGCCCTTGATCGGCACGTGCGCCCAGATGCCGTCGAGCTCGTCCTCCTTCGGATCGACGAGCACGGCGTGCGCGACCAGGATCTCCACGAACTGCTGCGGATCGGCGTCGCCGAGCTTGCCGCGCCAGTGCTCGACCGTCTCCGCCGTATCGACGCCAGCTTGCCCGGCGAAGCTCTCGATCATCGAGGCGATGTCGGGAGACATCTCCATCAGGTACCCGTAGAGATCGTGAAACAGATACACCGCATCCATGTGCGCGAACCACGACAGGTGATGCGAGCGCCGCAGGCGGGGCAGGACGGCGGACGTCGTCGTCGACATGCCTGTTCGTAACACTTGTGACCGCGACTCGGGACTATGCTGCCGCGGTCATGACGGCCTATTTGTTCGAGCGGGAGGAACATGCAGCGATCCGCGCGAGCGTGCGCGGCTTCGCGCAGCAGCACATCGCGCCGTTCGGCGCCGAGTGGGAAGAGGATGAAGAGTTTCCGATCGAGCTGTATCGCACCTGTGCTCGGGCGGGCGTCACCGGCATCGGGTACCCCGACGCCCTCGGCGGGCAGGGCGGCGATCTCGGCCACGTGCTCGTCGCCTCCGACGAGATGACGATCGCGGGACGCTCGGTCGGGACGCTCGTGGGCCTCGGGAGCCACGGGATCGCGCTCCCGCCGATCGTGCGGTTCGGCACCGCGGAGCAGCACGAGCGGTTCGTCAGGCCGTGCCTGACCGAGGGCAAGATCTCCGCGCTCGCGGTGACCGAGCCCGGGGGCGGGAGCGATGTCGCGTCGCTGGCGACGACGGCGAAGCGCGACGGTGACTGCTACGTGGTGAGCGGCGCGAAGACGTTCATCACCTCGGGTACGCGCGCGGACTTCGTCACCTGCGCGGTGCGCACCGGTGGGGCAGGGCATGGGGGGATCTCGATGCTCGTGATCGAGCGCGGCATGCCGGGGTTCACGGTCAGCAAGAAGTTGAAGAAGACGGGATGGTGGGCGAGCGACACCGCGGAGCTCCACTTCGACGGCGTGCGCGTGCCTGTGGCGAACCGGATCGGGCCGGAGCACGGCGCGTTCCCGATGATCATGATGAACTTTGCCGGCGAGCGATTGATGCTCGCGGGGCAGTGCGTCGCGATCGCCGAGCTCGCCTATCGCGAAACCATCGCCTACGCGAAGGAGCGGCAGGCGTTCGGCAAGTCGCTCACGGGGTTCCAGGTAACGCGGCACAAGCTGGCCGACATGGCGTCGCGGATCGCGGCGGCGCGCGCGCTGACTGGCGAGACGCTGGTGCGCGTGCTGCGCAACGAGCCGCCGAACGTGCTCGCCGGACTCGCGTCGATGGCGAAGAACGTCGCGACGGACATGTGCAGCTTCGTCTGCGATCAGGCCGTGCAGCTCCACGGCGGCTACGGCTACATGCGCGAGACGCTCGTCGAGCGGCTGTATCGCGATGCGCGGCTGTATCCGATCGGCGGCGGAACGCGCGAGATCATGAACGAGGTGATCGCGAAGACCGAGGGCTACTGACCCGAGCTCCCAGGTCGGGATTTCCGTTACTCGATCTCCGCGATCTCCGAGGACGCGGTCGTCGGCACATCGGTCAGCGCCGGGCTCATCTCGCCGGTCAGGCTGAGCTCGCCGGTTCGCGTGGTGAACCGGATCCGTCCAATCCCGCCGCCACCGCCGCCTCCATCCTGGCCTGAGACGCTGATGCCGGGCGTGCCATCGAGCACCGCCGCCGCTGCGCCATTGCCACCCGCGCCGGCACTACCGCCAGCGGGCTGGCCGATCGCAGCCACGAGGGACAGCTGGCCAGCCTCGCCGGTGTCACCTGCTCCCTGACCACCGCTGCCACCCGCACCGCCGTTGACGGCGAGGGTCGAGGTGCCGCTGATCTGCGGCGCTTCGATCAGGATCGTGCCGCCAGCACCGCCGCCACCGCCGCCGTCGGCACCACCTCCGCTGTCGCCATCTCCACCACAGCCACCCGCGTTGATCCCACTCCCAGCGCCGAACACGACGGCGGTGTTGGAGATCAACTGGATCGCACCGCCGCCACCTCCACCACGTCCGAACCCACTCCCTCCACCCCCCGCCGATCCCCCGCCACCACCACGCAGGATCGAGATCGCGTCGTCGCCGAGCACTCCCCCCGCATTGTTGGAGGCCGTGTTGCCGCCCCTCCCACCGGCTCCTCCATTTCCGCCACCGCCACCTCCTGCCGTGGACGCGCCGCCTGCGGTGCCGCCAGGTCCGAGGCCTGGCGCTTGAGAGGTGAGGCCACCCGCGAATCCACCGGGTCCTGGCTCTGGT
Source organism: Deltaproteobacteria bacterium (assembly GCA_031385555.1). Classification (GTDB taxonomy): domain Bacteria; phylum Myxococcota_A; class Polyangia; order Haliangiales; family Haliangiaceae; genus JABFXX01. The sequence continues at coordinate 72,705 of JANNBP010000133.1, read as the reverse complement.
GCCTCGTCGCCGGCGCCGCACGGACCTCTCGCATCGATGATGCCGTTGACCGAGATCTGCTCGTCGGCGATCAGCACGATCGACGTGGTCCCGAGCAGCCGGAGATCCCCGGAGATCGTGAGGCGCCGGAAGCGAAACACCGCGATCGAGTTGCTCGGACCACGCAGGTCGTGGGTGAAGTTCGCGCTGGATGCATTCGTGATCATCCCGTCGTCACCGGTGATCTCGGCGTCCGTGAGCGTGACGTCGTCGAGGCCATCCAGCGCGTCGAGATCCGTGGTCGTGGCCCCGCCACCGGACGGGTTCAAGCGTCCGCAGCGTGCCGGCGTGTCGAGACATCCCCACGGGCACTCGGTTGGGAGTGGCGCCTCGCCGATCGCGCTGCACGACAGCAACGTGGTCGCCCCTTGACAGCTCGAGCTCAGCGTCGGGCAGGGCTCGGAGGCCGGCCCATCCGGGTTTGGACCCTCCCCGACTCGCGGGGCGTAGGAGCACCCGAACGCAGCGCAGAGGAGGAACGACAGAATTCTCACCTCACCAGCATATTCCTCTGGCACCCCGGTGAGCCGAGAACTTCCATCGCCCTGCGCCGGGGTCGAAGACCGGCGATGAAAGCCCTCGAAAGCTCCCGCGATTCGGGTACCGTCAAACCGTGCAGCGTCGCGTCGCTCTTCCCAGCTCGTTGGTGATCGGTGTGGTGGCAGGGTTCGCGGGATCCGCCGCGTTCGCGATGTCCGCGATCGCGATGACCCTCAAGCAGGACGAGGACGGGCGGTCCTACGAGTCGCTGATCCGGTGGAGTCTGTTCAGCAACGCGACCGCGATCGCGGCCTTGCTCCTGGTCGCGGCGGCGTTGTTCTCGGTGGCGAACCGCGTCTCGGGGTTCCCTCGTACGCTGCTGGTGATCGCAGGCTCGCTCCACCTCGCCTACATGACGTGGATCCTCGGGCGTCCGTTCCTGATGGAGCTCCTCGGCACCGGCAAGCTGCAGTGGCTCGAGGGATACGGCTGGAAGCTCGTCGCGTTCGTGTTCTGGACCGCGACCGTCTTGATCACGATCGCGGCGCGCGCCTGGTGGCGTCCGGCAACGCCATGGGTGGTCGTCGCCGCCGTGGTCGGCGTGGTCGTCGAGGCGCTGACCTGGCTACCCTACGTGAACGGCCTGCTCGAAGACGTCAGCGACAGCCATCCGTACGTGTACCGAGTGTTCTGGCCGCTTCGCGAGGCACTGACCTCGGGCGCGCTACTCGTCATGATCCACGGGATCCTCCGCGAGGCGCCGGCGGCGTTGCCCTCACCCAACCACGCGGCCGAGTGGATGCGCCGTGCAGGAGCATCGCTCATGGTCCGGGTAGTCGCGGCGATCGCGCTCGCGGTCCTCGGTATCGGAATCATCAAGTCGCCGGGGATGATGAAGTACGTGCTGGTCCTCGGCCCGGCGATCTCGGTGCTCGCGATCGTCGGCTTCGCGTGGAGCTTGCTCGGTGTCGATCGCGCGGAGCTGCCGGCGATGCCGCGGATCCGGCTGACGCTGGGTGCGGCGCTGGTCGTCGTCAGCGCCGGACTGATGATGAACCAGCTGATCGCTGCGTTCCGCGTGTTCGGCGATCGCGATTCGAGCTACGCGCTGCAAGAGGTGGAGATGTGGTCGGTGATCGCGCCGTTGCTCAGCATCGCCGGCATGGTGCTCGCGTGCTCGGCGATCGCGTCGTGGGCGGTCAAGACCGGTAACGAGTCGGTGCGCGAGGTGGCGATCGCGCGCGCGATCGTCCACGCGGTGCTCTCGGTACTCGTCCTGTTCGTGCCGCTCGCCCTCGGCAAGGCGACGTCGAGCGGAGCGGTCCTCGGGATCGCGTTGATCGGCGCGATCGCGGCGATCGTCTCGATCGTGGTGGTCGCGACGGTGTTCACGCGCGCCGCCGATGCGATCCAGCCGTCGCCGATGCTGCCGGAAGCTCGCCTGCGGTAACGCATGCGCGCGTTGATCGTGGGCATGGCGGCGGCGGTCACCGGATCGTTCGTGCAGGCCCTCGCACCGAGCGAGTCCACGGCACTGTTCCGCCGCGCGATGATCGCGATCGCCCTGCTGCTGATGGCCGTGGCGTATGCCCTCGTCGCAAACCGTGTCGCCGGCTGGCGGCGTGGGGTGCTGCGGGTGGTCGCCGGGCTGCAGCTCGGCTGGCTGGGGTGGACGCTCGCACGGCCGTTCGTCGTCGACGCGCTGGGGGATGCGTGGTTCGATGACCTCGGTTACCGGTTGATCTCCGCCGGGCTGTGGTGGAGCGGCATCGTGCTGCTGACGATCGCCGCGCGTGCGTGGTGGAAGCCAACGCCGTGGCTTCTCGTCGCGGCGATCGTGGCGGTCGTCCTCGAGGCGCTGCCGTGGGCGCCCTATCTCGCGCCCGCGTTCGACGACGCCACCGCGACTCTCGAGCCCTGGATCAGGCCGATCCGCGAGCTGGTGACCTCCGTCGCGATCGTCATCCTGGTGCGCGGCATCCTGCGGTCCGCGTAGTACGTTGGCGCCATGCTGTTCCAGCAGGTGCGCGCAGGCGGCTGCCTGTCCTACGTGATCGGGTGCGAGCACACGCGCGCGGGGATGCTGGTCGATCCGCACCTCGATCAGCTCGATCGCTACCGCGCGATCGCGACCGAGCTCGGGATCCGGATCCACTACGTCGCCGAGACCCACACGCATGCCGATCACTTCTCGGCGGCCCGCGAGCTCGCCGGATCGCTCGGAGCGCACGTCGTGATGCATCGCAACGCGGCGGCGCCGTTCGCCGATGTTCGCGTCGACGACGGTGAATCGATCGTGCTCGGCTGGCTGCGCATCCGCGCGCTGCACACGCCCGGGCACACCAACGATTCGATGTGCCTGGTGCTCGCAGATCGCGTGCTGACCGGGGACACGCTGCTGATCGAAGGCACCGGACGCACCGACCTCCCGACTGGCGACCCCGACGCGCTGTACGACAGCCTGTTCGGCAAGCTGCTGCTCCTCGACGGTGGGCTCGGCGTGTGGCCGGCGCACGACTACAAGGGTTCGGGACACGGTCCCGAGATCGGCCGGTCGTCGTCGACGATCGCCGCCGAGCTCGCGAACAATCCGCGGTTGCAGAAGACCGATCGCGCGGAGTTCGTCGCGCTGATGCGCGGGCTCGATCTCGCGATGCCGAAGCACCTGTCGGAGGCGCTACGCACCAATCGCACGGGCGCGAAGACGGTCGCGCAGTTGATCTCCGAAGCGTCGCGCGGCATCTCGTTCATGGCGATGGACGAGCTCGCGCGCCGGCTCGGTGAACCCGACCTGATCGTGCTCGATGTCCGCGAGGCGCAGGAGTTCGCGAAGGGGCATCTGCCCGGCGCGAAGCACATCCCGCGGGGGCAGCTCGAGTTGCGGGTCGACAAGGAGCTACCGGATCCGACGATCCGGATCCTGACGTACTGCCAGCTCGGCAAGATCTCGACGCTGGCGGCGGCGACGCTGCGCTCGATGGGCTTCGCGCGTGCCGTCGCGCTCGACGGTGGCTACGACGCGTGGACCCGCGCGGCTCTACCTACTGAGCTTTGAAGCGGACGTGGAGGTGATCGGTGTGGCTCGGCCAGTGCCGGACGAGCCCCGCCTGGGAATCGGCGCTGCGCGGGTACTGCAGGATCGTCTGGAGCTTGTCGGCGCTGATGCCGTCGCTCCTCGCCCACCGGTAGAGGCGCGCCTGGACATTGTGGTCCAAGAAGATCACCTGCACGCCGCCGGATTGATTCGCGGTGCTCGCGAACGCCTCGATCAGCGCCCACGTCGCTTCGAGATCGAGATCGCCATTGGCGCTGACGAACGACTCGGGATAGCCGTCGGGCTTGTGCGTGAAGTAGAAGCCGATGTCGACGTCGAGCCCGCTCTGGTGCGAGGCGTGGCGACCGAGTTGACCGCCGTGCTCCGCCGACAGATCGCCGATCGCGAGCGTGTGGACATCGGAGTAGGTCTTGCGAACCTCGGCGATCGCACGCCGCACGTTCTCGACGACGTGGGCCGCACCGAAGGCCTTGTCGGGGCGGCGCAGCCAGTACCCGTCGCCGTCGGGAAACGCCTTGCCGTCGAGCAAGCGCCCGTTCCACGGCTGACCGAGGCTCTGCGACCCACCGCCGTCGAGGCGACCGATCCGTTCGTGGACGGTTCGCGCGGCGGCGCGCGGCCTGCCATCGATCACCTCGAGCGCGATCCGTGCACGCTCGTCGTCGTCGGGGAGCTCCCTCGTTCGCGCGCGCGTGCGTAGCGTGCAGTCCGGAATGAGGACGACGGTGCCGGCCTTGAGCAACACCGTGTCGGCCTTGTTGATGCGCTTGACCAGCTCGACGTCACAGCCGTGGGCGCGCGCGACATGCTCGAGCGTCTCGCCGCGCTCCATCACGTGGCGACCACCCGCAGCCGCGATCGACGACGACGCGACCAACAGCCCGCAGAGCCAGCGCATACCGGCATGTTCGCGCGCGGCGACGGATCGAGCAAAAAATGATCGCGCTTACGTAACCAGATCGATAGTCAGCGCTGTTTGCGAACTAGCTGACCACCTTCCAGGGTCCACGGGCCAGCCTCGACAAGCCGCTCGAGCTCTTCGGTCGGCTGCGGAGCATGTCGAGCGTCGAGCACGAGAACGCCTCGCCCGTTCGCCGCCGCCAGCAGCCGGCTTCCATCGCGACTCCATTCGACGCTCAAGAAGCTCGTCCCGAGATCCCGGCCGGCGACTTCCCGTCCAGACTCGGGATCCCAGATCCGGATCCCGTACGCCTCCGCCGAGCTGGCGAGCAAGCCGCCATCGGGGCTCCACGCGATGCTGGTTACCGGCCCTCGATGTCCGAGCAACTCGCGATACGTACCGTCGGACAGCGTCCACACCCGCACCACGCTGTCCTGTCCTGCGGTCGCGACGCGCGTCCCGCTCGGGTCAAAGGTGAGGTCGAGGAACTGCGTCGACGGGTCGACCAGACGCTGCTCGAGCTTCTCGGTCGCGACCTCCCAGATCGGGATCGAGCCGTCGTAGCCGGCGGCTGCGAGGCGCTCGCCGTCGGGTGACCACGCGACAGACGTCGCCGGGGCGCCGACATCGAAGGAGTGGATGAGCGTGCCCGTCACGACGTCGAACACTCGAACGAGGTGATCGCTGCATGCAGTCGCGAACCACCGGCCGTCCGGCGACGTCGCCGCGTGATTGACGGTCCCGCGGTGACCCGGGAGGTCGTGCACCAAGGAACCGTCACGCGCGAACACTTTTGCGTACCCGCCGTCGCCGACGATCAGCACGTGCGCACCGTCGGCGGACCAGGTGACGTCCCACCCCCGGATGGGAGGCGGCCGCACCGGGACGATCCGACCTCCATCGAGAATCACCGCGATGTCGGGCCCGGTCGCGACGATGGCGGTCTCGTCGCGTGACCACCGCGCGGCGAAGCTGCTCTTGCACGGGCACGCCGGTTGGTCGACTACCGGCCAGTCGTCGTCGATGCGCCACAGCTGGACATCGACGCCCGACATCGTTAGCAACCTGCGGCCATCGCGCGAGAACCGGCTCGCAAAGGCTGCCTGTGGCGCGTGAGAAGAGGTGCCCCCGTAGGGGTTCGATGCGAACGTGATCTGCTCGAAGCGATTCTCGAGGTCCCAGATCCGGAAGAAGCCATCGACTCCGGACGTCACCACACGGCGTCCATCCGGTGACAGCTCGACGCTCCGCAGACCCGAGTTGGTCGGCCGTCCGACGCTCCCGACCTTGCGAAGCGTGCCCAGCTCGAGCACGTCGACGCGGCCGCTCGCATCGAACAGCGCGATTCGATCGGCGCGAACGCTGCCGAGGGACATTGCGAGCTGGTCCCCGTAGCGTTGCTCGCGCGGGGCGGTCGCACGATCCGGACCCCACACGGTCAGTCGGTTCCCGGTCACCGCGATCACGTCGCCACGGGGCGTGACCGCCAGCTGACAATAGCTAGTCGCCTCGGGCGGTAGCTCGATCACGCGTGCGTGATCGCTCCATCGCCAGCCTTGCACGTGGCCATCGGCTCGGCAGGCGACGATCAGATCGCTCGTCGCGACGACGTCCGTGCCCTGCGATCCTGGTCGGCCGAGCACTGCGACCTGACCCGTCGGGTTCCAGATCCGCATCACTCCGTCAGGACCGAGCGCACCGATCTGGGTGCCGCCCGGTTCGAACGCAGTCGTGCGGTATGGGACAGCTGCGGGTGCTCCATGGCCAGCCACTCGCGGAGGGAGCGAGGTCGCTTGCGCGACTCCTACTTTCCACAACCACAACACACCGTCGAAGTCAGTCGCAGCGATCGTTCCATCCTCCCGGATCGTGGGTCGGTTTAGCTCTCGATCGGCGCTCCACACCTGTTTGATCGCGCCGTCGGAGACGACCTGGATGCGTCCACCGCGCTCCACCACGACAAACCACGAACCGTCGGGTGACCACTCGGTGGCGAGCGTTCCTTTCGGCGCGCTGACCACGAGTCCGGTCGCACGCTGCAGATCGCGCGTGGCATCGGCGATCGCGAGATGCAGCGCGGCGCTGTCCTCACCCTCGCGTCGCAGCTGCAGCAGATAGGGCAACGCGCGCTGGTCGTATCTGTCGGCACGCTCGGTGGCGGCCTGATCTGCAAACAACGCGCGCTTCTGCGCCTCGGTTCGCCGATCCGCGCGATACAGCAGCACGAGGCCCGTGGTGAGACCCAGCACGACCAAAGCGACGATGGCGAACGCGATCCGACGACCGTGCCGCGCATCGGTCTCGCTGGCGTCGCCGAACTCGCGCTCGAACGGACCGAGCGGCTCTCTCCAGCGCGTGCGCCAGGCTCGGTACTCGCCGAGCGCATTGCCCCGCCACAACAACCCGCGCGGTCTGCCGCGCTCGCGCCAGTGGGCAGCGGCTTCGACGACGCGATCGCGATACCGAGCATCGTGATCGTGGGCGCGTCTCCACTCGAGCAACCTCGGCCATCTCGAGAACAGCGCCTCGTGAGCGACCTCCACGCGGCGCTCGTCGTCGGGTTGCACGACGATCAGGCGCGCTTGCACCAACCGCTCGATCACCCGTTCACCATCCTCTCGGGTGGCGGCGAGATCGACGAGCGACGCGAGTGGCACGCTGGCTCGGGTGCCGTCGGAAGTGACCAGACGAAGCAACATTCCCCACGCGTGTTCGTGGTCTCCCTCATTAAAGCTCGCCATCACGCGATCGGCGTGTCGCGCGAGGGCGCCGCCGACACCGCCAATGGCGGCGAGTGCGGCGAGCGAGATCCGCTTGGAGGTCTCGTCTCGACCGTCCCACAGCTCGTTCAGCGCGAACTGCAGCAGCGGCAGGCTACGGCGGCCGGAGGCGACGAGCTCGTCGATCAGCTCGGGGGAAAACTGGTAGCCGGCCAGCTTGGCGGGCGCCGTCACGGCTTCTCGGAGACCACGCTCGGAAAGTGGACCTATCAGGACAAGGGAGCGCGATAGCAGCTCGCCCAGCGCGTCGAGCTCCGCGAGGCGACCCAAGAAGTCGTTGCGCGCGGTCGCGAGCACCCGGCACTTCGTCGGATCGGCCGCCAGCTCGACGAGCCGGCGAGCGGCGAGCTCGCGCTGATCCGCAGGACTCAACGTGACTAGCTCCTCGAGCTGGTCGACGAACACGACCGTCGGCTCGCGCATCGCCGCGAGCTCGTCGAAGACCTCCAGCGGGCGAGCTCCGGGCGTTACCACGCGGACGCGCCAGCGGGAGCCTTCTTGATCGATGAACGTCGGCAGCACACCGGCGCGGCACAGCGATGATTTGCCGACGCCGGAATCGCCGGCCACGACGACGAACGAGTCGCGACGCAGTCGATCGACGATGGCGCCGATATCCTGGTTGCGGCCGAAGAACAGAGTTCGCTGCTCGGTCTGGAACGCGAGCAGGCCGCGATATGGTGAATCCGTGCCGAGTGGTGTGCGCAACAGCTCGAGCTGTTCGAGCAGCGCGTCGACGGTCGCGGGTCGTCGCGCCGGATCGCGGTCGACGCAACTCATCACCAGCTGGAGCAGGGCGGTGGGCACGCCGGGAACGAGCGACTCGAGGTCGATGACCGGCTCGGACGCCGCTGCGCGGAGCTCGCCGAGCGATCGTCCCGTCCCCGGTACGCGGCCGGCCAGTAGCTCGTACAGCACGAGCCCGAACGCGTAGATGTCGCTCGCGATGCTCGCCGGCTGCCCGTGCCATAGCTCCGGTGCGAAATAGAGCGGCGTGCCGATGAGTGGCTCGCCCTCGTCGACGTGGTCGCGCTTCATCGGAGCCACCCGACCGGCGGCCGAGGTCGTGGCCGCGGGATCTCCGGGCGACGTCGCCGCGACCGCGAGGTCCTGTGGCGCACTCGCCTTCATGTCTTCGGCGCCGACGATCGACGCGAGCCCGAAGTCGAGCAGCTTGGCGGCGTCGTCGCCTCCGAGCATGATGTTCGCGGGCTTGATGTCGCGATGGAGGACATCTCGGCGATGCGCCGCTGCGAGCCCGCGTGCAGTCCCGATCGCGATCGCGACCACGCGAGACCACGGGACCGGCTTCGGGATCCGATCGAGTGACTCGCCCTCGACGTACTCCGAAACTAGATACGGTCGTTGTCGGAACTCGCCGACCCGGTGGATCCCGACGACGTTCGGATGATCGAGCCGCGCGATCGCCCGCGCCTCGCGATAGAACCGCTCGCGTGCGTGGTCGCTGACCTCGGCAGCGCCGATGAACTTGATCGCGACCGTGCGACCGAGCAGCGTGTCCTGCGCGAGGAACACGCGGCCCATCGCACCGGCTCCGATCGGTCGAACGATCTTGAACTCGGCCACGGTCTCGGGCGGCGACCACGTCATTCGAGCGCGTACTGCTTGAGTTTGTGCGTGAACGTGCGGAGCGGCATCCCGAGCAGCTCGGCGGCGTGTTTCCTGACCCCACCGGCAAGAGCCAGCGCCTCCGACATTCGCCGTCGCTCGAGCTCCTCGATCTCGTCGGCAAGCTTGCGTGGCGCATCCGCGTGCGCGGGTGACGCGACGGAAAGTGCGGCCCGTGGCCCGATCAGCTCTTCCGGAAGATCCGAGGGCTCGATGCGGTCGTCGACGACAGTCGCGGCCAGGTACTCGCAGACGTGGAGTAGCTCGCGCACGTTCCCGGGCCACCCGTACGCGAGAAGGCGCTGCACCACGGTCGCCACCGGACTTGGTGGCATGCGGGAGCTGCGCGCGCACGCTTCCGCAAACAGCTCGCGAAACAACATCGCGATCTCGGCGCGGCGGTCGCGGAGCGGTGGGATGAACACCTTGGCACCGCTGAGGCGAAAGAACAGATCGCGCCGGAACCGGCCATGCTCGACTTCGACTTCCAGTTGCCGATTGGTAGCAGCGACGAACCGGACGTCGATCGTGCGCGGCCGATTGTCGCCCACGCGCGTGATCTCCTGGCTCTCGATCGCTCGCAACAGCTTGGCTTGGATCGGCAGTGCTAGCTCGCCGATCTCGTCGAGAAACACCGTTCCACCCGATGCACTCTCGAGCAGACCCTCGTGTGCGGCGGACGCGCCGGTGAATGCGCCGCGCTCGTGGCCGAACAGCTGGCTCTCCACGAGTTGCTCCGGCAACGCCGCACAATTGAGCGCGACGAATGGGCGCTCGCGTCTGGACGATTCGAAGTGGAGCGAGAACGCGGCGTTCTCCTTGCCGACCCCGGTCTCGCCGACGATCAACACCGGCAACCGCACCGCGGCGAGCCGCTTCAGGAGCTCGTAGACTCGCAGCATCGACGGGTGGCCGATCAGCACGGTGCGATTCCCGAGTTGACGGCGCTGGAGGGTGTCACCCGTCACCGCGATCGGCGCAGCGATCCTTGCCGCGGCACGCGCGAGCACCGTCAGGCCCCCGGCGTCGAGTGCATCGTACGGGCAGCAGGCGATGCCACAGCGTGCTTCCGTGTGCACCCTGGTGAGCTCACGCGCGCGAGCTAGCGCCTCGGGTGGCTCGGTCTCCGGCAGGATCACGAGCACGTCACCTTCGTCACCGCGGCCGACGATATCGATCGGGCGGAGCGCGGCCCGGATCCGATCGGCGTCGACGCCCGCGACCGCGAGCACCGAGAGCGTGCGCTGGTAGGTCGTCGCACGTGCGACTTCCTCGGACAGTCGTTGACGCCATGCAGTTTCGTCGAGTGCGCCGTGGAGCTCGGGGCTCGGCGGTGCAGCGTGAACGACCAACACGATGTCGCCGATCGCGACCACGTCGCCGGTGTCGAGCCGGCGAGTCGCGGCCAGTGACTCGCCGTTGACCCGGGTGCCATTGTAGCTCTCGAGGTCCTCGATCCGGATGGCGCTGCCATCGATGATCAACCGGGCATGCGCGCGCGAAACCGAGGTGTGATCGAGGCGCAATCCCGCCTCTTGACCGCGACCGATCATCACCACGCCCACCCGCGGAAGCGGCATGACGGTCGATGAATCCTCGGTGACAACGAGGACGTAGGACCGCTCGCGGTCGCGAGGCTCCGCACCCCGGTCCATCGTCGACGTCTCGTCGACGGCCACTTCACGAGCCATTCCTGTGCACCGTAGCGAAGATCGATGCGGGCTTCTACGGCAGGACGGGGCATCGCGACGTCGGGGTACATAGTCCATGCCATCCGGCAACTCGCGGTCATGCCTCCATCCGCGCGACCTGCGACGCCTGGACCCTGCGAGCAAGATTTGCTCGTTTGGCAAGACTTGCCGGGACAGCCGGCGATGTCGTCGGTGGTGCGCGAAGTTGCAGCGGGTTTTCCTGGTGCGCTCCTTGAATAACGGCTCAGCGCGATGCAATCAGGTGATGCGTTGGGACCCTATCGACTGGTTCGGCGACTCGGCGCCGGCGGGATGGGGGAGGTCTGGATGGCCGAGCACGCGACCCTCGGACGACGCGCGGCGATCAAAGTGCTGCACCCGGGGCTGTCGGGTCGTCCCGACGTGGTGACACGGTTCTTCAACGAAGCGCGTGCGGCGACCAGGATCGCGGATCCGGGGATCGTTCAGATCTTCGACTTCGGCAGCGATGCCGCAGGCTGCGCGTACATCGTGATGGAGCTGCTCGAGGGCGAGACGCTCGACAAGCGACTCACCCGACTCGGGGCACTGCCGGTGACCGACGCGCTTCGCATCATGCGTCAGGTCGCGACCTCGGTCGGCGCCGCCCACGCGCACGGCATCATCCATCGCGATCTCAAGCCTGAGAATCTCTTCCTCGTCCGCGATGTCGAGGTCGCGGGAGGCGAACGCGCGAAGTTGCTCGACTTCGGGATCGCGAAGTTGATGGACGGTCAGGCGAACCTAAAAACGCAAACCGCCGCCATGCTCGGGACGCCGATGTTCATGTCACCCGAGCAATGTCGGGGAGCGGGACAGGTCGATCAGCGAGCGGACATCTACTCCCTCGGCTGCGTGCTGTTCCAGCTCGTCACCGGACGGCCTCCGTTCGATGCCGAGGGTGTTGGCGAGATCATCGCGATGCACCTCCGCGAGCCGGCGCCGCTCGCTTCGAGTGTTGCCGCAGGCATTCCGAGTGCGGTCGACGAGCTGATCGCACGGTGTCTTGCCAAGGATCCCGCCGCACGCTTCAGCTCGGGCGCCGAGCTCGCGACCGCGATCGCACAGATCCATCCTTCCAACGTCAGTCAGATCACCAGCGCGGTGATGGTGACGAGAACGCTGCAGCCGGGCCCGACCACCTTGTCATCGGCAGCGGGAGCCAGCGAAGGCCGCGCGCGTAGCCGGCGCTGGTGGGTCGCGGGGTGTGCGGTGGCGGCGATCGCAGGTGGATTTGGAATCGCGAGACTCGCATCGCAGTCGGACCCGGTCGTCGTGCCAACCAGCCTTCCTGCACCTCCGCCGCCCGCGGCAGCCGCGATCGTCGTCGAGCCAGCGGTGCGGGTTCCATCGGAGCGCGAGGACACGCAGCGCACGCTCGCTCAGGCGATCGAGCAATTCTCCCGGTGGGCGAAGGCGAATCCGGCGGCTGCATGCCTCGACCAATCCGAGGTCGCAGACGGCTGGGGAACTCGGTTCCGCTATACGTGCAGTGGCCAACCCGCCGATCAGCTCGTCGGCGTGATCTCGGCAGGACCGGATCGCGTGTTCGACACCGCCGACGATTTGCGGTCGTGGCAGCTCGGCGACGACACGCTTGCACTCGCACGTGGTGCGCGCTGGAAACCGGTCGCATCGATACCCAAACCGCCGAAGCGGCCAACGTTACCTGCCGTCCCTTCAGGCGACGGCATTCCCGACACCCGTCAATAAAAGGAGACTCAGATGCTTCGATCGTTCGTCATCGCTGCGGCGATGTTTGGAGGGGTGCGTCTCGTACCCGCGCAGCCCGCCGGGGCGCAAGCCGAGATGATGTTTCGTCGCGGCAAGGAATTGCTCGCGAAGGGGCAGATCGCTGAGGCCTGCGCTGCGTTCGACGCCAGCCAGAAGCTCGACCCGACCGACGCCACGCTGCTCAACCAGGCGAGCTGCCGCGAACGCAACAACCAGTTCGCCACCGCGTGGGGATTGTTCCTCGAGGCCAAGCGCAAGACGAGCACGCGAATCGACCCGACAAGCAAGCAGATGAACAAGACCGCCTCGGAGCGTGCGAGCAAGCTCGAGTCCCGGTTGTCGACGCTGACGATCAACGTTCCGGAAGACGCGGCGGTCGGTGGGCTCGAGATCACGCGCGACCGAGAGGTGCTCGAGCCGGTGATGTGGAACAAGGCGTTGCCGCTCGACGGCGGTGTCTATCGGGTGACCGCACGAGCGCCGGGAAATACCGAGTGGTCGACGACGATCACGGTCGCGAACGAGCGCGACACCAAGACGGTCGAGATCCCGAAGCTCCGGCAGGCCGAGCTCGCACCGCGACGCGAGCCGACACCTGAGGTCACGACCGTGTCGCCACCGAAGCCGGCACCAGCACCGAACCGGGTCGTGCTCGAGAGCCCCACGATGCCGTCCTCTCGGCGCGAGGTCGACGCGCCTCCGCACTCGAGCAAGCTCCCATATCTGGTCGGGACCGGCAGCCTCGTCTTGCTCGGCACCGGGCTCGTGTTCGAGCTCCACGCACGCTCGACGTACGACAGCGCGAAGACCGAGACCGATCCGCAGCGGCAGCTCTCGCTGTGGGACTCGGCGAACACCCAGCGCCACGTCGCGCAGGGCGTCGCGATCGCAGGTGTGGCAGCTGCCGGTGTGGCGACGTTCTTGTTCGTCCGCCACCGCAGCAACCGAACGATGACCGCGACCGTCTCGCGCGATTCGGCAGGCCTTGTCGTGATGGGAGGATTCTGATGCGCAACCTACTCGTGCTCGTTCTCGTCGGTGCCTGCAACTTTCCACGCCCCGACATCGCGACGACCGATGCCGAGCCCGATGGGCCGGCGGCAGCAGCGGCGTGCTGCCAGCTGCTCGCCGTCGAGCCCGCGATCGCCAAGTCTGGCGACACGATCGCGTTGGAAGGTACGTTCGAAGAGGGCGCGCTCGTCGCGTTCCCGGGTGGCGTGACCGTGGCCGTCACCCTGCTCGGTACGCAACGCGCGACCGCGGTCGTCCCGGCGGGCGCGACGATTGGTGAGCTGACCGTCTCGTTGGACGGCGTGACGTCGGAGCCGGTCGAGTTTCGTCGCGCGGAGTTCGCACTCGGACTCCAGCAGTTCAACGCCTTCGACGATCAGGCGGCCGGCGCGCATCAGATGCCTGCCTTGAAAGCCGCACGCTCGAATGCGAGCACGTTGCTGATCGGTGGCTCGTTGTGCGTGATCGGTGGCTCGAACGTCGGCGGTAGTCTCGACAGCGTCGAGTGCGCGCCGATCAGTGGCGACGGATCGCTCGGGGCGTTCGCCGAGCTGACGACCAAGCTTGCGACACCGCGCCGCGGCCATCGCAGCATCGTGATCGGGCGAGCCGTGTACGTCGTCGGCGGAACCGACTCGACCGGCGCCGTGCTCGACACGGTCGAGACGGCTGCGATCCAAGCGAACGGTTCCCTCGGGCCGTTCTCGGTCATGCCGGTCGCACTGGCGACTCCGCGCACCGGCCACACTCTCGCGCTGATCGGAGCGTCGCTGTACGTGATCGGCGGGGCGAGCGGTGGTGGCAGCTTATCGAGCCTCGAGCGCGCGGCGATCGCTCCAGACGGATCTCTGGGTTCGTTCGAGACGGACTCGTCAACCCTCGTCACCAGCCGTACTGCTCACACGACGGTCGTCGCTGGGGCTCATGTCTACGTGTTCGGCGGTCATGGCGAAACGGCGCTCGCCACGGTCGAGCGCGCAGCGATCCGAGGGGATGGTTCGATCGGCGCGTTCTCGGTCCTCCCGCAGTCGTTGAGCGTGCCGCGCGAGAGCTCCACCACCGTCGTGCTGGGCAGGTCGGTGTTCGTGCTCGGCGGTGCCGCGTCTTCGACCGTCGAGCGCGCATCCCTCGGTGCCGACGGCTCCCTCGGTGCATTCTCGGTCTTGACGGGGGTGACGCTTGCATCACCGCTCGAGGGGACGGAGAGCGTGCTGATCGGCAACCACCTCTACCTCGTTGGTGGATCTACGAGTGCCGGCCCCGTGGCTACGACGATGCGCGCATCGATCAACGACAGCGGCGCACTCGCGAGCTTTACACCCGTGGCGGAACAGCTGTCGACCGCACGGATCGGAGCGAGCAGCGTCATCATCGGGAGTTCGCTGTACGTGCTCGGCGGTGGGAATGCCCAGGGGCTGGTGGCGAGCATCGAGAGAGCGCCGGTCCAACCCGATGGAGCACTCGCGCCGTTCGTCGAATTGGCGGGTGTGACGCTCGTAAACCCACGGTCGAACTTCACGATCGTTGCCCTCGGCAATTTCCTCTACGTGCTTGGCGGGCTGAATAGTAGCGGCAACGCGATCTCCACCATCGAGCGAGCCTCGATCGCCGCCGACGGGACCATCGGCACGTTCGCGTCGGCCGGCTCGCTCGCGACCACCCGCGGCCATCTCACGTCGGCGGTGATCGGAGGCTTCCTCTACGTACTCGGCGGCGGCGACGCGTGTTGCGGCTTGTTCCTGAACACGCTCGAGCGCGCGCCGATCGCCGCAGACGGCTCGCTTGGTACGTTCAGCAATCTCGCGGGCACGTTCGCAGCGAAGCATGCAGGTCCAGCAAGCGCGATCCTCGGTCGCTTCCTCTACGTCGTCGCGGGATCCTCGAGTCCCGGCGTCTACTCCAAGCTCGTCGAACGCGCTGCGATCAACCAAGATGGCTCGCTGGGGCCGTTCGCCGCCGTGAGCTCCCTGACGACAGCGAAGCAGGCTTCGTCGATCGCGGTGATCGGCCGGTTTCTCTACGTGTTCGGTGGTGTCGGAGGCACTGGCGTCGAGGCCACGGTCGAACGGGCGGAGATCTCCCCCGATGGCTCCGTCGGTGCGTTCGCGGTGGTGCCCGACATTGCGCTTTCCAGCGCGCGCGCCATGCATGCGCTGACCGTCGTCGGATCCACCATCTACGTCCTGGGTGGCGACGAAGGTTCCGGGGTCGCGAGCAGGAGCATCGAGCGCGCCGAGCTCGAGTAGCCAGGCTACTCCCCGGCGCCGCTCATCTCCTCGACGGCGGTGTTCAGGTCGGCCTCGTCGATCAGCGAGTTCGCGCGAACCTGCGTCTCGATGTCCTCGAGCGTGCCGCCGACGTTCTCGAGGTTTGCGGCGACGCACTTCGGGTGCATGTAGCCGGGGCTCTTGCGCATCATGCCGCCGACCTCGACCTCGCGCTCGACGGCGACCCGGAACGAGTCCTTCTCGATCGTCTCGTCGCACTGCATGCACTTCGCGCGGCCGGTGGGCGCCTTGTCGACGTACGGGAACGCGCCGGGCTTGGCCTTGCCGCTCTTGATCGCGTCGGTCATCGCCGCCTCGATCTCGGCGCGGTTCGGGATCTCGCCGTCGAAGGTTGCCAGGGTTCCTTTGAGCTCGCCCGGCAGCTTTCCAGCCGCGCACAGCAGGTGGTGCCACTGCATGCTGGGCGTGTCGCTGAACTGGGTCATCTGCTCGACCCCGAGCCGCAGCTCGCCCTTCGCGATGGTCTTCTTGCATGTGCGGCAGCTGGCTCGCCCCGACTTCGCTTCCTCGATCACGTTCGCCATGGGCCGAAACCTACCAGAACACTCCCCGTCCCACGGGGCTCCTTCGGCGTCGGGACATGGCGATCCTCGGTCCGCCGCGCGGCTCGGCGGACCGCCATGGATCCCTGGCGCCTCAGTCGTGCGATACACGGGCATGGCCTCCGATACCCAGCCGTATCCGGTACTGGCGACCCGCGTCGATGCGCGCTCCGAGGAGTTTCGCGCCAACACCGAAATCAACCTCGCGGCCGTCGCGAAGCTGCAAAAGGCGCTGACCGAGGCCACGGTCGGCGGCGGCGAGAAGTACACGTCGAGGCACAAGGCGGCGGGCAAGCTGCTGCCGCGCGAGCGCGTCGAGTTGCTCCTCGATCGCGATAGCTACTTCCTCGAGCTCTGCGCGCTGGCGGGCAAGGACGTCCCCGGTCACGTACCCGGCGCCGGCTTGATCGGCGGCGTCGGTCGAGTCTCGGGCGTCGAGGTGCTGATCACGGCGAGCGAATCGACGGTCAAGGGCGGCGCGATCAGCGAGATGACCGCGTGGAAGTCGGGACGCCTCAGCGACATCGCCGAGTCGAATCGGCTGCCGAGCATCTCGATGATCGAGTCCGCCGGTGCGGATCTGCCGAACCAGTCGAAGATCTTCGTGCCCGGCGGCCGAGGCTTTCGCGATCTGACGCGGCGCTCGGAGCAACAGATCCCGACGATCTGTTTGGTGTTCGGCAGCTCCACCGCGGGCGGCGCGTACATCCCGGGCATGTCCGACTACGTCGTGATGGTCGAGAAGCAGGCGCAGGTCTATCTCGCGGGGCCGCCGCTCGTGAAGATGGCCACGGGCGAGGAGACCGATCACGAGGAGCTCGGCGGTGCCGAGATGCACTCGAAGATCTCCGGCGTCTCCGACTACCTCGCGAAGGACGAGCGCGACGCGATCCGGCTCGGTCGCGAGATCGTGTCGCACCTCGACTGGAAGAAGCCGGCTCCGACGGCGCGCCCTGTGGAACCGCCGAAGTACTCGTCGGAGGATCTGCTCGGCATCGCCTCACCCGACGTCAAGGTGCCGTTCGATCAGCGCGAGGTGATCGCGCGGATCGTCGATGGCTCGCGGTTCTCCGAGTTCAAGCCGCTCTACGGCAGCACGCTGGTCTGCGGCTGGGCGCACGTCCACGGCTTCCCGGTCGGCATCCTCGCGAACAACGGGATCCTATTTTCCGAGTCCGCGCAGAAGGGCGCGCAGTTCATCCAGCTCTGCAACCAGTCCTCGGTGCCGCTGGTGTTCCTCCAGAACATCACCGGCTTCATGGTCGGCAAGAAGTACGAGCAGGAAGGCATCATCAAGGACGGCGCGAAGCTGATCAATGCGGTGTCGAACTCGACCGTCCCGGCGATCACGATCATGACCGGTGCGTCGTACGGCGCCGGCAACTACGCGATGAGCGGCCGCGCCTACGCACCGCGCTTCCTGTTCACCTGGCCGAACCACCGGATCGCGGTGATGGGCGGCAAGCAGCTCGCCGGCGTGCTCGACATCATCCAGCGCGACGCCGCCGCGAAGCGGGGCGAGACCCCCGACGAGCAGAAGCTGATGCTGACCAAGATGATGGTCGAGGCGCAGATCGACAAGGAAGCCGATCCGTACTTCGCGACTGCGCGGCTGTGGGACGACGGCATCATCGATCCGCGAGACACCCGCACCGTGCTGGCGATCTCACTCTCGGCGGCGTACTCGAAGCCGTTCGCGGGGACATCGAGCTGGGGCGTGTTCCGGCACTAGATGCTGGCGAGGATCGACGCCGACGATCCGCGGCTCGATCGCTTGCTGCAGCTCTACATGCACGAGTGGAGCGCGCTGCTGCCGATCGCGCTCGACGAGGATGCGCGCTTCGTCTACGCGAAGCTCGCGAACTATCGCGACGTCGACGGGCATGCTGCATATCTCATCCTCGACGACGAGAGTCCCCTCGGCTTCGCGCTCGTGCG
Organism: Deltaproteobacteria bacterium; assembly: GCA_031385555.1. Lineage (GTDB taxonomy): Bacteria > Myxococcota_A > Polyangia > Haliangiales > Haliangiaceae > JABFXX01. The sequence goes on along the minus strand of JANNBP010000133.1, from coordinate 54,599 downwards.
GCGGGACGACAGCGAGCGGTGGCACGTCGAAGAGTTCTTCGTGATCCACGGCGCGCGGCGGCGGGGGATCGGGATCGCGGCCGCGAGCGCCCTCATCGCGCTGCATCCCGGCCCGTGGACGCTCACGGTGCGACCAGAGAGCCCCGCAGCGCTCCTGTTCTGGCGCCAAGCGGTGCCTGGAGCAGACGAGCGTGTCGAGGTCGGCTCCGATGGGGTCCATCGAACGCGCCTGTCGTGGATCGAGCCGCCACGCTGAATCGCGCGGTGAACGGCGGCGGGCTCCGCTAGCGGCGTCGAATCGTGCGCTTGCGCGGCTTCGATGGAGACGGCGCGCTCGCAGCGATTCGTGCCTTGATCGCCGCGCGATAGGCGCGGACCACCTGCAGTTGTTCAGTCGTCGTATTCGTCGAGAGCTTGGCGATCTCCACGAGATCGATTCCAGGCACCGCGATGCTGTGTTGCACCTCTCGGTAGCGCCCTTGAACCAGCCGGTACGCCTTGATCTCACCGTCGATCCAGAACCACGCTTCCCCGACCCTCATCCGGCGATAGATCTCGAGCTTGTCGATGCCACCATGCGTCAGCACGACCTCGATCACGAGATCGGGAAATGGCTTCATGGGGCCCACGAAATAGGTCTCGTCTGCTTCGGCTCCCGCCTCCTCGTTTTTGTGCTCGAGCGTCTCTCCTCCGGTCCCGTCGAGGATCCCTCCACGTTCCTCGACATAGGCCGTGGTCAAGCGCGCGATCATCGTCTTGATGATCTCGTGGCGACGCGACGTGGTCATGATCTCGACGCTTCCGTCGAGGTACGCCAGGCGTGGTCGTGGTTTCTCGCCGCGAGCCGCGAGTAGCGTCTGGTAGACCGTCCAGTCGACGTCTCGCATGACGACGACTTGATCGCGATCCTCGAACGGAGGTTGCGGTCGTCGCGCGGTCTCGCGGTCCATGACTCCGAGACTAACACTCACGACCTACACCGGCAGCGCGATCTGCGACGCCGCATGCTCTGACGATACGCCCTCGAGCATCACGCGCCGGAGCGCGACATCGACCCGCGCGAGAAACGGGTCGAGCGCATCGAGCAATCTCCCGAGCGCACGCATCGTGTCCGCCGCGAGCGTCTGCCGTGCAAGTTGCACGGGACGCCGCGCACGCACGATCATCCGCTGGATCGACACCGCGAGCACGAGCGTCGACAGGAACGCCTCGCGCAACTGGTTCGCTGCGGTCTCGTCGATCTCGACCTTGTCGAACGCGACCAGCGCCCTGCTGACTCCCGAATGGAGCTCGAACGCCGCACGCGAGATCACGGAGCGCTCGGCCTCGTGCGGCCAGCGCTGCTCGAGGAACCGCGTCTCGAGGATGACCTCACCGAGGGCAGCGGACAGCGGAGTCAGGGGCGTGAAGGTGAAGGCTCGCGTCATGCGATGTCCTCGCACCACGATTCGCGCCAGGGGCCCGCGCATGTGATTGCGTCAGCTTGGACGGTCGATCGTCCGCCCGCGGGACACGCCGTCCGCTTCCCGGCCGGACACCGGACGCACGCTTGGCGCCCGCGAATGACTGAGTCCGCGGTCTGCCGCGCACACGTGCTCGTGCTCGTATACGTGCTCGTGCACGTCAGGTGCGTTCTCCCGATCGGAACTGGTTCCGGCCGAGGCTTCGTTCAAGGTTCGCCCATCTTCCGCGCGCAGCAGAGGGTTCATGCCGAGGCGGTACGTACAGGAGCACGGTGGACGAGGACGAGCACGAGCACGAGTGCACGAGCACGAGCACGAGCATGAGGACACGAGTACGAGCACGAGCACGAGCACGAGCACGAGGACACGAGCACGAGCACGAGCACGAGCAGTGCGGTCCCTTAGCGGCGCGGATCCGGTGAGTCGTTGATCATCAGCAGGAACGCGTACGTGCGCGCCGTATGGTGCAGCTTGTCGAAGCGGCCCGAGGCACCGCCGTGGCCCGAGGTCATGTCGATGTCGAGCAGGATCGGATTGCCGGGCTTGGTGATCGCACGCAGCCGCGCGACCCACTTCGCCGGCTCGTAGTACTGGACCTGGCTATCCCACAGGCCGGTCTCGCAATAGATCGCCGGGTACGGCACCGGCTGGAGATTGTCCATCGGCGAGTACGACAACATGTAGTCGTAGAACTTCTTGTCGGCCGGGTTGCCCCACTCGTCATATTCGTTGGTGGTCAACGGGATCGTCGAGTCCATCATCGTGGTCACCACGTCGACGAACGGCACGCCGGCCACGATCCCACGATAGAGGTCCGGCCGCAGGTTCGTGATCGCACCCATCAGCAGGCCGCCGGCGCTGCGCCCACTCGCGAACACGCGCCTCGGATCGCCGTGCTTGGTCGAGATCAAGTGTTCGGTCACCGCGATGAAATCGGTGAAGGTGTGCTTCTTCGCGAGCAGCTTGCCGGTCTCGTACCAGGCGCGCCCGAGCTCCTGACCGCCGCGGATATGCGCGATCGCGTAGACCCACCCGCGATCGAGCAGGCTGGTGACGCTCGACGAGTAGCCGGCCGACATCGACAGGCCGTACGAGCCATAGCCGTAGACGAGCAGCGGCGCGGTGCCGTCGAGCTTGGTGGTCTTCTTGTAGACGACCGAGATCGGAACGCGCGCCCCGTCGGTGGCCGTCGCCTGCAGATATTCGGAGGTGTAGAGCTCGGCGTCGTAGCCAGGTACCGGCTGTTGCTTGAGCAGCTCGCGCTGCTTGGTGGTGACGTCGAGCTCGTAGATGCTGCTCGGTCGCGTCATCGAATTGTACGAGTAGCGGACGCGCTTGGCCGCGGGATCCGCGGTGTCCTCGATCGCCATCGCGTACGTCGGATCCGGCGCGTCGACGACGAAGCTCTTGCCCTTCGCGTGGATCTCGACCTTGCTCATACCTCCCTGCTGGATCGTCAGCCCGAGGAAGTTGCGGGATACCGCGATCTCCCGGATCAGCGTGTCGGGGCGATGCGCGACGACCTCCTTCCAGTTCTCGCGCTTGGTCTCCTTCCCGTCGGGGACCTCCATGATGCGAAAGTTCTTCGCGTTCCAGTTGGTGTTGATCACGAAGCGGCCGTCGAGGTGATCGACCTTGTACTCGTGATCCTTGGATCGTGCGAACACCACGCGCGGCGGTGCGAGGGGCTTGTCGGCATCGATCAACCGGATCTCGGATTCGGTGGTCGCGCCGAGCTGGATCAGGAGGTAGCGCTTCGACTTCGTGCGCGACAGCCCGACGTAGTACGACGCATCGGTCTCCTGATAGACGATCGCCGGTGATCCGCCGAGCGGCAGGCGGATGATCCGATCTTCGCGCAGCGTCGTCGGATCCTTGCCGATCAAGAACAGCTGCTTGCCGTCGTTCGACCACTGCACGGGGCCGTTGACGCCGGTCGCCGTATCGGGAAGCAGCGTGCCGGTCTGCAGGTCCTTGACGCGCAGGGTGAACTGTCGGCGACCGACGGTGTCCTCGGTGTACGCGAGGTAGCGGCCGTCGCGCGTGACGTCGTAGTTCGCGATCGAGTAGAACGAGTGACCCTTCGCGAGCTCATTGCCGTCGAGCAGGATCTGCTCGGATTCGGTGAGCTTGGTCTTCTTGCGCGCGTAGATCGGGTACTGCTTTCCCGTCTCGAAGCGCGTGTAGTACCAGTAGCCGTCGTCGAGCGCGGGCACGGTGGAGTCGTCCTCCGCGATCCGGCCGCGCATCTCGGCGAACAGGGCGTCCTCGGTCGCCTTCGCAGGTGCGAGGAGCTTGGCGGTGTAGTCGTTCTCGGCGGTGAGGTACGCGAGGACGGCCTTGTCCGTGCGGGTGTCGTCACGCAGCCAGTAGTACGGATCGTTGCGCGTGCCGTGCGGCGACACCACATCGTGCGATCGCATCTCCGCCATCGGCGGTCGCGGGCCGGACGGCTTCGGCGGTTCCGGCTTCGGTGGCTCGGGGGTGGGTTCGACGGCCTTGGGTGCGACCGGGGCGGCGACCATCGGAGGGCAGCAGGCCGCCAGTGCAGCGAACAACAAGAGGCGCGTGTTGGTCACGCGGCGGACAATACAGGGTAGCGTCGCCGCGTGCGCTCGATCGACAAGGTCCTGATCGCGAACCGTGGCGAGATCGCGATGCGTGTGATGCGTACGTGTCGAGCGATGGGAATCGCCACCGTCGCCGTCTACAGCGATGCCGATGCCGAGGCGCCGTTCGTCAGGCTCGCCGACGAGGCCGTGCGAATCGGGCCGCCGCCGGCGCGCGAGTCGTACCTGGTGATCAACCAGATCCTCGACGCCGCCCGGATCACCGGTGCGCAGGCGATCCACCCGGGTTATGGCTTTCTCGCCGAGAACGCCGGTTTCTCCGAGGCGGTCACCGACGCCGGTATCATCTTCATTGGTCCGCCGGCCGACGTGATCGGGAAGCTCGGCAGCAAGCAGGGGGCGAAGCGGATCGCGCGCGAAGCCAACGTGCCGGTGGTGCCGGGTTACGATGGCGACGATCAGTCGAACGCGACGTTGATCGAGGAAGCGAACAAGCTCGGCTGGCCGGTGCTGGTCAAGGCCTCGGCCGGTGGCGGCGGCAAGGGCATGCGCGTGGTGCGGGCCGAGGGCGAGCTCGCCGAGGCGATCGACCGCGCACGCGGCGAAGCGAAGAGTGCGTTCGGCGATGACACGCTGCTGCTCGAGCGCTACGTCGATCGGCCGCGCCACATCGAGATCCAGATCCTCGGCGATACGCACGGCAACGTGATCCACCTCGGCGAGCGCGAGTGCTCGGTGCAGCGCCGCCACCAGAAGATCATCGAAGAAGCGCCATCGCCGGCCCTCACCGACGCGCAGCGGACCGAGATGGGGCGCGCCGCGGTCCAGCTCGGGAAGGCCGTCGGCTACGTCGGCGCGGGCACGGTCGAGTTCATCGCCGATCAAGCAGGTGCGTTCTACTTCCTCGAGGTCAACACGCGGCTGCAGGTCGAGCACCCGGTGACCGAGGCGATCACGGGGCTCGATCTCGTGCGCGAGCAGATCCGGATCGCGCGCGGCGAAGCGCTCGGCTACGGATCGTCGACCACGCGCAACGGTTGGGCGATCGAGGTCCGGCTGTGCGCCGAGGATCCCGAGAAGGACTACCTGCCGACGACGGGTACGCTGCTGGCAGTCGACGTCCCCGACACCGTGCGCGCCGACATCGGCGTGGTCGCGGGCAGCGAGATCGGCATCCACTACGACTCGATGCTCGGCAAGATCATCGCGCACGCACCCACGCGCCGCGAGGCCGCGCAGGTGTTGCGGCGTGCCCTCGAGCAGACCTGGGTGCCGGGGCTGGTGACGAACCGCGAGCACCTGGTGAAGATCCTCGCGCACGAGGCCTTCCTCGAAGGCGCACTCGACACCCACTTCCTCGAGCGCTTCGCCGGCGAGCTCGCGGCCCGCAATCCCGGGCTCGATCGCGTGCGGGTCGCCGTCGTCGGTGCGGTGCTCGCCGGGATCGCGGATCGCCGCGCGTCCTCACCGCTCGCCGCGGTCGGCTGGCGCAACGTCCGCCACGTGGATCAACTGGTGACGTTCTCGCTCGGTGACACCGACGTTCAGGCTGGCTATCGCCCGGCCGGCGACGGCCTCGAGATCGCGCTCGGTGGCAAGGCGACGAAGATCGCCGCGTTCGGTCGCGACGGCGATCGACTGTGGTTCGTCGAGCACGGCAACCACCGCCGGCAGCTCCGCGTGGTCACGAGCGGCGCGAAGACCTGGGTGCTGTCGGAAGGCTTGCTACTCCAGCTGATCGAGCAACCGCGGTTCCCGGATCACGCGGCGGCCCGCACTGCCGGTGGCCTGGTCGCGCCGATGCCCGGCAAGGTCGTCAAGGTCCTCGTCACCGTCGGCCAAGAAGTCGCGGCGGGCAGCGCGCTGGTCGTGCTCGAGGCGATGAAGATGGAGCACACGGTACGCGCCTCCGACGCCGGCGTGGTCCTGCAGCTCTCGGTCGCCGTCGGCGATCAGGTCGAGTCCGACCAGCTCCTCGCCGTCGTCTCGTAATTCCGAGCACTTCCGGAACGGGGACAGGATCTACCCCTCCAGGACCGCAGAATCACGCGGCTTCTGGAGCCAAACGTAAGATGCAGTCGCGACAGCATTGCTGTCCGAAAACCGGACGAAAGTCCGTTTTTACGTTTGACGCCAGAACCCTCAGCGGGTCGCGGACTTACGGGGGTAGATCCTGTCCCCGATCTGGAAGTGGGTAACTGCAGAAGTCGCGACAGCATTGCTGTCCGGAAACCGGACGAAAGTCCGTTTTTACGTTTGATGCCAGAACCCTCAGCGAGTCGCGGACTTACGGGGGTAGATCCTGTCCCCGATCTGGAGGAGTGTTAGCTCAGTAGTCGCCGGCCGCCAGGATCGCGTAGTGGTCGTCGATCAGGAGCTCGCGGACGCTGCGTAGCGTCGGGGGATGCTGGGGACGCGGTGGCTCCTGCGAGGCAGGCTGCCGATCGCGACGCGAGACTTGCACTTCCACCATCAGCCGCCAGATCGAGTTGCTCATGCTGTTCTGAGAGGAGGCTGGCGGAGGGATGTTGCACAGGAAGTTCGCCGAGGCGTCACGGGCACTTGCGGGAGAGCGGCACTCAGCGCACATATACCGGATGCGGTTGTTGGTGAGCTCCGTCATCGCCGCCGCGTGCTCGTCGTCGATCGGCGAGCATCCCACCACGCCTGACGAGGGCGGCGCAGCGGTGGGTAGCGGTAGCGGCAGCGCGATCGCGCCCACGCCGGTGATTCCCGTCGCACCCGGTCCACGCCTCCCCGAGCTCGCGACTCCACTCGCCTACGACCTTCGTCTCGAGGTCGATCCCAACCGCGACTCGTTTCGCGGCACGGTCGCGATCCGGATCCAGCTCGCGAAGCCGACCGATCACGTGTGGCTGCACGCCGACAAGCTGGTGATCGAGAAGGCGAGCTTTGCGGGCGGCGCGTTGAAGGATCTCGCGATCGCCAATGACGACGACATGCGCGCGTTCTCGTTCGGCAAGCCGACCGAGGGCATCGTCACGATCTCGTTCGAGTACACCGGCAAGATCATCCAGGACGAGCCCGAGGGGCTGTTCCGCCAGCAGGCCGGCGGCAAGTGGTACGTCTACGCGCAAGCGGAGTCGGTGTTCGCGCGCCGCATCGTGCCGTGCTTCGACGAGCCGCGGTGGAAGCCGAGCTGGAAGGTCACGCTCGTCGTCCCCGACAAGCTCGTCGCGATCGGCAACGGCGGCGTGGTCAAGGAGTCGATCGACCAGGGCAAGCGGATCGTCGAGCTCGCCGAGATCGCGAGCATGCCGAGCTATCTGCTGTCGATCGCGGTCGGGCCCTTCCAGATCGTCGACGTGCCACCGGTCGGACGAAACAAGGTCCCGACGCGCGTGATCGTGCCGGCGGGCAACGCGAGGAGAGTCGGGGTGGTGCCGCAGAGGTTGCCTGCGGTGGTCGAGGCGCTCGAGGCGTACCTCGATCGGCCGCTGCCACTCGCGAAGCTCGATCTCGTCGCCGTGCCGGAGTTCTTCGGCGCGATGGAGAACACCGGGCTGATCACGTTCCAGGCGTCGCTGCTGATCGGCGATCCGAAGAGCTCCTCGCTGCCGCGGCGCTTCGTCCGGTTCGTCGCGCACGAGCTCGCGCATCAGTGGTTCGGCAACCTGGTGACCCAGTCGTGGTGGGACGATCTGTGGCTCGCCGAGGGGTTCGCGACGTGGCTCGGCGATCGGATCTCCGATCAGCTCGGTGCGTACGCGGATCCGGCGATGCGCCGCCAGCTCGCGCGCCTGCACGCCCTGGAGTCCGACGACGACGCCACGCCGCGCCCACTGCGCCGGGCCACCGGTTCGGAGGACGTCCAGGATCGGTTCGACGCGATCGCGTACGAGAAGGGCGGGGCGCTGCTCGAGATGATGGAGGAGTTCGCCGGGGACGCTCCGTTCCAGGCCGCGATCCGCGCGTACGTCGCGAAGCACGAGGGCGCAACCGTGACGTCGAAGGATGTCGTGACGGCGCTGTCGACGATCTCCGCCGATGCGGCCGCGGCGATGACCACGTACCTCGATCTCGGCGGTGCGCCGGTGGTGTCGCTGAAGCTCACATGCACCAACCGGTCGGCCATCGAGGTCCGCGTGGCCACCGGTACCGTTCCCGTCTGCGTGCGAACTCCCGAGGGGCGTGCGTGCGTCGCCGCGAGCTCGCGCAAGGGCACGCTCTATCTACAGAGCTGCCCGGCCTGGGTGATCGGAAACGCCGGCGGTGACGGCTACTACCGGATCGCGGATCCAGCGCTCGCGGCGAACGCTCCGACCACGCCCAGCGAACGGCTGACGTATGCCGACGACCTCGCGGCGGGGCTGTTGCGCGGCGACGTGCCCCTCGCGGTCGCACTCGCCGAGCTCGATCGACTCGCGAAGACCAAGGATGCGACGGACGTGCTCGGTGCCGCGATGATCGCGCAGGCGATCCGGCCGCTGATCTTCGATGACGAACGCGCCGCGTGGACGGCATGGCTGACCCCGAGGTTCGCGGGCTGGAAGCGCGTCAAAGGGACGATGAGCGGCGTCGAGGCCGCGCTCGCACAGCACGTCTGGCAGCTGTTGCCTCCGCGTGGACCGGGCAAGCCGTGGTTCGACAAGGTGGTCGCGCGCGCGAAGGCGGCACCGGACGCGAAGCGAGCGAACATCCTCGACGATCTCGGTGGACTGTCACCCGAGCACGCGCCCGCGGTGATCGAGCTCGCGTTGACCAGCACCTTCCGGCCCGAGCACGTCCTGCCGGCGATCGCGATCCTCCTCCGGCGACCGACCGCGCGGGCGCAGACGTGGAAGGCGCTCGAAGGTCGGCTCCCGAAACTGATCGCCTCGGTCGAGCTGAGCGAGCTCGACGATCTGGTGACCGCCGCCGGCTCGCTGTGCGATGCTTCATCGCGCGCCGGGGTCGTCGCCACGTTCACCGACAAGGTGCCGGCCGACAAGCTCGCGAAGCCGCTCGTCTCGATCGATCGCTGCATCGCGAGGCGCGCGAAGCTGGGCGATCTCAAAAGCGCGCTGAGGTCTCGATAACTGCTCGCGGAGTACCTGGCTCGGTGTTCGACTCACGTCGGTTCGTTCTCCGTCGCCCTGCATTCACATGTGGATAGACACAGCGACGAGCTGCTGCCTGGGTCGTGGGCCCGCGCTTGCGCCGACGCGTAGCCGACGTCGCTGATCGTACGGCTAACGACTTAGTGCCCGCGCGCGTCATCCGCCAGGCGCAACTAAATTTAGAGCACACGGCCGCCGTTCCGATCGGCGAGCGCACGCGCGTAGCTCGGTCGCCGCGCGCGCAACCGGATCGAGCGATGGTCGAAGCGCGCAAGGCGCAACCAGCCGTACGCGCGCCACGCGGCCACGAGGCCGACGAGCGCGATGGCCAGGGGCACGAGTGCGCCGTAGTTGCCGAACAGTGCGGCGAGCCCGAACACGACGACGAAGAACATCGCGGTGATGCACGCGAGCCACATGAGGTACGGGGGCGGTACGCGCTTGCAAGTGCCGAACTCGATCGTTATCCGCGAATTCGCGCCGCTCGTGCCGCCTTTGTACGCGGTCGGCAGCGTCAGTGTGATGCTGCGGAGCCGCTCGGTCGCACTATCGCAATGCGGGCAAACGTCGGGCATCTTCGGCGCGAGACTCGTCGGCGTCCACGCGAGCTTCAGAAAGTTGCTCGTCGGCTTCGCGAACTCCGTGCCGCACGGGCAGCGCTCTGCCTTGCCATCGCGATCCTTGCCGCACGCGACGCAGATTTCCGCATAGCGGTCGTCGATGCGGCGGTACCTCTTATCCTGCTCGAGCGAGACTAGCGGCATCAGTGCTTGCGGACGATTGCGCCTGTGGCCCCAATTGTCCAGCTCGGACTGGGCGTCGCGATGACCCGGTCGCTGGCGGAGCGGCGGATGCTTGAGCTGCTCCCCAAATACGGGGTCGCTCAGGCCGATGCCCGCGCATAGCCCCATCGCTGATCGGACGGTTACCGCCGAGCTGCTTCGACAACGTTGCGGGTACCACTCTCACCTCGTGCCCCGCTTGCTTGGCTTGGTCCGCGATTCGGAAAGCCTCCGACGAGGTCTCCAACACGACCCGACTCGTCGGCCAGCTCTCCATCAGTTTCACGAGGCCTCGCGTCGGGTGCTTCCTCGCGAGGATGGTTCCGTCCGCACTCCTCACACAAACCTGCGATTCCTTCGAGCCCAGATCGATGGCGACATGCTGCACGGCTGATCGCTCCTTTTTCTCTTGGAGCCCCATTCTGGGTGACTCCAAAAATAAAGGGGTCAGCCAACGCATTTTCGGTTCGCGATGACGCCGCCACTACATCCGTTTTCAGGGAGACAGAGTTTCGCAGAGGATCGATTGAAGGGGACGCGGGCCACACTCATGCCCGAGAGGGATGATCTGTGCGTCGGCCCATGCACCCACGTACATGATCGGGATCCATAAATCCTCCGTGAGACCTCCGTCTCCCCGTGCCCTGTGTCTATCTCCATGCGGCTACGGGCGAACCGAGGACGCGTCCGAGGACGGAGACTGAGACGCGAGAACGCGGAACCGAGGACGCCGTAGCGAAACGCGCCGTCGCCTTTTGCTACGGCGAAACGGCTGAAACTGCTCGGATCGAGCCGTGTCTCGATCGCATGGGAGCATCCGTAGGTACCAACGACAAAGGCAGCGTCAACGTCGAGCTCAACATCGTGCCGTTCATCGATCTGATGAGTTGCCTCACCGCCTTCCTGCTGGTGACCGCGGTGTGGGTCAACATCTCGCAGCTCGACGTCAAGCCGAAGGGCAGGACGCGCGATGCACCGCCCTGCGTGGACGACACCTGCGACGAGCCGAAGCTGTCCATGCTCGTCGATAGCGATTCGGTGTGGATCGGCGTGTCGCGCGTCAACGAGTTCGAGCAGATCCCGAAGACCGCCGCGGGCTACGACTGGGACAAGGTTCGCGAGCGGCTCCAGGCCCAGAGGAAATCGCCGTTCTTCGTGGGTAAGACCGACATCGAGGTCGCCGCGAACAGCACGGCCGCGACACCGATCCCCTACAACGAGTTGATCGCCGCGATGGACGTCGCCGTGCAGTCGGGGTTCCTCGATGTCGGCCTGACCGATCCGAACGGACTCTCCGCGCGTCCGACCCTGTAAGCTACTTCTTGTAGCGCAGCGTCGACGGCGGCTCTTTGACGAGCGTCGCCTTCGTCGCTTCGACGCGTGCGAAGAACGCGAGGAAGTTCTCGCCGAGGATCTTCTTGATCCGCGCTTCGGAGTGACCGCGGCGCAGCAGCTCCTCGGTGAGCTTCGGCAGCAGCGAGACATCCTCGAGGCCGGTCGGCGGATCGCCGATGCCGTCGTAGTCGGTGCCGAGCCCGACGGCATCCTCGCCGCCGATCTTGATCACGTGCTCGAGGTGATCGACGACGGCGGTCCACGGCGCACGGAACGGTACGGTGTTGAGCGTCTTGAACATCGCGCGGCGCGCCTCGGACGCCTTCTGCGGATCGTCCTTGAACTTCGCCTTGATCGCGGCCCATTCGGTCTTCATCTTGGTCAGCTTCGCCCGCAGCTGCTCGTAACCCTTGCCGTCGAGGAACACCGAGCCGAAGTTGATCTGCACGACGCCACCCTTCGCGGCGATCCGCTTGATCTGATCGTCGGTCAGGTTGCGCGGCATGTTCGCGATCGCGCGACACGACGAGTGCGAGGCCATCACGGGAGCGCGCGAGGAGGCGAGGACGTCGTCGACGGTGTCGTCGGAGACGTGCGAGATATCCACGATCATGCCGAGGCGGTTCATCTCCTTGACCACCTCGACGCCGAACTTCGAGAGCCCGCCGTGGACGTTCGACTTCTTCGGGTCGAAGTCGGGCTCGTAGAACGGCCCCGACGAGTCGGCCCAGTGGTTGGTGTTGGTGTGCGTCAGGGTCATGTAGCGCACGCCGGCGCGATACATCTGGCGCAGCACCGCGAGCGAATCCTCGATCGCGTGGCCACCCTCGATCCCCATCAGCACCGCGATCTTACCGGCGGACTTCGCGGCACGAATGTCGGCGACGGAGGCCGCGAGTGTCAGGTCCTTCGGGTTGGTGTCGACCGCGCGCTGCGTGAGGTCGATCAGGTGCAGCGCACGCGCGGCGGCCCCCTTGTCGGCGTACGACGCCGAGACGTAGATCGAGAAGAACGGCGCGGTCAGCCCACCGGTGCGCGCGCGCGGAATGTCGAAGTGATCGGTCGCGCCCTTGACCGCGAGATCGGCCCACTTGTCGGCGAGCTGATCCGGCGCATCGAGGTGCGTATCGACGACGATCGCGTCGCGATGCAGCTTGTCGGATCTCGGATCGGCGAAGGCGATCGCAGGAACGAGCAACAACCACCAAGCGCGTGCCAGCGAGCGATCAGGCGAGCAAAGACCCTTGGGGTGCATGGCCGGAGCCTACGTCAGCGCGCGCTGGACCGCGAGCAACGTCGTCGAAGACACGGCATCGATCCGCAGGATCGCGTGCGGGTCTCCGCGGGTCGGGCCGCGGTTGATGATCGCGACCGGGATGCCGTGCTCCCCGGCGCGCCGCACGAACCGATAGCCCGAGAACACCGTCAGCGACGAGCCTACGACGAGCAACACCTCGGCGAGGCCGAACATCGCCCACGCCGCATCGAGCGTCGCGCGCGGGACGCTCCCACCGAAGAACACGACATCCGGCATCAGCGTGCCGCCACACGAGCACGCGACCACCTGGAACGCCTCGTAGACCTCGTCGACCTCGGCATCTCCATCGGGGGCGGCTTCGTTCTGACCGTCGTGCCCCACCCACGTGGGATTGGCGGCGCGCAGCTGCGCCTGCACGCTGTCGCGGGACGTGATCGCCTCGCACGCCAAGCACCGCACCCGCGCGAGGGCACCGTGCAGCTCGATCACCTCGCGACTTCCCGCCGCCTGGTGCAGCCCGTCGACGTTCTGTGTGATCGTCCCCGCGACCACGCCGGCGTGCTCGAGCCCCGCGAGGGCGGTGTGCGTGGCGTTCGGCCTCGCCGCGCTGATCTTCGGCCAGCCGATCATCGAGCGCGCCCAGTACCGCCGCCGCCACTCCGGCTTGTCGACGAATTCGCGGTGCTGGATCGGTGGCCGCTTCCTCGGTGGCGTCTCGGGGCCTCGATAATCGGGGATCCCCGACTCGGTCGAGCAGCCCGCGCCGGTCAATGCGACGACCCGCTTGCCTCGCAGGAGCTCGATCAGCTCGTCGACCACGATCCACCGTAGCGCACCGTCGGCGACTAGTCACCGGCGACCTACCCGCGTACCATCGAGGCATGCCGCCCGTCGAGGACCTGCAGTCGATCGAGTACAAGCTGAACAAGCGTGGGTTCCGGCGCGACGACCTCTACCTCCACGTCTGCGAGAAGTGCAAAGAGCAGGCAGTCGCCTCCTACATCATCGCGGGCAAGGTCGGCGGTCGCGACATCAAGCTGTGCCTCGCCTGCGGCGACTCGCGGTCGTGGCGGAGCGGTTCGGGCCTCAACGATCGCGTCGAGGACGAGGGGTTCGATCTGCGCGCGTTCATCGGCTAAGGGGAGGCAGACCATGCGCAAGCGATGGCAGGTGCTCAGCGGGATCTCGAGCTTCGGCGTGATGAGCTTCGCCGCCGTGCTCGCGTTCGGCTTCCACACCGAGCGCTGGTTCTGGCTGGGGTTCGGGGGCTTCGCCGCCGCCTGCGGCGTCTCGCTGTGGGCGGCGATCACCGACTATCGCGGGCGATGGCCGGCCGCCGTCGCGCTCGCGACGTTCGCGCCGTTCGCGGACCTCCTGATCAGCGGCGGGCTGAGGTTTCGCGGCGTCAACCTGTTCGCGCTCGAGGTCGTCGTCTGTTCGGTGCTCACCGTCGGGGCCGCGGTGGCGATCCTGGTGATGAAGATCCCGCCGCCGCGCGACGCGATCGCGCCGGCTCGTGTCGTCTAGTTTGGTTCGTCGACGACGAGGCGAAACCATAGCTGGCGCTTCGCCGCACACCGCGTGCAGCTGACGTCGACGACGCGCAGCCCGGTCGCGTGATCGACGGTGTGATCGCCGACGCGGGTCTCGCTCTCGCACTGGTGACACGGCTTCGCGTGCGCGCGAACCTCGATCACGGCCACGGAGTCGACGGCGATCGGATACTCCGGCGAGCCACCGGTGGTCAGCCCCGCGAGCCGCTCGCGATCGCGCACGAGCTTGCGAGCCGATCTCTCCTCGATCCGGCGCGCGGTGCGTTCTCGCTTCTTCGCCACTAGTTCCCGAACTTGGAGCGATCGAGCGGCTGCACGTGGTAGCGCGCGCGCACGTCGTCGAGGGGCTGCTCCCAGAGGTCTTCCCAGCACACCGACAACAGCGGCGCGGCGTTGCGACCGGCGCGATACGCCTCCCTCAGCGAATGACGAAGGGCCTCCCAGCGGCGCTCGAGCAGCATGTGCTTCATCGTACCGAACACCATGATCAGCGCCGACACCGGCAGCCGCAGCTGACCATACGAGAACCAGTGGGTCAGCACCTCCTCGTGACCGGTGATGCCGATGCCCATCAGCGCGTGCCAGACGTCGTGGGTCTGACGGAACCGCCGCATCAGGTACGCCATCTCCGGATCGTCGACGTGGCGGGTGGCTGCGGCCTGGTAGTCGGCGGTCAGCTTGTTGTCGTCGAGGTGACGCGCGTACGCACCACCGAGCGTCGACGCGGGCAACGCGCGGAGGTGATCGTAGTCGACGTGCTCGCTCGACAGCTCCGGCCGCTCGGTGAGGATGCGCTGGCCTTCGGGCGTGGCCTTCATCTCGGCGAGCAACCGGCGATAGCGCGGCCGACCCGTGATCTCCTCGACGCGATGAATCTCGTGCGTCTTGGTCGAATCGCCGAGCACGCGAACGACCGCCTGACCGACCCGATAGGCATCTTGCAGCGTTGCCGAGACCGACATCACTGGATGGTACTTCCAAGCTGCCTCGGCGGATCGAGTGCAACGCACCGAGCGCGCCCGATATTCTGTTCAGAGTTTCGGGGAGCTAGGCGTGGGTCCGCGTCGTACTACGCCCGATGCTGCGAGCCATGTGGAAGCTGGTCCTGGTCGGTGGTGTGGTGACGCTGTGCGGAACGGCGAGCTCGGTCGAGCGCTACGCCGCGAGTGGTGGGGCGCTGCTCGCGCTGCCGTTCGCGGTCGTCTGGCTCGATCGCAAGAAGCCGGTGCGCGCTTCCTCCGAGCTCGTCGAGCTCGCGAACGCGCACACCACGCTCGACGTGCTGCCGCTGCCGGCGCCTGAGAGCCCGGACGACATCGAAGGGCTCACGGTGCGTGCGCCGAGGTCGAACCAGGAAGCCTACGAGATGCACGCGCGCTACGCGCCGACCTTCGATCAGCAGGCCGCGATCGCGCGCTACGAAGCGCAGTACGACGAGGTGCCGCAGGACCCCGCGTCGGATCCGGCGTCCTTCGATCAGGGTCGCTATGCGGCGGCATTGCAGTACGCCGAAGCGTTCGACGCGCAGTTGACGCGAGGCCGACGAACCGCGGCCTACGAAGTCGCGCCGCCTCGACGGATGGCGCGTGGTTCCGTCACGCCACAAACGTATCGAGTCCTCGACAAGTCGCTCGCAACCTCGCCCACGGACTGGGAGGACAACACGATCGTCGGTGTGCCGCCAGCGAAGCGCGTCAAGTAGGCGAAGTTGGATGTGATGTGGTGAATTGGATGTGGTGAATTGGATGTGGTGAACGTTCGACGCGACGACCCCGCCACGGGTGTGAAGCAGCACCACGCGTAACACTCTTTGCGGTCCTGCGAACCGAACGTGCATCGTGGCTCGCGGACTGGCGAGCGCTGCGAGGAGACGTTCGCGGCCCGCTGGTCAGGCAGTTGCAGAACTGGTTGCCGCATATGGCTACCGTCTGTCTCGGCTTGTTCGTGTTCCTCACCGTCGCCAAGCTCGCCACGTGGTCCGTGCTGCATCGCGCGGCGAATGGACCCTGACAAGTCGCGACAATCAGCACGCGATGCGGACCGCGTCTAGCTTTCCCTTGTAGTGCAGCAGCTCGAGCGTGGTCTCGCCGATTTGCTGGAGCAGCTCGGGATCGTCGTCGACCACGACCTGGACGATCGGGGTCCGTGCGATCGCCTCGAGCAGCGGCCGCACGAGCGTCGGGCGCGCGACGCGAAACGGCAACGCGACCGAGGCCTCGATCGCCGCGAAGCCGACCGGGGCGCACGTGGCGTCGCGCAGCTGCACGAGCCGGCGGCCCTGCGAGCGCATCATCGCGATCCGGCCGTTCAACAGGCCGAGCGCACGCTCGAGATCGTCGTCCTCGGCGGGATCGACGGGGAGTGCGGTCGCGGGCTCGTTCGCGAGCTCGGAGAGGCGCGCGATCGGCACGCGGACGATGCGCGAGCGCTGCTCGAGCACCATCCCGACATCCTCGTAGCTCTGGATCGCGGAGCTGTTGTCGACGCGGGTAGTGCCTTGCCACTCGGCGATGCCGCGTGCACGGAGCTCGTCCGCGGCGGCACGCATCAGCGCGCGTCCGATGTGGGGATGCGGCGCCACGAAGTCGCGCACGTGGCCGATGTCGCGGAGCACGACCACCGTGACTCGCCCGCCGCCCTCGGTCAGCGTGAAGCTCGCGTTTCGGATCACGATGGCCAAACTCCAGGCAACCCCGCCGAGATTCCCGACGACATGCGTAGTAGTCGGTGGTGACGGCCAAGCGCCTCGCCGGAATCGCTAGAACGCCGAACGCCGACGATCGTGATGGAATCTCGGTGATCGCGTGGGTGGCCGGTCCGACGAGGCACGTCGCAAGAGATCGATATCGTTGGGCCTACAAACCGATCGGCGATCTAGTTGGGTTCGTCGACCGGGACGATCGTGAACCACAGCGTGCGCGGCGTGCTGCAGTGCCGGCAGGCGACATCGACCTTGCGCAGCTTCGGCACCGGCCGGGTGTGCTCGTGGACGCGGTAGTAGCCGCCACACCGCGGGCACGGGAGTGCGGTGGCGCGCGCTTCGATCACCGACGCCGAGGACACCTCGATCGGACGGTCGGCCGAGCCACCCGGTTCGAGCGCGGCGAGCATCTCTCTGGCGTGCTCGCCGCGGAGGGCACGTTCGAAAGCAGACATGCGCTGATCATGAGGCCTCGTGGTCTCTGTCGCGCCCTCGTCGATCGGATAGGGTGCGGCCCATGGATGACGACAAGATCGTCGATTTGGAGATCCGCATCGCCTACCAGGACCGCAAGGTCGACGAGCTCGACACGCTCGTTCGCGGCCTGGTGACCCGGCTCGAGGCGGCGGAGCGCGATCTCGCCGAGATGAAGCGCGCGATGACACCAGAAGAGCACGTCAACGAGCGGCCGCCGCACTACTGACCCCGGCAGCTGACCCCGGCAGCCCTGCAATCTTGGGTGCAAGTAGCGAGAATAAAACGCGTGCCCGGCACGTAGTACGACCGTGCAGTTGCGAGACGCCGGCCGATTCGCGCTCGCAGTCCGGGGTGCCAAGGTCGCGGGCCTCGGGGCTCGCAGGCTGGTGCGGTGGGCGATCGATCCCGAGTTTGCGGCCCTCGAGCGCACCACGCCCACGGGTCCGACCGCGATCACCGTGCGCCTGCCGATGGCACGCAGGGACGCCGATCCACGGCTCGAAGCGGGCAAGCGCCACAACGTCCAGCTCGTGGTCGCCGCGCTGCACGGTCTGGTGATCACGCCGGCGCAACCGTTCAGCTTCTGGCGCGCAGTCGGCCCGGCCACCGCGGCACGTGGGTTCACGTGGGGCATGGAGCTGCGCTCGGGGTGTGCGGTACCTGCGATCGGCGGCGGGATCTGTCTGGTGACGAACGCGCTGTTCACGATCGCAGCCCAGCTCGGCTGGCACGTGATCGAGCGGCACGGCCACTCGATGGCGCTCGGCGATCCACACGCGCTCGACGCGACGGTCGCGTTTCCGCACGTCGATCTGCGGTTCGCGCCGCGCGAGGGTGACGCGGTGCTCGATCTGCGGATCGAGGGAGACCTGCTGGTGGTCGCTGCTCGCAGCACGGCCGCGGCGCTTCGCGTCGAGCTCGAGCGCGTGCAGCAGAGCGATCACGCGACGCGAGAGACGAAGGTTCGCCGGCGCGTCTGGCGCGACCTCGCTCCGATCGAGGACACGCTGATCGTCGACGATCATCAAAGGATCCCCGAGCAGCTGCGCACCTGTCTCGATTGCGGTGAGACCGCGTGCACGGCGCGCGTCGAGCTCCCGCCCCGGATCGTCCAGCTCCGAGTGCGGCGATGATCGCGGTGGCCGCGACGTCGCGGTTGCTCGATCCCTTGATCCTGCAGGCGCACGACGCGGGTGACACGGAGATCTGGGCACCGGCCGGGTTGCCAAAGGTCCTCGGTCGCCTGCCGGGAAAGCTCGGTGCGTTCGTCGCACGGCGCTCGATCGCCGCCGACGTGCGCGGGCCGATCTCGATCGCGCAGGCCGCGCTGCGAGCGTGGGCCGGGGCTCGAACCGACCGCAGCTACCAGGCCGAGTTCCTGTTGCGGCTCGCGATCGATCGCTGGTGCGCGGGGCAGGTTCGAAGACGCAAACCGAAGGTCGTGATCGCGACGTCGCTCGCCGCGCGCGAGACGTTCGCGGCGGCGCGCGAGCTCGGCGCACGCTGCGTGCTCGCGATCGATCTGCCGCTGCTGCGCATGCTGCATCGCGATCTCGATCGCGCGGCCGAGCACTGGCCGGAGCGCGCGTTTCTGCGTCGGTTTCGTGCACCGAGCTGGGCGATCGGACGGCAAGAGGTCGAGCGCGTGCTCGCGGATCTGATCCTGGTCCGCGGGCCGTACGCACGCGCCGCCTGCCTCGCCGATGGTATCCCGGCGTCGCGGATCGCCGAGTTGCCGCTGGCTCCCGCGCCGGTGATCGCGGCGGCGAACCGCGTGGGTCGCGTGCGCCTCGCCGGGCTCGCGGCGGCGCGCCATGGCATCGACACGGCGCTCGCGGCGACAAGGCAGCTCGGGATCACGCTGGTGATCCGGGCCGGCGAAGGGACAGAGCCGGCTGATCTGACGAGCCTGGCGGGCGTGGCGACGGACAACGCTCCGGTCGACGCGATCATCTGCCCGGCGATCTGCGAGACCTATCCACCCGAGCTGCGCGCGACAGGGATCCCCGTGATCGCGTCACCGATGGCGAGTGTCGACGGGCGCGGCCCCGATCCCTTCGATGCGCACGCCTTCGCCGACGCGATCGAGATCGCGTTGTCGTCACCGAGCCGTCACGCGGATCCACCGACGTCGATCGCACCGCTACTCGCGCTCCTCGCGTAGCATCGGCCTCGATGAAGGTCCTGGTGGTCAACGTCGGCTCGACGTCCGTCAAATACAACCTCTACGAGATGAACACCGAGGCGAAGCTCGCCACTGGTGTCGTCGAACGCGTCGGGACGCCGAACGCGGAGCACGTCCACGAAGGTGGGCAAGACAAGGTCGCGTTCACGGGAGACCAGGCAACAGCCGCCGATGTCCAGCGCGCGATCCTCGGTCACCTGACGCGCCCGGGCGGTCCGCTCGCGGAGCCCGGCTCGCTCGGTGCGGTCGGTCATCGCGTGGTCCACGGCGGCGAGCGGTTGATCGCACCGACGCGGATCGACGACAAGGTCGAGGAGGTGATCGCCGAGTGCGCGCGGTTCGCGCCGCTCCACAACCCGGTCAACCTCGCCGGGATTCGGGCCGCGCGCGAGGTGTTCCCCGACGTCCCGCACGTCGCCGTGTTCGACACCGCGTTCCACGCGCAGTTGCCACCGCACGCGTACACGTATGCGATCCCGCACGAGCTGTACCTGCAGCGCGGCATCCGGCGCTACGGCTTCCACGGGCCGAGCCACCAGTTCATGGCCCTGTCGGCAGCGGAGCACCTGCAGACGGATCTGAGCAAGCTCAAGCTGGTGACGTGTCACCTCGGCGGTGGCGCGAGCGTGTCGGCGATCGATGGCGGTATCTCCGTCGAGACCTCGATGGGCATGACGCCGCTCGAGGGGCTGGTGATGGGCACGCGCTCCGGTGATCTCGATCCGGCGATCCCGATGCTGCTCGCCAAGGACGGGATGGCCATCGACCAGATCGACGAGCTGCTCAATCGCAAGAGTGGTCTCGCCGGGCTGTCGGGCATCGGGGCGGACTTCCGCGATATCGAGAAGGCCGCCGATGCGGGTGATCCGCGTGCGCGGCTCGCGATCGAGGTGTTCGTCCACCGGATCCGCAAGTACATCGGTGCCTACGCCGCGATCCTCGGCGGCGCGGACGCCATCGTGTTCACCGGCGGCATCGGCGAGAACTCGGCGCGCGTGCGCCAGCAGGTGTGCGACGGCTTGTTCTACATGGGCGTGGTGCTCGACGAGGAAGCGAACACCACCAAGCGCGCGGCAGATCGTGGTGGGATCGTGGAGGTCACCAAGCATCGCTCGCCGACGAAGATCCTGGTGGTGCGCACCGACGAGGAGCGGATGATCGCGCGCGAGGCGATGCGGTGCGTGACCGGTGCGACCGGCGCGATCCGCAGCGTGCGGGCGCGGCCGATCCCGATCGGCGTCAGCGTGCGCCACGTGCACCTGAGTCGGCAGGACTGCGATGCGCTGTTCGGTCCCGGCTACGAGCTGACGAAGAAGCGCGAGGTCACGCAGCCGGGGCAGTACGTGACGCGCGAGACCGTCGATCTGGTCGGGCCCAAGGGCGAGGTGCGCGGCGTCGCGATCATCAACCCGCTGCGCAAGCAGACGCAGGTCGAGGTCGCGCGCACCGACGCGTTCGCACTCGGCGT
Source organism: Deltaproteobacteria bacterium (assembly GCA_031385555.1). GTDB lineage: Bacteria > Myxococcota_A > Polyangia > Haliangiales > Haliangiaceae > JABFXX01. The sequence continues at coordinate 33,747 of JANNBP010000133.1, read as the reverse complement.
GACACCACCGCTGCGCGAGAGCGGCAAGCTCGACGGCACGCCCGGGCTGACGCTGCGTGGGCCGGTGGGCACCGTGGCGATCACGAGCGGCGTGATCCTCGCGCACCGCCACGTCCACATGAACCCGGCGCAGGCGAAGGACTATGGCGTGTCCGACAAGGACATGATCAAGGTGCGGGTCGAGGGCGATCGCGAGATGACGATGGGCGACGTGATCGTGCGCGTGAACCCCGACTACGACCTCGACCTGCACATCGACACCGACGAGGCGAACGCGGCCGGGCTCAACAACGACAGCGTGGTCGCGTTCGACGGGCTGCAAGCCCGCTAAACCCGACCAGAAAACCCACCACAACTCATGGGGCAGACCAGCGGAGCAGCGCGCGCGTTTGAACCGAACGCCGCTTATGAAGATTCTTGGTCTCCTCGCCGTGCTCGAGGCGCGGCCGCCGATGCGGTGGGATGGCGAGAGCTACGTCGGGTGGAGCCAGAGCGTCGAGGCCGGTCAGAAGCTCGACGCGAGCTACCTGCTGAGCTCGCCGAACTGGCACGCGCTGACCCACGGTCGCTGGAGCGCACACCCGAAGACGTTCCACACGAATACGTTCCAGCTCCGCGTGACGCTGGCGATCGGCTCGAGCGACCACCACCGGTCCCGACCTGAGCTACGATGACCATCCTGGGAGGTTGCATGAAGGTACTGTTGTGGATGGTCGCGCTCGCCGGTTGCACCGAGAGCGTCGCCGACAATTTTGCGAAGCCACCACCCCCCACGAGCGCTCTCTCCGTCGAGCTCGCCGCGGTCACGCTGGGTGACGATTGTGCGCCTCCACCACCCGCGACTCCGAAGCCGGCGATCACGCAGCCGCCCGCCGCGGCACCGATGAAAGTGGCGCCCGGCGGGTCGTATCGCGGTGCCTGCGATCAGACGACGATGCAGCTCGTCATCAAGACGCCGTCGAGCTTCAAGGCCGGCACCGTCAAGATCAAGAAGGTCGAGCTGCTCGACGCCGACGGCAAGCTGCTGCAGACGCTCGCAGCACGCAACCCGCGCTCGTGGGTCACCGTGTACCAGCCGTGGGACGAGAAGCTCGGTCCCTCGCAGCACGTCAAGTCGATGTACGACCTCGCGGCTCCCGATTGGAACAAGCTGACCAACGGCCGGTGGAACGCGCACAGCAAGACGTTCCAGGTGCGCGTCATCGTCGACGTCGGCGGTGCGAACAAGACGATGACCAAGTCCGCGATCACCGCCACGCGGCTCCCGCCGCCGGTGCCGACCTGAGGAGCTCACCATGATGCGCATCATCACGCCCTGGATGTTTCTGATCGCCGTCGCCTCGTGTGCGACCAGTGAAGCGAAGACGCCGGATGACCTGTCGGTCGTCCTCGCATCGGTGACGCTCGCGGATCAATGTCCGACCGCGACGCCGCCGCCACCCGCACCCACGACCAAGTTCGCGAAGCCGCCCGCAGACCAGCCTGCACAACGCCGGGCGCCATCGGCGGGCGCGTGTGCGAAGCCGGGGCTCTGCGGGAGTCCGAGCCGTCACTGCGAGCAGACGTCGATGCAGTTGACGCTGACGCCGGCGATCGATCTCAAGAGTGGCGTCAAGATCAAGCGCGTCGAGCTGCTCGACAAGCAGGGCAAGGTCGTCCAGACGCTGAAGGCGAGCGCACCGGTGCAGTGGTCGGTGTCGGCCGGTGCCTACGTGGCGTGGGACGAGAAGCTCGGCAAGGACGCGGTGCGCGCCAGCTACAACCTGTCGTCACCGGACTGGAACAAGCTGACGAACGGCCGGATGAATGCGCCGGGCCACACGTTCCAGCTACGCGTGGTCGTCACCGTCGGTGGTTCGGATCGCACCGTGGAGAAGACCGCGATCGTGCCGGCGCGGGTCGAGCCGATGGTGGTGACATGAGAGCTGTCGCGGTCGTCTTGCTCGCCGCGTGTGGCGGGAGCTCGTCCGACAAAGGGGGCGTCGCCGTCGAGCTCGCGTCGGTGACGCTCGCCGATGATTGCGGCGACTACGGCTACATGCCGCCGCCGTCGAAGCCACCGCCGGATCCGAAGGCCGAGCGTCGCGAAGCTGCGGGCCAGGAAGCCAATGAGGCGCCGGCGAGGTCGGCTGGTACGGCGGTGTATCGCGGTTGCTCGCAGACCTCGATGCAAATCTCGTTCAGCGCCGATCACGCGGCGACGGTGACGGTGAAGAAGGTCGAGCTGCTCGACGGCAATGGCAAGTACATCCAGGACCTGACGCCGCGCATGCCGATGCGCTGGAATGGCAGTGGCTACGAGAAGTGGGATCAGACGCTCGAGCCCACGAAGCCGCTGTCCGCGAGCTACGCGCTCGTCGCGCCGGACTGGAAGAAGCTCGGCGGTCGGATGGAAGCGCAGTCGAAGCGGTATCACCTGCACGTCGTGATCGACGCCGGTGGTACCGATCACTCGCTCGACAAGCAGACGATCGCGCCCGTCGTGATGCAACCCGACGTCGTCACGCTCCGATAGGAAGCAGACGTCGTCACGCTCCGATAGGGACTGTCCTCAGATCCTTAACTTCCGATCGCCAAACGGTCGGAATTCCTTCTGCGAATGGGGACGGTCCTCACGAACGCTCATCAGGGACTCGTTTCCGTGCTCGGCGACGTTGCGCCGAGCTGATACCGCTCGTGACTGGCGTTCGTGAGGACCGTCCCCGTTGGAACGAGTCAACTCGAGGACTTACAGATCGGAAGTTAAGGATCTGAGGACAGTCCCTAGAGAATCTCGAGGAACGAGATCAGGGCGGCGCGGTCGTCAGCGGCGAGGTCGGTACCGAAGGTGTGGCCGGGGATAGCACCCTTGCCGAGCTTGCCGTCGAAGTCGGCGGCGAGACGCTTGGTCGAGAGCAGCTCGTCGAGATCGCGGACGGCACCGTGATGGAGATACGGAGCGGCGTGCACGACATCGAGCAGCGGCGCGACCCGGTAGGTGCCAGTGCCGCGCGCCTGGCCGGTGGCGAGCGCGGGATCGGTACCGACGCGCTTGTGCGGGATCGGGCGGCCCTCGTAGGCAGCGCCGGCGTGGCAGGTGTTGCAGCCCTGCGAGGAGAACAAGCCGGCACCACGGACGAGCTGCGCGAACGTGCCGCGTGGCGACGGCGGCGGTGGCTCGAGCGTGTAGAGGTAGACGGCGAGGGCCCACGCGAGCTCGCGCGGCGGGCGCACGCGCTGGTGGTTCGAGTGCGTGAGCTGCGTGTCCTGGCGGATCGCGAGCGACAGCGGCGAGCCGTGCGCGATCGTCCCGGCCTGCGTCAGCACCTGCTCGCTCTGGAGGCCCCAGAGATCGGGGATCGCGACCGGATCTTCGTCGTTGTCCTCGGTGACATCGGCGCGACCGGGACCCCACGTCCCCATCCGGCGCGCGAGCTCGGGCTCGACGAAGGCCTTGGTGTCGGCGAAGAACTCGAGGCGGAGCTTGCCGTAGTCGAAGCGGCGGCGCGCGGCACCGACGACGAGCTCGTTCTCGCGGATCGTCGAGTGACAGATCGCGCAGGTGATGCCGACCCGCGTGCGGCCGTCGACGTTCGCGAACACGACGAGCCCGGGGAGGGCACCGTCGGCCGTGCGCTCGACGCCGACTTGATCCGCGAGCGACCGCTTCATCAAGCCCCACTCCATGAAGACCTCGGAGCGCATCGGATACTCGAAGAACACGCGCTTGCCGAGCGCGGCCCAGCCCGCCATCGTCGTCGGGACCTTGCCGTCCCACAGCGGCGCGCGCGCCTCGACCGACGGCATCTCACCGCGCTCGAGCTGCGCCGCGAGCTCCGCGGTGACCGGGGCGGACCGTGGGTTCCACACGGGCAGCACGTCCCAGCCTCGCTCGACGAGACCGTACGCACCGAGCCGCTGTTGCGAGTAGGTGTTGCTGTGGTTGACGAGCGACTTCTCGAGCGCCGCGCGGCGATACGCGTCGTCCTCGGCGAACCGTTTGCCCTCGCGGTTGATCCACTCGTCGGTCCAGTCGCCCGGCCAGGTGTCGACGACCGGCGGTGGCGCATGTCCGGAATCACTTCCCGAGCCACTCCCGGGCGCCGGATCGCGCGATGCGTTCCCACACGCGACGACAGCCAGCAGCAAGAGTGTTCGCACCGAGGCAAAGCGTAGCGCGGCAAACCACGGCAGCGCCACGTGACACTCGCGTGATCCGACGAGCAGGTTCGCCCGCGTCGGGCATCCTGGACGCGATGCGTCTCCTCCTTGCCGCGGCGCTTGCCGCGCTGACCGCGTGCTCGTCCGCGCGCGCGGATCAGGAGATCAGCGGCGCGGCGGTGCTGCAGACGTACTGCGCGAAGTGCCACCAGGCGAAGGCCGAGGGCGACCTCGGCTACATCACCGACACGAAGCGGTTGATCACCGAGGGCTATCTCGTCCCCGGCGATGCGAACCGCTCCCAGATCCTCCAGCGCATCGAGGCCGGCGAGATGCCACCGGAGACCGTCGAGGCGCGACCGAGCAAGGTAGAGATCGCCGCGCTCCGCACGTGGATCGATGGCATGCCGACCACGAAGGAACGCAACTGGCGCGACGTCGATCGCGTACTCGTCGCCGATGCCGCGAGGGCCGGCACGCAGATCCGGTGGTTCTCGCTCGTCCATCTCGCGAACGCCGGCGCGACCGACGCGCAGCTCGAGCGCTATCGCACGGCACTCGCCACGCTGCTCGGTTCGCTGACGTGGTCCGCCAAGCCACCGCAGTTGGTCGCGATCGATCGCGAGCGCACGTTGTTCCGGATCGATCTGTCCGAGCTCGGCTGGAGCGCGACGCAGTGGGATGCGATCCGCGCGCAGTATCCGTACGGTGTCGCCCGCGGGCGCATACCCGAGGCACTGCGTGCCGATTGGTTCGTCGCGACGGCGTCGCGCGGACCGCTGTATCACCAGCTGCTCGGCTTGCCCGACACCGAGGCCGAGCTCGCGCGCCGCCTCGGCATCGATCTCGCGCAGGATCTTCGCAGCGCCGAGGTCGCGCGCGCCGCGTTCAATCGCTCCGGCGTGTCGGTCAACAACCGCGTGATCGAGCGCCACGCGACGCGGTTCGGTGCGTACTGGCGGAGCTACGACTTCGCGTCGAACCTCGGCCGCGAGAACGTGTTCGAGCATCCGATCGACTTCGTCCCCGCCGGCGGCGAGATCATCTTCAACCTACCCGATGGCTTTCAGGCGTACATGCTGGTCGACCGCACCGGGAAGCGGATCGATCGCGCGCCGCAGACGATCGTGAGCGATCCGCGGCGACCGGACCGTGCCGTCGAGAACGCGGTGTCGTGCATGGGGTGCCACGCAGCGGGCATCATCCCGAAACCGGATCAACTGCGCGATGCAACGCTGGAGCGCGGTGTGGTCGACCATGTGAGAATCCTCCATCCGGTGGCTGCGGTGATGACGCGGTTGTACGACCAGGATCGTGCGCGCTTCACGCGTGCACTCGCTGTGATCGGTGCGAAGCCCAGCCTGCCGGCTGACGAGCCGATCACGGCGTTGACCACGCGGTACGAAGCGGAGCTCGATCTCGCTACCGCCGCAGCGGAGCTCGGGCTACGTCCCGATGAGCTGTCCCAGCGCCTGCCGCGGCTTTACGGGCTGCGGCAGACGCTCGGATCGTTGGCGAATCCCAACGGGACGGTGAAGCGGGATGCCTGGGCGTCCTTGTTCCCCCGGATCGCCTCCGTGCTCGGCGTCGGGATTCCCTTCACCCCGAGCACAGAGGCCGACCAGGCGCCTCCCATCTGGGTCGACGATCACCGCCGCACGTGGGTGATCGCCGATCGGAGCAGCGATCAAGCCACCGCCGGCAACCTGTGTCGTCGCCGCGGGTACGAGCTGCCCCGCGAGGCGGAGCTGGTGCGTGCGGTCGGCAATGGGTTGGCCTCCGGCTTGTCGTTGTCCTCGCCGATCTGGTCTGCAGGGACGAAGCTCGATGCGTCGAACCTGCGCTACGCAGCTGTCGTGGATGCCGCGAGCGGGTTGTCGCGTCGCGCCGACATCACCGATCGCCACGTCGTCGTCTGCCTCGTGCACTGAGCACGCCATCGTTCAGGAGCACGTTCCTGCGCGAGGTCGAGTCGGGCGACGAGGTCGAGAGCGTGATCCGCGTGGTGCGCAGCCGGCTCGATCTCAGCGTCGAACGCCTGCTGCGCGGGTGACGCTTCACGCGTTTCTCACCTCACCTGTGCGCTCGAGATTGCCAGAAGGTACCGCCGGTGGATCCCGCGTTGCCGCGTCACTCTAGCGGCATGCGTCTTCTCGTCGTCGTCCTGCTCTGCCTTGCGAGCGTCGCCCGTGCGGACACGAGACACAAGGTGCTCGTGTTGCCACTCGCGCCGACCCACTCCATCAGCGTCGATGTCGCGCGTGCCTTCGATGCGCGCCTGCTGGTCGCGCTCGACGACACCAAGCGGATCCAGACGGTCACGCACGACGAGGACACCGAGTGCACGACGCTGCCGTGTCTCGCGGCGCTCGGCAGCAAGCTCGACGCCTCGTACGTGCTGTCGCTCGCGGTGGTGCCCGAGGGTCAGACGTTGACGCTGTTCGGCACGCTGGTCGACGTCAAGACGGGCACGTCGTGGCGGCGCATCGAGCTACCGAAGATCAACGCAACCACGCTCGCGAAGGCGCCGTCCGAGCTGGTGCCGCAGATCCTCGGTACCGCACCGGGCCCCGCGGTGCTCGCGTGGAGCAAGCCGACGTCGACCGCGGGGCTGACGGCCGCGACCGCGATCCACGAGCAGCTGGTCGCGCTGCGCTCGTTCAAGGTGATCCCGATCGATGGCGTCGATCGCGCGGCCCCCACGCATCGCGCGGAGCTGGTGATCGACGAGCTCGGGATCGCCGAGCCCCGCCGTGCGCTGTGCCGGTGGTACGACGGCCGGCTGGTCGGCACGTTCTCGATCGTCGAGCTCGCGACCGGGCGCGTGGTGTGGACCAAGCAGGTGACGGCGACCTCGAGCAAGCGGGTGCACTTTGCCTCGCGCCGTGACGTGCTCGACGAGATGACCAGCGATGCCGTCGCGGGCTGGATGTCGGCATTTCGCGCCTCGGGCGTACTCAAGCCTCGCTGAGCGTGTCCCCACGGCGACAAAGGCCGGAACTAGGCATAGCCATTGGGGTGATCCGGTGGTGCAGCGGTTGCAGTTCTGGGGTGCATGCCGCTCGCCGTGTCCACGCGTGTTCCCCAGTTGATCGCTGTCTCCGCGACCTTCGGACTACTCGCCACCGTGGTGTGGGCGTCGCACGAGTCGGCCCAGATCGTCGCCGAGCAGCCGTTGCCGTTGGTGCTCGAAGAGGCCGCGCTGCCGGTGAAGATCAGCGAGGCGGTCGCGGTTCGTCAGCCGGCGCCGCCCCGCGCGGCGAGCAACCAGGTGCTGTTCGCGTTCCGGATCGGCAACGACACGTACATCAAGCTGTCGGACGACGAGCCCAGGCACGGGAAGCGTGTGTTGGTCGACGACGCGTCGACCGTTGCCGTCGTTGCCGTTGCGAACCTGCCGGCGAAGTTTCGCGGGTGGGAGTCCAAGACGTTCGAGGTCGATGGGGGCTGCACCGCGACCGTGAAGAACTTCGCGGTCGTCACGCGCGCGATCGGCACGCCGGCGTACGCGGGGCTCGACGACGAGACGTGGACGATCGAGACCGCGGCGAAGGCGGGAACGTCGCAGCTCGCGGCGCGGCTCGAGATGAAGGGCTGCGAGGAGGCGCTGTATGCGCGCGATGCGTCGCTCGCCTCGATCGCCCTGCTGGAGGCGATCGAGCGCCCGGACCTCGTCGATCAGGCGACCAGCGCCCTGCTGACGACGGCCGCGGCGGAGGAGGCGCAAGCCGAATGGACGAAGGCCGGCGCGGACAGCCCCGACTACGGCAAGGGCTCGTGGCTCGAGCACGGCACGGTCAACGCCATGGTGCGTCGCCATCCGACGACCGGGCAGATCTTCGTCGGTCTCCATGCGGCGCTCCGCGAAGGGTGTGGTGGTCCCGACATCAACGTGTGGTCGTTGTTTCGGGTGGGTCGCAACGGCACCCTCGTGCTGATGCACGCGGAGCGGATCAGCTCGCTGTACTCGATCGATCGGATGCTCGACGTCGACAACGATGGCGACCTCGAACTGCTCGGTCAGGATTGGCTCGGACTCACCAACGTGCTCGCGACCGCGAAGGGCGAGCAGTACGACCAGCTCGCCATCGCGTTCCACGGCTGCCCTTGCTGAACCTACCGCTGTGTCCACTGCTCGCTGCGTGACCACAGGTCGCGAGCGAGTGCGAGATCCTGGGCGGGCGTGCTCGCCGGCCTGCGGGCGGCGAACTTGTCGAAGTAGGCGCCGGTGCCCACGAGGTCCGTCGCCGCGCGCGTCGCCGAATACGCACCGCGCTCCGAAGACCACATCGTCAGCTTGAGCAGCGGGCGAAGCGGCCATGGCACGCGCTGCCAGATGTTGGTGGCGATCCGGCCGGGGTTGACGGCGTAGCTCGTGACGCCGCTACCCTCGAGCCGGCGCGCGAGCTCCGCGTTGAACAGCACGTTCGCGAGCTTGCTCACCGTGTACTCGGGGAAGCCGCTCACCGATCTTGTCGCCTGCTGCACGGCCTCCCAGGAGATGCCGCGTGCCTTGTAGTGGCTGCCGCTCGCGACGTGGACGATGCGCGCCGGTGCCGAGGCCTTGAGGCGATCGAGCAGCAAGGTGGTGAGCAGGAAGTGGCCGAGGTGATTGACCCCGAAGTGCAGCTCGAAGCCGTCGGTGGTCTGGCCCTTCTGGCCGCCGACGCCGGCGTTGTTGACGAGGACGTGCAAGGGTTCGTCGCGGGCGAGGAGGGCGGCGGCCGCTTCGCGCACGCTCGTCAGCGAGCCGAGATCACAGGGGATGGCGACCACCTCGGTCTGGAGCTTCAGCGCCTCGACGACCGGTGCGGCCTTGTCGAGCGAGCGGCACAGCAAGCGCAAGCGCGCACCGCGTGCGGCCAGTTGTTCGGCGACGGCACGGCCGATGCCGATGTTCGCGCCGGTGATCGCGACGATCTTGCCTTCCAGGTCTCGCATGCGGAGACCCTAAGCAGGCAGCGATTCGTCGTCGACCACGGCGTCGTGATCGGCCGAAGGTATCGTGGCGCGAACTATCGGAGTCGACGGTCGTCGTCCGGTCCTGGTGTCCCCACCTAGCGCAGCAGGCGATTGGCGAGGTGGAGGCCGCGGCCACCGGTGGTCGCGACGAGCTCGGCGTACTCGGCACGCGCGGCATCGCGATCCACGTCGTCGCGCTCGGCGCGCAGCAAGGTGTTCTTCTTCGTGTGCTCGCTCGCGAGCTCGGCGACGCTGACGCGATAGCCCGCGGCGCGGAGCAGCGTCATCCGCATCGCATCGGTGATGTGCGCGGCGATCTCGCGGCGAAGATGCGGTGCCCTCCACACGGGGGCGAAGCCACCGGTGGTGTGCTCGAGCTCGCTCCAGCTGCGCGCGAGCTCCGCCTGACAACACGGCGCGACGGCGATCACCGAGGCGTTGGCGGCGACGCCGAGGGCGATCGCATCGCAGGTCGCGGTATCGCAGGCGTGCAGCGCGACCACGGCATGGACCTCGCCGAGCTCGCCTGGGTCGTCGACGGGGCGGGCCTCGAAACGAACGACGTCGTCGAGCTCGGCGAGCGCGGTGCGGCGGCGGCACTCCTCGATCAGCGCGGGGTTGCGATCGATGCCGAGCACGTCGATGCCGACGCCGCGTTGCTTCGCGACATGTGCGAGCAGCAGCGTGAGGTACGAACGGCCGCAGCCCGCGTCGACGACTCGGACGGTGGCGTGTGCCGCGTGGAGCGCCGTCATCGGCAGCTCGATCAGGCGGACGAGGTGATTGATCTGGAAGAACTTGCGGGCGCGATCGGGTGGCAGCGCGCCGTCGCCATCGAGCAGGCCGAGCGCGCGGAGCAGGGCAGGCGCCTCGCCGGGCAGGATCGCGAGCCGCTTGCCGTCGGCGAGGGCAGCGGTGCGCTCGGGTGTCCAGTGCTCGCGCGCGCGCGCGGAGTACGCGGCCTCCCAGCGATCGCGCCGCGTATCGGTCATGACCAGAAGCCCGCTGCGCGTTGACGCGTCGCCGCGGTCGAACGCCTCGCTTGGTGGCAGCGGCGATCGATCACGTGAACACGATGGACTGGCAGGTCAGCGAGCCGTCGGCCTTGCGAACCTCCGAGGTGGGGACGAGATGCACGGTCAGGCCGGCGCGCACGAGCGCATCGCGGGTCGCGGGGAACCCGTCGGCGACGATCGCGTGACCGTCGATCGCGACGCAGTTCGCGGCGTAGGTCTCGCCGGCGGGCACGATCACCGCGTGCTTGAACAACGAGCGCTCGATCGTGCGATCGGCGAGCAGCACGCGCTCGTGATCGAGCGGCGACACCACGCACTTGAGGTGCAGCACGTTCGGCGGGAGCTCCAGCGGGGTGATGGTCATGTCCGGGAAGGCCGCCGCGAGTGCCGCGATGCCCTCGGTGTTCGTGCGCGCGCTATGCCCGACATAGATCGTCGAGCCGAGCCGCAGACAATCACCGCCGTCGAGGGTGGCAGGCTCGAACATCGTCGCGATATCGAAGCCGGCATCGCGGAGAGCCTGCTCGATCGCCGCGACCTCGCCTCGCCGAGACACCGCGCCGGGGCGGGTGATCAACGCGCGGCCACCGATAACCACGGCGGTGTCCTCGACGAAGCAACAGTCGGGGTAGCGCGCCTCACCGGCGATCCGGATCACGGTGGCGCCGCACGCCTCGAGGGCCGTGCGATACGCGGCATGCTGCCGCTGCGCGAGCGCGACATCGATCGGCTGCGGGTTCGCCGACAGCGCCTCCGCGAAGGCTGGAGAGACGTCGCGGATCAGCGCTCGCACGAGCCGCAGTGTACTCGCTGCACGAAAAATCCACGGGACGCGGGGCCGAGTTGCGGCACAGTAGGGCCGTGAGAGCGACGCTCCTGGTTCTCCTGATCGCGGCGTGCGGTGGTGATGCCCGCAAGGCCGAGCCGATGGTTGCGGTGCCGCCCGTCGCGACCGACGACGCGATTCCGCCGTCACCGCAACGGCCCGGCGATCCGAAGAAGGGGTGGGAGGCGCTGATCGGCGAGGGCTACGTGGGTTGCGGCATCCCGCGCTCGCTGTGGAACACGTTCGGTCGTGCGATGGCGGGTGCGACGCGGATCGAGCGGCCGCGGGGCGCCGACCTGCCGTACTTCATGAACCCGGGCAAGACGGCGGCGGGCGTCGAGGTGGTGACCGCGAACTGCCTCGGCTGTCACGCGGCGTTCCTGCAGGGCAAGCTCGTGATCGGGCTCGGCGAGGTGTCGACCGACTTCGCGATGGAGGGCTCGGCAACGCCGGTCGCGATGGCGGGGATGATGGTGCAGGGGGCCGAGCGCGACGAGGTCGCTCGCATGGCGGGCCGGATGCGTGCGCTCGAGAAGATCAAGACGCGCAGCGCGGGTGCGAACCCGGCCGATCACATCGCGGCGGTGCTGTTCGCGCATCGCGATCCGAAGACGCTCGCGTGGTCCGACGAGCCGCTGCTCCCCGTCGAGGACGAGGCGATTCCCGTCGACGTGCCGGCGTGGTGGCTGCTCAAGAAGAAGAGCGCGATGTTCCACACCGGTGCGGGTCGCGGTGATCAGGCACGGATCATGATGACGGCGTCGGTGCTGTGCGTCGACGACGTGGCGCAGGCGAAGGCGATCGACGCGTACTTCCCCGACATCCGCGCGTACCTGATGACACTCGAGGCGCCGAAATATCCAGGCAAGGTCGACGCCACGCTCGCTGCTGATGGCAAGCAGACGTTCGTGGCGCGGTGCTCGAAGTGCCACGGCACGTACGGCGACGGTGGGACGTACCAGAGCCGCATCGTGCCGCTCGACAAGGTCGGCACCGATCCGAAGCTCGCCGAGCACGCGGGCCAGTTCGCGGCGCCGTTCACCCAGTGGTTCAACAGCTCGTTCTACGGCGAGCTGTCGAGACTCGAGCCGGGTATGGGCTACGTCCCGCCGCCACTCGACGGTGTCTGGGCCACCGCGCCGTATCTCCACAACGGCTCGATCCCGAACCTCGCGGCGCTGCTCGACAGCTCGCTGCGACTCTCGAAGGCCGCGATCGTGCGCGGTCGCGATGCCTACGATCTCGCCGCCGTCGGCTGGCCGAATCGCGCGCCCGCCGACGACGCGAACGTGCGCTGGATCTACGACACGAGTGCGCCGGGCTACGGCAACGGCGGCCACACGTTCGGCGACAAGCTGACGCCCGTCGAGCGCGCCGCCGTGATCGAGTATCTCAAGACGCTCTAGCGAGCTCGCACGCTTGCAGATCGGGACCGCTTGCAGATCGGACCGCTCGTAGATCGGGGACAGGATCTACCCCTCCAACGTCGCGAGATCGTTTCGCGTCCAGCCTCGAACGTAAAACCGCCAATTGCAGTGCTCCTACTGCAACCTGGAGCCGATTTTACGTTCGCTCGGAAATCGCGTTCGATCTCGAGAGCTTGCGACCCCGGATCCTGTCCCCGATCTACCGCAGCACTACTGCAACTGCCGATTTTACGTTCGCTCGGAAATCGCCTTCGATCTCGGGAGCTTGCGACCCCGGATCCTGTCCCCGATCAACGCTACGGGAGATCGAGGGCGACGGCGTTGGCGTCGGGGTCGAGGGCTTGGCAGGTGAGGGCGGCGTCGTGGTCGGAGGTCGGCGACACGCACGCTGCGATCGAGGTGTAGTCCCCGACGAAGATCGCGTGGTGTGCACCGGCGACGTAGTGCGCACGACCCGCGTCCGTCGTCCGCGAGCCGATCGGGATCAGCGGACTCCAGACACTCTCGAAGGAGGTGGCCGCGACGACGTCGAGATCGTCGCGCCGTTTGAACCGTGTGGCCATCGCCGCGTCGACGAGCCACGCCGTCGCACCGGGCCCGACCGCGCCGCGCACGACGACATCGATCGCGCGACCGCCGGGCCACACGAGCTTCTTGGTCGTCACCGAGCCATCGTTGATCGAGATCGTAGCGGTGCCGGACGAGATCCGGCGGGTCGCGGTGCCGGCGGTACCGATCGCCCCGAGCTGGTAGGCGCCCGGCGGCAGGTTGCCGACGCGGAACGTGCCGTTGTTGATCGGCGCGTGGACCGTCCAGAACGTGTCGCGGATCGCGAGCCTCGCGTAGGCATCGACCCCGGCGGTGACGATCGCATCGATGCGCCCGCTGGCCTCGCCGGTCGGCGAGAGCTGGAGCGTGACGCCCGACGAGGTGGGGAGCGCGATCGGGGTCGAGCGCAGCGCACCATTGGCGGCTTCGGCCATCACCGCGGTCCCGAGGCGGAGGTGGACGGTGAACTTGCCCTCGGCACCGGTCTCGACGACCTCGCCATCGAAGGCGCGCTCGGTGAACGCGCGCGAGGGATCGCCGTGGAGCTCGCCGACCCAGGCGACGACCAGGGCGTTCATCACCGGCCTGCCATCGGGACCGACGACGATGCCGGAGATCGAGGTGCCGGTGATCGCCGGCAACGACGCCACGCGATCGAACGACCGATGCGCCGCCGCCAGATCGCCGCGCGCGAAGGCGATCCGTGCGAGCGCCCGCTCGAGGAGCGGTATCCCAGGTAGCTTGACGCGCTCGAGGGCCTGGGCGGCAGCACGCGCGGCGAACTCGCCATCACCGAGCGTGGCCGCGTCACCGCGACGGAGATGGAGCTCGGCGACCAGCGCCGCGGCCTGCGCTGCACGACGCGGATCGCCGGCAGTCTCGAACAGCGTGCGCGCTTCGCCGGCCCGCGCGATCGCATCGCCGAGCGACGTCTTGCGCGACCGCTCCGCGAGATCGGCGAGCGCCTCGGCTTCGAGGTACGCGAGCATCCCGGTCATCACCGGCTCGTCCCCGGCGGCCTTGATCGCGGAGCGCGCATAGGTCAGCAGCTTCGCGAGCTCCTCGTGCATCGCGTCGGGCTTGCTGCCGGCGTCCGGAGCGACGAGCTCCTTCAGCGACGCGGCGAGCAGGCCCAGGCGCGCGAACGCGGCGACGCGCAGGTCGGTCGCTTCGGCGACCGCACCCGCGAGCAGCGCGCGCCCACCGGCGACCTCACCCTCGCGCACGCGTCGCATACCCTCGGTGACGGCGACGAGCGGCAGCAGCGGCGCCCAACCCGCGGCCTTCGCGTCGGCATCGGGCATCACGATGGAACGAGCGAGCGCGGTGATCACGCGATCGTCGTCGGGAAATGCGAGCGGGACCGCACCCTTCACGGTGCACGACTCCGGTGGTGCGAGATAGAACGCCGGATCGATCGCCGCGCGCGTGGACGGATCCTTCGCGAGCACGGCCGAGACCGCGGCGATCCGGCTCCGCACCGCACGCAGGCAGTCGAGGCGACCCGTGGGGCGAGCGGTCTTGCACGTCTGGTCGTAGGTCGCGATCCATCGGCGCCGGTGATCGTCGAGCGTCGCGGCGAGCTGTGGATGCTCGGGGAGCGAGACCTTGATCGCGTCACCCCACGCAGTCTCGACCGGCTCGCACGGTGGCTCGGCGGTGGGGCGGGTCGCCTTGTACGCGACGAGCGCGAGCGCGATCGCGGCGACGGCCCCACCGGCGATCCACGGCCACTTCGGTTTCGGTGGTCGCCCGGCGCGCTCGAGCTCGCGCAGCAGTGTGGCCATGTCGGGCCACCGCTTCGCCGGATCGGGGTCGAGGCCACGCGTCAGCACGCTGCGGATCGGCTTGCCGAGCTCGGCGATCACCGCCGTGACACCTTGGTTGGCCGCCTGGCGAAGCTCGTCGAGCGTGCGGCCATGAAACGGGCGCGCCCCGGTCAGCGCCTGCCAGGCGGTGATGCAGTACGCGAACTGATCGGTGCGGGGATCAGTTTCGGCGCCGAGAAACTGCTCGGGTGCCATGTACGCCGGCGTGCCGATCAACGCCCCCGTCTTGGTCAGCGCGGCATCGAGCACGTTGTCGCGAGACGTCGGTGTCACCCGTGCGTCGGGATCGAGCGAGCCGGTGGCGCCGATCGGTGCCGCCCAGTCCTCGCCGAGGCTGCGCGCGAGCCCGAAGTCGGTGACCCGCACGCGACCGTCCTTGCTGCGCAGCACGTTGTTCGGCTTGAAGTCGCGATGCACCAGCCCCGCGGCGTGCGCCGCGGCGAGCCCGCGACCCGCGGCGAGCAGCGCCTCCATCACCTCGGCATCCGGCGGTCCGAACGCGAGCCAGTGATCGAGCGGGCCGCCGTCGACCAGCTCCATCACGATGTAGTCGCGATCGGCCTCGGTGCCGACGCGGTGCACGGTCAGCACGTTCGGGTGCTTGATCGCCGCCATCGCCTGCGCTTCGCGAAGCAACCGCGTGCGCATCGCCGGGGCGACGTCCCGGCTCTTCAGGACCTTGATCGCGATCGTGCGATCGAGCAGCGGGTCGTGTGCGCACCACACCACGCCCATGCCGCCCTCGCCGAGGACGTGCTGGAGCTCGTAGCCGCCGATCGGCGCACCGGCGAGGAGCTTGCCGGGTCGGATCGACTCGGCGTGCGTTTCCTCCAGTGGATCGACATGCTCCTTGCTCACCCGCCTCCACGGTACCGCTAGCGGAGTCCGAGTTGCTTCGCGAAGAACGTGAAGTTCGCCGCGAACATGAACGCCGCCTGCTCGTTGTCGGCCGCGCCCGCGTGACCGCCCTCGAGGTTCTCGTAGTAGAGGACGTCGTGCCCTTGCTCGAGCATGCGCGCGACCATCTTGCGCGCGTGACCCGGGTGCACGCGATCGTCGCGCGTCGACGTCGTGAACAGCACGCGCGGGTACGGCTTGCCCTGCTGCACGTTCTGGTACGGCGAGTACTTCGCCAGCGCCTCCCAGTCCTCGGGCTTCTCCGGATCGCCGTACTCCTCCATCCACGACGCGCCGGCGAGGAGCTTGTGGTAGCGCTTCATGTCGAGCAGCGGCACCGATGACACCACCGCCCCGAACAGCTCGGGCCGCTGCGTCAACAGCACGCCGGTGAGCAGGCCGCCGTTCGAGCCGCCGTGGATGCCGAGCTTCGCCGGCTGCGTGACCTTGCGCTTGATCAGATCCTCGGCGATCGCCGCGAAGTCGTCGTAGGCGCGCTGCCGGTTGTGACCCTTCGCCGCCTGGTGCCACGCCGCGCCGTACTCGCCACCGCCGCGGATGTTGCCGATCACGTAGACGCCGCCGCGCTCCATCCACATCGCGCCGCCCACCGGGTTGTACCCGGGCAGCTGCGAGATCTCGAAGCCACCGTAGCCGTAGAGCAGCGTCGGGTTGGTGCCGTCGAGCGGCGTGTTGTCGCGCGCGATCTGAAAGTACGGGACCTTGGTGCCGTCCTTCGACGTCGCGAAGTGCTGCGTGGCGACCAGCCCCTTCGCGTCGAACAACGTCGGCCCCTGCTTGAGCACCGTGGGTTGCTTGCCGAGCCCGCCGATCGCGAGCGTCGACGGCGTCAGGAAGTCGGTGTAGTCGAGGAAGTAGTCGTCGCTGCCACTGTACGGCTCGATCGCGGAGACGTTCACGCGGGTGATGCCGTCGGCGACCCTGACGCCGAACGCCGACTTCTTCCACGTTCCGCCGACCGGCTTCCACACCGAGAGTTTCGGCTTGATGTCCTCGAGCTCGTTGAACACCAGCCCGCTCGCGAGCTCGGTGACTCCGCCCAGCGAGCGATTCGCCACGGGCTCGAACAGCATCGTGAAGGTGCGCTTGCCAGCCGCCCAGGCGGCGCGCGGAATCACGAGGTACGCGCCCTTGGGCCACGTCTTGTCGCCGATCGTCCAGTCGCTGCGCAGCTTGAAGGTCAGGAAGGTCTTCCACACGCCGACGCCGGCGTCGGGCTGCTTGTCGACCTTCGTCAGCGTGCCGTTCGCCTCGCGAAAGAATAGCTCCGACGTATAGGTCGAGGTCCCGCGATGCATGAAGTCGACGGGCTTGCCGCCCTCCCAGGTCCGCGAGCCGGTGACCGACACATCGGTGGCCTCGCCCTCGAAGATCACCGGAGCGTCGGTGAGCTTGGTGCCGCGCTTCCATTCGCGCACCTGGCGCGGATAACCCGACGTGGTCATCGACCCCGCGCCGGTGTCGGTGCCGATGTAGACGGTGTCGCGATCTTTCCAGCCGATCCGCGTCTTCGCCGCGGGCACCGTGAAGCCGCCCGCGATGAACTGCTTCTTCACGGTGTCGAACTCGCGGATCTCCGTCGCGTCACCACCTCCCGATGACAACCCGACGAGGCAGCGGTCGTACTTGGGATACAGGCAGCTGAACTGCTTGTAGACCCAGCTCTGCTTCTCCTTCGCACCGAGCACGTCGACGTCGAGGACGACCTCCCACTTCGGGGCGGGCTTCTTGAATTCCGCGAGCGACGTCCGGCGCAGCACGCCCTTCGGGTTCTGCGCGTCCTTCCAGAAGTTGTAGTAGTGCGCGCCGATCTTCGAGACGTACGGGATCTTGTCCTTCGAATCGAGGATCGCGCGAATGCGATCGCGGTTCGCCGCGAACGTGGGAATTGCCTCGAGCTCGGCCTTGGTCGCCGCGTTGCGAGCCTTCGCCCACTCCAGCGACCTGTCGCCCATCACCTCCTCGAGCCACAGGTACGGATCTTCGATCTTCGGTTCGGCGACGACCGGCGGCTGGGTTGGCGCGGTCTCGACGACCGGCTCCACCGGCGGCGGTGCGGGCTTCGCAGGTGGACTGGCGGAAGGGCCGCACGCGGCGACCAGGGTGGCGATGATAACGACAGCGACAGGCCTCGACATCCAGGGGACCCTTGCACGCCGCCCTTGCGCGTTCAATCGCGACGGAGGCGCGCGAGCTTCGTCAGAACTGCTTGGACGATCGCCGTGAACACGAGGAACAAGCCCAGTGCCAGCTCCATCCCACCGAGCTTGCTGATCGGGTCGCCATTGGGCGCCACCGCCACCATGCGGACCAGCCCGAACACCACGAACGCGAGCACGAACCCGGCCACGGCGGAGATGGCGAGGCGGATCACCCGGCCTCGGGTGTCCAGGAGATCGACCTGTTCAGCGTCGGTCATATCCCCCAGACACGAGGGCGATCGGGCGGTTGCACGTCGGGCTTGGCCTCGGATGCGTCTCTCAACTAGTGTCGCGCCGATGTCGCGCCTGGTCTGTGTCTTCCTGGCCCTCGTGGCCTGTGCGCCCAACGTGGCGCGAGATCAGGCCTTGTCCCGTGCCGAGGCCGCACGGACCCGCGGGGACTACGTCGGCGAGGCGATCGCCCTCCGCGACGCCTGCACGTTCGACCCGAAGAACGGCGACCTCTGCAAGCGCGCCGACTCGGCCTGGCAGGGAGCGCAGCAGCGCAGCCGCGACGCCGCCCGCAAGCAGTGCACGGACATCGCATCCACGCTCGACGCGGTCGACAAGTGCCTCGCCGCGGTCAACGAGATCCGCAAGCTCGCACCCGATCACCCGGATGCCGCGGAGCTCGCCGATGCGGCCGCCAAACAACATCTCGCGCGCTGCTTCGCAGATTCCCCCGCGTGGCAGACCGCGATCGATTCCGCGATCGAGCTGGTGCGCTGCGAGGAGGCCCGCGCGCCGCAGATCGGGCTCGCCACGTACACCCACCAGGTGCAAGCCGCGCGCATCAACGCACGGGATCAGCTCCTGCGCCTCGCCGATCATCCGGCGTACGCCCAGCGCACGGGCGCGCTGGCCGAGCTCCTCGCCGCCGCTACCTGCCTGACGCCCACGCCCGATCTGGTCTCGCGTGGCCGCGCCACCCGCGATGCGTTCGTCAGCAAGTCGCGCGCGACGATCGATCTCCGCACCACCGGCGCGAGCCTGCCGGAGCTGTGCAACGTGGTCGCTGGTGCACTTCCCGATCGCGCGGGTTGCGGCTCGCCGAAGCAAGGTGCGCCCACGATCACCGTGATCGGCGACATCGCGATCGCTCCGGTCGACCATCAGGTGTTCGAGACCACCGAGTCGAAGGACTACGTCGCCGGCATCATCCGCTTCGACAACCCGGACTATCCGCCGGCGGTCAACGACGAGCGCAACGCGAAGCAGTCGAAGGACTCCGCCGAGCAGACCTGGCGGCGCGACGAATCGGATTGCCGCTCCGCGGAGTCGTCCCTGTCGTCGGCCGGTAGTTGCAGCAGTTGTCCCGAGCGGACCGAGAAGGATCGCGCGTGCGAGCGGTCGCGCTCGAGCGAGAGCATGTATCGCTCCCGCACCAGCGACTGGGAGCGCGCGCGTCGTCAGCTCGACAACACGCCCGCGATCAAGGAGCGCGAGGACATCCGCACCGCGCACTACATCGTCAAGCATCACTCCTGGCAGACGAGCTGGTCGTCGAACCTGCGCAACGAGGGTCAGGCGCTGCCCGCGAACGGCGGCACGCAGACCACCGATCTCGAGACGATGGGCGCACCGATCGCCGGCGTGCCCGCGGATCCGATGAGCTATCCCGGCAATCGCTGGTACGTCGCGCCGGTGCGCGATCAGGTGGCGGCGAAGGTCGCCGAGATCGTCGACGGGGCACTGCAACGCCGTGCCACCGAGCTCGCCGCGAACTGCCAGGCACCGTTGCAGTGGACCAACGAGTGGCTCGAGTGCTGGGCCCGCGTGCGGTTGTGGGCGGCCGGCAAGCGCGACCTCGATCCTCTGCTCCGCCTCGTCGGGATGATCAAGGATCAGCGACGCGGCCCGCTGTGGGACCAGGTCCGCTGCGTCGGTCCGTGACCTGGATCGCCTCGCCGAGCTTCGCCACGCGGGCGCGCAACTCCGGCATCGGGATCGGTTTCGGGAGCCAGCGCTTGCTGCCGAGCTCGTCGAGGAACCGCTGCGACTCGGTGGAGGACACCCCACCGGTGATCAACAGGAACCGGTCGGTGATCGGGTTGTTCGCCTCGCGCAGGCGCTGGAACAGCTGGATCCCCGTGATGTCGGGCATCATCACGTCGCAGATCGCGACGTCGTAGCTCTGCGCCGCGAATCGCTCGAGCGCCTCGCGGCCGCTGTTCACCACATCGACCTCGTGCCGATCGAGCATGCGTGCGAGAGACCGCGCGAGGATCACTTCGTCGTCGATCACGAGGATCCGGAGCTTGGCGTTCGCCACGACGGGTTGCGGCTGGGACTTCGATGCCGGGGTGGCATCGGTCGCCGGCAAGAACACGCGGAAGGTCGTGCCCACCCCGAGTGTGCTGGCGACCTCGATCCGCCCACCGAGATCCGAAACGATGCCTTGGCTGATCGGGAGCCCTAGGCCGGTGCCTTGGCCGTTCTGCTTGGTCGTGAAGAACGGCTCGAAGATCTTGTCGAGCATCGCGGGATCGATCCCTGCGCCGGTGTCGCTGACCTCGACGATCGTCCACTCACCTTCGGTCCTGCCGCGGACGCGGATCTGGTGCTTGTCGACCTCACCCTCGGGGATCGCATCGCGATGGCAGCCCCACAGGCCCGTCACCGCGCGAGGGTGGTGACCGACTTCGAAGAGATGCGCCCGGTGCTTGCGTGGGCCGCGTTGACGATCAGGTTGAGGAACACCTGGAACAGCCGGCCCTCGTTGGCCAGCACGCACAGCCGCTGTACGAGGCCTCCCCACAGATCGTCGGCTGCGATCCCGAGGCCGCCGCCGAACAGGATCGCGAGCGGCAGCGCGAAC
Source organism: Deltaproteobacteria bacterium (assembly GCA_031385555.1). Taxonomy (GTDB): domain Bacteria; phylum Myxococcota_A; class Polyangia; order Haliangiales; family Haliangiaceae; genus JABFXX01. The sequence goes on along the minus strand of JANNBP010000133.1, from coordinate 13,061 downwards.
AGGAACGCCGACAGAAAGCGATACGGCGCCTCGTCGGGGAACCAGCAGGCGAGCTGCGATGTGCAACCGACCGGGCCGAGGGCATGTAGCAGCGCGATCACGGCCGCGACGGCGACTCCGACGAGGGTGCCCTTGGTTGAATTCGCGATCACGACGCTCTCCACACCGCGGTCGCGATCGCATGCAGGAAGCAGGTCACGAACAGGTAGCACCCGAGCGACGGCGACACGATGATGAACACGCAGGAGCACCCGACCGTGAGCACCACGACGAGGAAGGCCTTGAGGATCGGACCAGGCGTTCGATCGTCGAGGAGGTCGCCGGTGAAGATGCCGTAGGTGATGCAGAACGGCAGCGCGGGCACCAGGCTGCCGAGGAACCGCAACGCTGGTCCGGCGGATCGCGCCTCGAACCACATCGGCGGAAGCTCGACGGAGCTGGGCTGGGGAGCGACGGTTTGGAGCGTGGCCACAACACAGGAAGCGATGATCGCGAGGAGCGCACCCTTCGTGCGCGCACAGAGGGGAGCGTTCACAACACGATCGCTTTCGGCAGCGTGACCACGCGTGGGGCGGTCCAGCGCGCGAGCGCGATCGCATGGAGGATCGTGATCGGCACGCTACAGGTCACGAGACCTGGCCAGAACGGCAAGCACAGCGTCAGGAACAGCAGCGCGATGACGACGAAGATGAACGTCCGCGCACACGGGCCGAACCCGGGCGTCTCGACCCTGGCGAGCAGGATCGCGAAGGTGGTCGAGCTGGGGATTCCCAGGACGATCAGCCCGAAGACTGCCTCGCTCGCGCGGCAGGTTCCCAGGACGGATGGGCTCGGTGGGTGCCCGCACTCGATCGAGATCCCGATCGCAAGAGCGATCGCGAGCGACACCGAGATCCCGACGACCACGCCTTTGATCGATGACCGCACGCGGGGCGGTCGTGCAGGCGACAGACCACACCACGCGTCGACGAGTTAGCGCGCGTGCGGCATCAAGAGTGGTCAACCTGGCGCGCCTCGGTCCGACGCCCGTGCCGAACGGTCCACCCGTCATCGAGCACGGGTCCAGGCGGCGAGCACGAGGGCGTGCAGGCTCGCGATCGGAACCGCGCAGATCGCGAGGTCCGGCCAGAACGGGATCCCCAGCCCGACGAACAGCAGCCCGACGAGCACGAACATGAAGGCCCGCACACGCGGCGTGCCTCTGATCCGCAGGCTGCCGAGCAGCGCGCCGAACACGACGCCCGGCACGAGCCCGGCGCCGAGCGCGATCACGAACGCTTGCAGCGGGTCGAGCGGTCGATCGAGGGGCATCAACGGGGTGGTGGTCCGCATCCCGCCCGCCACGACGAGGGTCATCGCGATCGCGATCAGGAGGGCGGCCGAGAATCCGACGAAGGAGCCTTTGAACAGGTTGGTCATCAGCGCGCGACCGTTGCAGCGGCTGGACCACATGCGTTCTCGCAGGGTTATCGCGAGCCGCGCGTCACCATGACGCCGGCGCTAGCTTCCTCGCTGCCGATCCGGCGAGCGGCGTGCTAGCGTCGTTGCATGTTCGCGTCGCTACACCACCGCTGGTGGCGCCCCTCGTAAGAGGCGGCGAGTAGCGATTCTGCGTTCCACTTTGCCGCCGAGGTCTTCCTCGACGGTCTGACACGTCTCTGGAGCCCTCGGCATCCGGAGACAGCGTCATGACCCAGCGACAACGAATCTTGACCGGCGATACCCCGACGGGTCGCCTCCACCTCGGCCATCTGGTCGGCTCGCTCGAGAACCGCGTGCGCTTGCAAACGGTTCACGAGCGCTACTTCCTGATCGCGAACATCCACGCGTTCACGACGCGCGCGGATCGCCCGGACGAGATCCGGCGAGACACGCTCGAGATCGTGCGCGATTACCTCGCGGTCGGGATCGATCCGAGGCAGGCGACGTTCGTCGTGCAGTCGGAGATCCCGGCGATCGCCGAGCTCACGGTGCTGCTCGCGATGCTGTTGCCGTACCAGCGCGTGATGCGCAACCCGACGTTGAACCACGAGCTCGAGACCAAAGGCCTCGCGGATCGATACAGCTTCGGCTTCCCGCTCTACACGGTCGGGCAGTGCGCCGACATCCTCGCGTTTCGCGGCCAGCTCGTACCCGTCGGCGAGGATCAGCTCGCGCATATCGAGATGTGCCGCGAGGTCGCGCGGCGGTTCAACCAGACCTATCGCGAGGTGTTCCCGATTCCCGAGGCGCTGGTCGGGCGCGTGCCACGACTGGTCGGCACCGACGGCAAGCACAAGATGTCGAAGAGCCTCGATAACGCGATCTATCTCTCCGACGACGCCGCAACGATCAAGGCGAAGGTCGCGAAGCTATACACCGGGCGGCAAGCGATCGACGAGCCCGGCGATCCCGACAACGCCTTGTTTTCCTACGTGCGGACGTTCCTACCCTACGACGCGGAGGACCTCGCGGCTCGCTATCGCAAGGGCGGGCTCGGTGATGGAACGGTCAAGCAGCAGGTCGCAGCCGCGATCGATCGCGTGCTCGCTCCGATCCGCGATCGCCGGCGAGCGAGCCCCGACGATGGGCGGTTACTCGAGCTCCTGCGCGAGCACACGCGGCGTGCGAACGCCGTCGCGGACATCACGCTGCGCGAGGCCAAGGCCGCGATGTGCCTCGGCCTGTGATCTAGCCGGCGCGGCCGACCGCGAAGTACTTCGCCTGCGGATGCGCGAAGTACAGCCCCGACACCGACGCCGTCGGATACATCGCGAACGACTCGGTCAGCGTGACCTGGTGGTGGGTGGCGTTGTCGAGCAGCGCGAACAGCGTGCCCTTCGGCTCGTGGGCGGGGCAGGCCGGGTAGCCGAACGCCGGGCGGATGCCGCGATACGTCTCGGCGAGCAGCTCCGCCGTCGACAGCCGCTCCGCCGGGGCGTAGCCCCAGTCGAGCGTGCGCACGCGATGGTGCAGCCACTCGGCGGACGCCTCGGCGAGCCGGTCGGCGAGGGCCTTGGCCATGATCGCGGTGTAGTCGTCGTTGTCCTTCTCGTACATCGAGGACAGCGCGTCCGTGCCGATGCCGGCGGTGACGATGAACGCACCGAGATAGTCGTTCGCCGTGCCCAGCGGCGCGATGAAGTCGGACAGCGAGTAGCAGACCTCCTTGTCCTCGAGCTGGCGCGGCAGCGGGAACCGCGCGGCCTCGGCGTGCGTCGTCGGATCGAACACCGCGACCTGCTCGTCGAGCGAGTTTGCGCGGAAGAACCCGTACGTGGCGCGCGCCTGGAGGAGCTTCTCGTCGAGGATCTTCGCGAGCAGCGCCTTGCCGTCGGCGAACACCTTGCGAGCGGCGTCGCCCTTCTTCGGATCGTCGAGGATCGCCGGGTAGCGGCCGGACAGCTCCCAGGTGTGGAAGAACGGCGACCAGTCGATCCACTTCGCGAGCTCCTCGATATCGAGCTCGAGGTTGCGCGTCCCGAGGAAGTTGGGCGCGACGATCGTCGCATCGTCGAACACCAGCTTCGGCTTGCGCGCCCGCGCCTGCTCGAGCGTGAGCAGCGGCCGCTTCTGCGCGGAGACGTGCGCCTCGCGGACCTGCGTCTGCTTCGCCTGCACCTCGGCGATGTACGTGGCGCGATCCGCCGACAACAACTTCCCCATCACGCCGACTGCGAGTGACGCATCGGGCACGTGGATCGTGGGACCCGCGTACGCCGGCGCGACCTTGACGGCCGTGTGCTTGCCCGAGGTGGTAGCGCCGCCGATCAACAGCGGCATCTTCATTCCACGCCGCGTCATCTCCGTCGCGACCGAGATCATCTCGTCGAGCGACGGCGTGATCAGCCCCGAGAGGCCGACCAGATCCGCGCCGAGCTCGGTCGCCTTGTCGAGGATCGTGTGCTGCGGAACCATCACGCCGAGGTCGGTGACCTCGTAGCCGTTGCAGCGCAGCACGACGGCGACGATGTTCTTGCCGATGTCGTGGACGTCGCCCTTGACGGTGGCGATCACCATCTTCCCCTTCGCCGTCGTGATGCCAGACGCCTTCTTCTCGGCGTCCATCAGCGGCTCGAGGATCGCCACCGCCTTCTTCATCACGCGGGCGGACTTCACCACCTGCGGGAGGAACATCTTGCCGGCGCCGAACAGCTCGCCGACGATGTTCATGCCGTCCATCAACGGCCCCTCGATGATGTCGAGCGGCTTGGGATAGGTGGCCAGCGCTTCGGCGACATCGGGATCGATGAAGTCGGTGATGCCGTTGACCATCGCGTGCGCCAGGCGCTTGCCGAGGGGCTCGGAGCGCCACACGAGCTCGTCTTCCTTGCGGATCGAATCGCCCGAGAACGCCGCGGCGAGGATCAGCAGGCGCTCCGTCGCGTCGGGGCGGCGATTCAACACCAGGTCTTCGACGTGCTCGCGCAGCGCCGGATCGAGCTGCTCGTAGACGGCGAGCTGACCGGCGTTGACGATCGCCATGTCGAGGCCGGCCTTGATCGCGTGATAGAGGAACACCGCGTGGATCGCCTCGCGGACGCGCGGGCTGGTGCGGAACGAGAACGACAGGTTGGACACGCCGCCCGAGATCTTGACGCCCGGGCACGCACGCTTGATCTCGCCGATCGATTCGAGAAAGGACACGGCGTAGCCGTCGTGCTCCTCCATGCCCGTGCCGACCGTCAGGATGTTCGGGTCGAAGATGATGTCTTCCGGCGGGAACCCGACCTGCTGGGTCAGGATCTTGTACGCGCGCTTCGCGATCGTGACGCGATGCTCGACCGTGGTTGCCTGACCGGTCTCGTCGAACGCCATCACGACGACGGCGGCCCCGAACCGGCGGACGGTCTGCGCCTGGCGGATGAACGACTCCTCGCCCTCCTTCAGCGAGATCGAGTTGACGACGCCCTTGCCCTGCAGGCACTCGAGCCCGGCCTCGATCACCGACCACTTCGACGAATCCACCATCACGGGGATCCGCGCGATGTCGGGCTCGGCCGCGATCAGGTTCAGGAACCGCCGCATCGCGGCGACGCCGTCGAGCATGCCCTCGTCCATGCAGACGTCGAGGATGTTCGCGCCGCCCTCGACCTGCTGCCGCGCGACCGCGACCGCCTCGTCGTACTTGTCTTCTTTGATCAGCCGCCGGAACGCCGCGCTCCCGGTGACGTTGGTGCGCTCGCCGACGATCACGAAGTTGGTCTCCGGCGTGATCGTCAGCGGCTCGAGGCCCGACAGGCGCATGTGGTGCGCGGGCTTGGTCACCGCGCGAGGCGGAACGTGCTCGATCGCCGCGCGGATCGCCGTGATGTGCTCCGGCCGCGTGCCGCAGCAGCCGCCGACGAAGTTGAGCATCCCTTCCTTCGCGAACGCGCCGAGCACGGCCGCCATGTGCTCCGGCGTGTCGTCGTACCCGCCGAACTCGTTGGGCAGCCCGGCGTTCGGGTAACACGCCACCGGCATGCCGGCGATCCGTGCGAGCTCCGCCACGTGCGGCCGCATGTCATCCGCGCCGAGCGCGCAGTTGATCGACACCGCCATGAGAGTTGCGTGCGAGATCGAGTTGAAGAACGCCTCGACCGTCTGCCCCGACAGCGTGCGCCCCGAGCGATCGGGGATCGTCACCGACGCGATCACCGGCACGCGCCGCACGCCCTGGGCGAACAGCTCCTCGAAGGCGTACAGCGCCGCCTTGCAGTTGAGCGTGTCGATGTGGGTCTCGGTCAGCAGCAGATCGACGCCGCCTTCGATCAGCGCGCGCGCTTGCTCCGCGAACGCATCGACCAGCTGGCGGAACGTCACGGCGCGCGCGCCAGGGTCGTTGACGTCGGGGGACAAGGAAGCCGTCTTGGTGGTGGGGCCGATCGAGCCGGCGACCCACCGCGGCTTGCCGTCTTCCTGCTCGGCCCGCTGCGCCGCCCGGCGCGCACACCCAGCCGCCGCGAGGTTGAGGTCCCGCACGACGCTCTCGAGCCCGTAATCGGCGAGCGCGAGCGACGTGGCCGTGAAGGTGTTGGTCTCGACGATGTCCGCGCCGGCGCGCAGGAACTCGAGGTGGATCCCCTCGATCGCGTCGGGCTTGGTGAGGACGAGCAGGTCGTTGCAGCCCTTGAGCGGGTGGGAATGGTCACGAAACCGCTCGCCGCGCCAGATCGCCTCGTCGGCGAGGCCCAGCCCCTGCACCATCGTCCCCATCGCCCCGTCGAGTACGACGATGCGCTCGCGTGCCACATCGAGGAGGTGGGCAATCGACATCGGGGGAGTGATTACCACGAGACTTCCCCGTCGGGAGCGAAGCTTGGTATCGTGAGATCGTGCGGTGGTCAGTCGTGCTGAGCATGCTTGCTGCGTGCTTCTCGCCGAGCCCTCCTGAGGGGCTGCCGTGCGGGGAGGGGCTGACCTGTCCGGCAGGGCAGACCTGCGACCTCGTCTCGAACGTGTGCGGAGCGTCGAGCGAGGCGCTGTTCTGGCGCGAGGACACGGCCGAGGAGCTGTCCGCCGGCCGCGGCGACGTCACGATCGAGCCGCAGGGCTTCCTGTCACCAACCGCGTACCTGACCGGTGCGGTCCGCGTGGCTGGCTACGACGGCCTGCTGGCCGCCCAACCGTTCGACACGGTCGTCGCCGATTTCCCACGCACCGGCGTGGCCGTGCAGCGCTCCCTGCGAATTCACTACGCGCAGACCAACCCGCCGGGGCTCGGCATCGCGAATCCCGACAACGCGACGGTGTTGATCGAGGGAGAGATCGAGCTCGAGGCAGCCGGCTCGTGGCGATTCCAGCTCACCGCGAACAATCGGGGCTACCTCGAGATCGCGCAGCCAGGCGGACCGTTCGAGCGGGTCGCCGAGGATATCGTCGCCCCCGCGACCGCCACGTTCGAGGTGTCTCAGCCCGGCTGGCACAGGTTCCGCGGCGCGTTCCAGGACGCGGGCACGTCGTTTGACTACGACCTCCTCTACGATCCGCCGAACGTTCCCGGCGCCGCCTTTCGCGACATCCCGACCGATCGCATGCGCGTGCGGTTCGACGGGATCGGCGAGGGGCTTGTCGTCGACGGGTTCGAGCGCAGTAACCTCATCGATCTCGACGGAACGGTGATCGACCGCAATCCACTCCAGGATCTCTCGCTCGCCACCGATCCGTTCGGGCTCCCGATCGGGACGGGCTTCACCGTGCGATGGAGCGGGCAGTTCCTCGTCGACAACCCGGGCGACTTCACGTTCTCGATCGGATCTCCCGACGGTCATCGGCTGTGGATCGATGGAGCCGCGCTCGCCGACGAGCTCGGCGGTGACACCACGACGACCACCAGTCCGGTCGCGCTCGCGGCCGGCTGGCACGACCTCGTCCTCGACGTCAACAAGGGTGGCCCGAGCGGGACACTGTCGCTGCTCGTCGAGAGTGGCCCTCAGTTCGCCGGTGGCCCACTGCCGAGCGATCACCTGCGTCCGGTGATGGGGCGCGGCGCACGATTCCTCGCGGATCAGGAATTCACCCCGGTCGCACTCCCCGATGGCACCGGGGCCTCGGCGAGCCGCAGCCTGACGTTCGACGTGCCGGACTCGTTCGTCACCGCGCGCGATCTGCGCGCCGCCATCGAGCTCAACGCGGATGATCTGGCGACCGTCGCGCTGGTGATCGATCCACCCGCCGACGCCAACATCACGGTCGCCAAGGTCGGCGATCTCGCGGGCACCTCGGACTTCCTCACCGTGCAGCTCCCGCTGTCGACGTTCGGCAAGAACTGGTTATTCGTCGGCACCGACGCGGTGGCCGATGCGCTGCTGGCCGAGATCACGAGCGCGTACCTCACGCTGGTCTACGACGGTGGGGTCGCGCCGTTCGCCCTGGCGTCGCGCTACGAGTCCGCGGTCCGCGAGCTCGGCGATGCGGTCGGCTTCGAGCGTGTCGCGTGGACGGTGCGAGGGGAAGCGGCGGCGATCAGGGTCTCGCTCCGCACGTGCGACACCGCGGAGTGCTCGGGCGAGGCGTACGTCGAGGTCACCAACAGGACGGTGCCCGAGGTGACGCCCAAGCGGTTCGCGCAGTACCTCGTCGAGATCACGAGCGACGGTGATACCTCCCCGGCGCTCGATGTGTTCGAGCTGCGCTACTTCGTGCGTGGCACCCCGTAACGTTGCGACGGCGCTCGAGGCCGTCGAGTTGCGCCGCGTGATCGAGTAGAGTCGGCGGCTCGATGTCCGAACAGATTCTTCCATCGATCCTCGACGCCGTCGGCCACACGCCGCTGGTGCGCCTGAATGCCGTCACCAAGGGGTACGACTGCGAGCTCCTCGCCAAATGCGAGTACCTGAACCCCGGCGGCAGCGTCAAAGACCGCATCGGCGTCAAGATGCTGCTCGAGGCCGAGAAGTCCGGCCGGATCAAGCCGGGCGACACGCTGATCGAGCCGACCTCCGGCAACACCGGGATCGGTATTGCAATGGCGGCGGCCGCACGCGGGTACCGCGTGATCATCACGCTGCCCGAGAAGATGTCGCAGGAGAAGGTGGTCGTGCTCGAGGCGCTGGGCGCCGAGATCATCCGGACGCCCACCGAGGCGGCGTGGGATTCGCCGGAGAGCCACATCGGCGTCGCGAGGCGGCTCAAGGAGGTGATCCCGAACTCGCACATCCTCGACCAGTACTCGAACCCGGATAACCCCGACGCCCACGACGCCGGCACCGGCACCGAGATCGTCGAGCAGTGCGGCGGCCGGCTTGACGCGATCGTGATGACCGCCGGCACCGGCGGCACGATCACCGGCGTCGCGCGCGCCATCAAGCGGCTGGTGCCGAAGTGCCTCGTCGTCGGCGTCGACCCCGAGGGATCGATCCTCGCGGGCCCGGGCGAGATCAAGAGCTACAAGGTCGAGGGCATCGGCTACGACTTCATCCCCGACGTCCTCGATCGCCGGATCGTCGATCGCTGGGTCAAGTCGAACGATCGCGATTCCTTCCTGATCGCTCGCCAGCTGATCCGCCAGGAGGGTCTGCTGGTCGGGGGCTCGTCGGGATCGGCCGTATGGGCCGCGCTGCAGATCTGCAAGGAGCTCGGCCCCGGCAAGCGCGTGGTCACGATCCTGCCGGACTCGATCCGCAACTACCTGAGCAAGTTTGCCGACGATAAGTGGATGCGCCAGCAAGGCTTCACCAAGGGCGACTGGGAGGTCGGCACGGTCGGCGATGTCGTGCGCGCGCTGGCTCGCAAGGAGGTCATCTCGCTCGATCTCAACGACAAGGTCGGCCGCGCGACGGAGCTGTTCAAGCAGCACGGGATCTCGCAGATGCCGTGCCTCGACGACGGCAAGCTCGCCGGGATCCTCACCGAGAGCGACCTGCTCCACCACCTGGTCTCGGGTCGCGTCAACAAGGACACGATCGTCGCCGAGGTGATGGAGCGCAAGGTGTCGACCGTCGGCATGCACGCCTCGTCGAGCGAGCTGCCTCGGATCTTCGAGCGCGGCGAGGTCGCGATCGTGGTCGACGACGACCGCAAGGTGATCGGGATCGTCACCAAGATGGACCTGATCGAGATGCTCGCAGCGCGCAAGCACCAGATGCCCTGAGATGGCGCTGGTCAGGTTCGGCGGGGTGGCGAGCAACGCCCGAGATGCATGCGCTGTTCGCCGCATTGCACGGGCCGGCCTCCCTCGACGAACCGGTGCTGCTCTGCGGCGAGGTCGCCTCCGGGCGCGAGACGCTCGCACGCGCGATGCACGAGCTGACCCGGCCGAGCACGCCCTTCCTCGTCCTCGATCTCGCTTCGATCCCGCTATCGCTCGTCGAGACGGTGCTGTTCGGCAGCGAGCGGCGCTCGTTCACCGGTGCACACGCGATCCAGCGCGGCCCGTTCGAGGAGGTCGAGGGTGGCACGGTCGTGTTGCGCGAGCTCGGCGCGATCCCGTGGGGCCTCCAGCCGAAGTTGCTGCGGCTGCTCGAGCAGCGGCAATTTCGGCGGGTCGGCGGGAGCGCGTTGCGTCCGTTCCACGGCAGGGTGATCGCGACCACGCACGCGGATCTCGACCAGCTCGTCACGTCCAACGCGTTGCGTGGCGACCTCCGCGCGCAGTTCGCGCGACACCAGTTCACCGTCCCTCCGCTGCGCGATCGGCTCGCCGATCTCCCGTCCCTGCTCGTGGATCATCCGCTCGACGCCGACCAGCGCGCGCGCGTGTCGAGCCTCCCGTGGCGCGGCAACTTCGCCGAGTGGAAGGCGTTCGTTGCCGAGCTCGTGCGCGATCCGGTAAGCGCGATCACCGAGCGCGAGCTGCTCGCAGCGATCGAGGACGCGCCGGCCGACGATGGCCCCCGCCTGGTCTACGCCGATGCGTTGACGGCACGCGGCGACGTGCGCGGCGAGCTGATCCAGCTCCAGCTCGCGGCACGGCCGGACGATCACAAGATCCGGGCGGCGGAGCGCCGACTGCTCGAGGACCATGGCAAGCGGTTCGCCGCGTCGGTGATCGCGGCCGCGACCACGCCGGTCCACGCCGCCGAGGTCACCTTCGAGCGCGGCTTTGTCGCGGCGGTGTCGGTCGACGGCGAGGCGCTGCGCAAGTTCGGCGAGATCGCACGCGTGGCCCCACTCCTGACCCGGGTGGTGACGCGGGGCTTCCTCGAGCACGCGAGCTGGTCCTCTCCGGCGCTGCGCCAGCTGCGCGCACTCGAGGTCACGATCCAGACCCTCGGCGAGCTGGCCATCGACGCGATCTCCCGGAGCTCGTACCTGACGGGGCTTCGCTCGCTCGCTCTGACCGCGGGCGCCACGACCCTGCCGGATGACGTGGAGCTCCGGCGACTCGGGGTTCGCTCGCTCGCGGCCTCCGCGAACCTCGCGGGAGTCACCCACCTGTCGCTCCGCGGCTATCCCCTCGACGCCCACAACCTCGCGTCACTCCTCGCGGACCGCGCGAAGTGGACGCTGACCGAGCTCGACCTCCTCGACTGCGACCTGTCCTCGCTCGAGGTCCGAGCCGTCGTCACCGCGCCGAAGGCCCAGCACCTGACGACCCTTCGAGTCAGCCGGCTCGACCACGAGTCACGCGAGCTCCTCGCCGGCTCTCACGTGCTGACAGGCGCCACGATCTTCGTCGACGGCCAGGTGCTGCGCTAGCTCGTAGCAGTAGACGGCTCGTGACGGACGACCGATCGGTAACGCGCTCGACGCCGAGCCTCGATTTCGACGAGCGCCGGCCATCCCCCGCGTGCTCGAGCGGACGTTGCGCGCCGGCGCGCGAGTTCTCGACGTCGCCCGAAACTCCGGTAGAGTGATCCGGTGCGCCGGTTGCTGCTGATCCTGCTGATCGGGTGCGGTCGGATCTCGTTCGAGATCGGCGAGCCCAGCAGCGATGGTCCGATCGGTGATGGCCCTGTGGGGGATGGGTTGGTGGGAGACGGCCCGCCGCGCGATGGTCCGCTGGTCCGCCGCGCCTGTCACTCCGACGTGCGTTATGTCGGCGCCACCGGGCTCACGAACACCTACCGCGAGGGCACGAACGCCGTCAGCTGGAACGACGCGCGCCTCGCTTGCATGGTGGACGACGCGGATCTCTGGGTGGTCGAGAGCGCCACCGAGCAGACCGCGTTCCTCGGTGACTGGACTGGCATCACCGACGATGCGAACGAGAACGTGTGGCGCAAGGTCGACGGTACGCTCGCCACCTTCCTGCCGTTCCTCAGCGGTCAGCCCGACGGTGGAGCCGCCGAGAACTGCCTCCGCAACGACGGGGGTGGGTTCGAGGATCGCGAGTGCACCGACCAACGCGACTACGTCTGCGAGTGCCCGGCGCCCTGAGCTGCGTGGTAAAGACCTCGTCGTGCGCATCCTCGTGACGACGACGAGCTTCCAGGACACCAAGGGCCCGCACCACGCCGTCCTCGCCGCGAGCGGGTTCGAGATCGTCAACGCACGCGGCCCGCTCACCGAGGCGCAGCTGCTCGAGTTGTTCGCCGGCGAAGGCTTCGACGGGCTGCTCAACGGCGACGACGCGATCACGCCGAAGGTGATCGATGCAGCGCTGCCGCGACTCAAGGTGATCGCGAAGTACGGCATCGGCCTGGATTCGATCGATGTCGAGCATGCGACGGCGAAGCAGTTGCCGGTGCTGTTCACGCCGGGCGTCAACCACACCACGGTGGCCGAGCACGCCTTCGGCTTGATGGTGGCGCTGACGAAGCACTTCTGGCTGCATCTGAGCGCGACGAAGGCGGGGCAGTGGAAGCGGATCACCGGCGGCGAGCTCGCGGGCAAGCGGCTCGCGCTGCTCGGCCTCGGCCGGATCGGCAAGGAGGTCGCGAAGCGTGCGGCCGCGTTCGACATGCAGCTCGTCGGCTACGACCTCGCGTGGGACGATGCATTCGCGGCGAAGTACGACGTCAAGCGCGCGGCCTCACTCGACGAAGCGGCCCTGGGCGCCGACGTGATCGCGCTGGCGATGAACCTGACCTCGGCGAACAAGGGGTGGCTCGGTCGCGAGCGGATCGCGACGTTGAAGCAGGGCGCGCTGGTGATCAACATCGCGCGCGGTGGGTTGGTCGATGAACGTGCGGTCGCCGAGGCGTGTCTGAGCAAGCAGCTCGGCGGCTACGCGACGGACGTGCTCGAGAAGGAGCCGCAGATCGCGGACCATCCGTTCCTCGGCATTGACAACATCCTCGTCACGCCGCATGTCGCGAGCCGGACGGCGGAGTCGGTCGAGCGGCAGGGCCTGCGCGCCGCGCAGAATATCGTCAACTTCCTCAAGGGCGACCCGGACTTCATCCGAGCGAACTAACGTTCGCCCCCACTGGCGAGCGAGCTACCGCCCGAGCCAGATCAGTCGGGTCAGCTTGTTCTGCTTCATGTAGTCGACAGTTGTCCCGGTGGTACTTGCGAGGTTCACCAGCCGTTGGGTCTGGTCGGCGGTGCCGGCGACCATCGTCTGGTTCGAGCTGTTGAAGGCGAGCGAGCTGGCGCCGCCACGCACGGTCGAAATGAACGTGATGGATGGGGTTTGTGAACCGAAGTTGAAGCTGTACGCGGAACCGGTGGTTGCGCCCGTGGTGCCGTATCCCGAGGCGTTGATGTCCGCGGTA
>JANNBP010000126.1:0-3071 GCA_031385555.1 Deltaproteobacteria bacterium | reverse complement strand
CGCGAACGTCGGACCCGTAGCCTGGCGACAGCCCGACGATCTCGAGGCGAGAGGGCGAGGTCCAACTACACGGCTAGAACCCGAGATCGAGCAAGCGACACATTGACGTCGTGTCTGCGCTTCCAGATCCTGGTCGGCATGGGTGGAGGTGGGGCTTGTTGAGAACGTGCCGCCTGCGCCCGCTTGGTCCTTTCGCTACCCTTGTCCTCGGTGGTGCGCATACGCCTCACTGGTTGTGAGGCATGCGACGATCGCTCCACTCCGCGAGATCTTCTTGGGCATCAACGACAACGATCTCGGCAACAACGCTGGCACGGTCCTGTTCACCGTGGAGCGTGCACTTCCCTCGCTCGAGGAATGGAGAGCTGGTGCGGTGAGTGGTTGCGATCCAAAAGCCTCGGTAACGTTCCTCGTTCGATCGAAAGGATCTGTGCATGCGGAGAAGCAAAGAAGTGGTGGCGTTGGCGTTGGTGGTTGCAATGAGCGGCGGATGCTCATGGCTCTTCCAGGACCGACTCAACGGTGGGTACGCCGGCTACCGCGGTAACTCAGAGCCGCACTGCTCTACCGGGAAAGGATGGCCAACACTCGACCTCATCTTTGTAGCGCTCGGTGCTCTTCAGGTGGGCGCAGCTCTGGCCGGCAGTGATGAGGATTTCGCGGGTCAACCCAGTCGCGGCACATACATCCTCTCCGGCGTGCTCGAGGTCTTGGTCCACGGTGGTTCGGCAACCAGCGGCTTCGGTTGGAGTAGGGAATGCCGTCGCGCCTATGCCGACTGGGATGGCGAAGAACGGTCGGGCAGCTCGAATCGCGATGAAGAGGAACGAAAGGAGCTCGCACGGCAGTTCAACACCAACACTCCGACGAACGATGCGAACCAGCCGGTGCGTACGAAGCCTCCGCTTGCAGCGCCTCGCGGATTTTTCTGTGCGAGCAACGCAACAGTCGGCTCCTGCGCGCGTGAAAAGGAGGCCTGCGAGGCGACACGTGGCGCGATGCTTGCTGCGGCCCCAGATCTCACCGCGTGCATGCTCGCGGAGACCGCGTGGTGTTTCCACGACGGTAAGCGCTGTGCGCCAACTGCAACCCTGTGCGGCGACCAGCGAACCATCGAGCTTGCAGCGAATCCCGATTCATCTCTCGCCGAATGTGCTGAGGCGAGATGACCAACGTTGCTCACCTGCACAAAAAGGAAGGTCCTCGATCCGTCGATCACGAGCTGCCGCCGAACCCGTGGACGGCGCTTCCCGCTCGCGGTCGAACGCCCCTGATACTGAACAAACGAGCATGCAGTCAACCAATCGACCAATGGGAGTGCCGAGATCGACACCTCTCGACTTGAGGGATGGTGTTGAGAGAAGAGCCGAGCGAGGCTTCGCGAATGGTGAGCGTAGCGCGATACGAAGGGCTCAAGCCCGCATCGCCGAGGGCGTCACGTGCTGCAAGGGGAGCGAGCGGGAAGCGTGACACTCGCCCTGAGCTCCATCTCCGTCGTGCGCTTCACGTGGCCGGCGCCAGGGGATACCGCGTGACCGTCGACGATCTCCCGGGACGACCCGATGTGGTGTTTCGCGTCCCGCGAGTCGTGGTGTTCTGTGATGGCGACTTCTGGCACGGCCGCGATCTCGATGCTCGCATCGAACGTCTCGAACGCGGTCACAACGCGCCCTACTGGGTGAAGAAGATCCGAGGCAACGTCGCGCGTGACCGTTGCCAGGAGGATGAGCTCCGTGCGCTCGGCTGGACGGTGATGCGATTCTGGGAGAGCGAGATCAAACGGGACAGCGCCGCTATCGCGGCGAGTATCGCCACGGTGGTTCGCGAACGACGTGGTGTTGCGACACTATGAAGATCCCGCGCTACCACGGCATTCGGGGACGCAGCCGGGTCGAAGCAATTTCGGACGCCATCGAGGCATCGGGGGGGCGAGTCCTGCGACGTGCCTCGAACGACACCGCGCCGTTCGATTTCAGAGTCGCGCTCCAGGATGGATCCGAGATCGAGCTCGTCTGCTACGCGTTTACAGCGAACAAGTACACCCAGGCCGGGCGCCCGCCGAACGAGCACCGCTTCCAGGTGAAGTACGGAAGCGAGTTCGATCGCCCTCACAAGCTTTTCGTAGACGACACGCGAGAGCGCGTCACCCTTTTCTTCGGGGTTCACGAGGAGGAAAACCTGTTCATCGCGGTCGACCCGGCGATGCACAACCCGACCTGGTTTTCGATGTCGATCGAGTTCAAGGAGTCCGAACTCGACGAAGCGCAGCGCACCGGGTGGCACGGGTGGGAGCGTGAGCGCGTCGCGGGCGGTCGCCGACGGACACACCCGCTGATCAGCCTGACGACCGAAGCGGTGATGGGCTTCAAGCCGGAACGCTTTCTGACGTACGCACGCTTCGAGCGCATTGCGACGGACCTCGATCCCGGTGAGCGCCTGCTGCTCGTCGACCAGATCGGCGAAGACATTCGTGCGAAGAAGGCATCGAACCTCGCCGCCGCCGTGGGGACGATCGTTCCCGCGAACCACGCCATGCTCCAACAGTTCGGCGTCTCGATCGATGCGTTGCTCGATCTGATCGCGAGCAACTTCCGCCTGCTCGTCGCGGTACGCGGAGGGGTCGCCGAGCATCACCTTCACGAGTACCTGAAGTCTCTCCGCGGCCTGTCGAAGGTGACCAAGATCGACCAAGACGGTCAGCCAGACTTCGAGGTCGTTTATCGACGCGGCGTCTACCGAATCGAGTGCAAGAACGTCAACCGCAAGAAGCCGCGAGATTCAGACGCGCGGATCGATTTTCAGAAGACGCGCGCAGCGAAGAACAACCCGTGCAGCCGGTACTACTCGGCGGCACAGTTCGACGTGATCGCCGCATCGATGCACCCGATCACTCAGTCGTGGAACTTCCGCTTCCGAGAGACGCGGGGGCTCCCCGAGCACGGCAAATGCCCGGGCAAGCTGCGCGAACGGGTCGACGTGGGTGGAGACTTCGTTCCTAACCTGCTGGAGATCTTCGAAAGAATCGCGGATGCCTGAACAGACTGTCAGACCGGCATCGTAGGTTCGCGCGA
>JANNBP010000110.1:0-12307 GCA_031385555.1 Deltaproteobacteria bacterium | reverse complement strand
TCGCGCGAGCTGCTGCAGACGCTGACGACGGCCGACCTGTCCAACGACGCCTTCCCGTTCCGCACCGCCCGCGAGATCGCGATCGGCTACGCCCGCGTGCTGTGCATCCGGATCACCTACCTCGGTGAGCTGGGTTACGAGCTCTACATCCCGACCGAGCAGACGACGCACGTCTACGATCGGCTCGTCGCTGCAGGTGAGCGGTTCGGCCTCGTCCACGCGGGATTGAAGTCGCTCGCGTCGTTGCGGATGGAGAAGGGCTATCGCGACTACGGGCACGACATCGACAACACCGATAGCGTGCTCGAAGCAGGCCTCGGCTTCGCGGTCGATCTCAAGAAGCCGGGTGGGTTCCTCGGCAAGGACGCCGTCGTCGCCTTGAAGGCCGCAGGGCCGCTGAAGCAGCGGATGTTGCAGATCTTCGTGAAGGACCCGGAGCCCCTGATGTTCCACGCCGAGATCATCTGGCGCAACGGGGAGCGCGTCGGGTACATCCGCGCGGCGTCGTACGGCCACACGCTCGGCGGCGCGGTCGGGCTCGCGATGATCGAGGCGCCGAAAGACAATCCGAAGGGATTGGACCAGGCGTGGATCGATGCCGGCACGTGGGAGGTCGAGATCGGTGCGACGCGCTATCCGGCGATCGCGTCGCTCAAGCCGCTGTTCGATCCCGAGAACAAGAAGATCAAGGGTTGAGCACAAGCTCGTGAGCGGTCAGCTCGAGTCTCGCGCAGCCCGGGTCAGATACTCCATCGCGAGCTTGCGCACTGTCACATCGGAAAACCGCAGGTGCAGCACGTTGTCCTCGCGTGCCCACCCCGAATTTGGGGGTACAGACCGGATAGAGAGGTGACGATATAGACCGATGACAGATGAGAGAGCGGAAGACCACGAGATCTGCCCTGGAAGGAAAACGGCACCGTGGAACGGGCGGGTGAAGTTCATAACGGAAGCGGAGACCAATCACTCGCCGCAGAGAATGAATCTGTCACCGATGTCTCCGGCGGGTTGCCCCAGATGAGGTTGGTCTCGACGTACGCCGCTCACCACAAATGCGCCGATGACGAGATCACGCGCGATCACAGACAAGCTCAGGCCCTGGGGCAACGCTGCTGGACGTGCGATGCCGCGATGTCGTCGCTGGATCCCCATCAACACGCGATCGGAAGCTAACGAGATCGTCGAGGGCGCTACGTGGTACGCAGTCGCCATGGAGTCAGCCACGTTCGTCCGCGAGCTCGAAGCGTTCAAGACGGATCGCCTCGCCTCGATCATCGGCGCGGGGCGGACGTCGCTCGCCGAGGCTGGCGCCGGTGATCCACTCGACCTGCTGCGCGTCGCGCTGGTCAACGAGATCAGCGTCGCCGAGCTCGCGGCGGTGTGGATCCCGACGACAGTCGAGGTCGACGTCAAGATCGCGTTCGCGCGCCAGGCAGGCGACGAGGCCGGGCACTTCATGCTCGTCAGCGAGCGACTCGCGGCGCTCGGCTTCGATGCGTCCTCGTTCGTCGCACCGCCGGACAACGCGCTGTTCACGTACATGAAGAGCCTGGCCTCCACCGTCGAGCGGATCGCCGCGGGGCTCGTCACCCTCGAGTCGATCGCCTACGGCGTGAACGAGAACTTCATGGCGCTGTGCGCGAGTCGCGGCGACGAGGAGACCGTGCGGATCTATCGCGAGTACATCCAGCCCGACGAGCGAGCGCACCAGCAGCTCGGGCAGGCGCTGCTCGTGAAGTACGCGGTCACCGAGGAGCTCCAGACGCTCGCGCGTACCACGGTCGCGCGCGTCATCGAGATCGCGACGGCCGCGCGCGCCCAGGCCGCGACCAAGCTGGGCACGGCCTGCTTTCCCGGCTGCTAGCAGGGCTGGCAGCCTGCGCACGCTGACGGTTCCGTCCAGTCACGGGCGGCGATTGAATATCCGCTCCTGGTCGTTGCGAAAGCGGCCCGCGTAGACGTCCCCGTCGGATTGGGCGCGCTCCTCGGCGGCGACGTCTGATGGCGATCACCTCGTCGGGTGGCGTCAGCGCCTCGCGATCGCAGGTCTCAGGTCACGTGACGCGGAAAGAACAACTGCAAGGGCATGGAGACGCGCGCTGCCCAGCTGCGCGCATCGTGTTGGTGGCCGGTCCACGCCAACAGGTAGAGGTCGTCGTCGATCCCGTAGCAGTGCTCGCGGAGCGCGCGGTACATGGCGCGCGTGTTGTGGACGCCGTCGCGCGTGCTGGCGTCATGCTCGAAGCCCGAAGCCGCCGCTCCACAATCGAGATAGAGATCGGGGCGCGGGTGCGGGCAGCTCTGGGACACGAGCCGCAACAGGAAGCGCTCGCCCCACCAGAATGACGGCGACAGGCAGATCGCAGCACCGAAGACATCCGGATGCGTCCACGCCGCCCACATCGAGAACAGCGCACCCATCGACGAGCCGAGCAAGACCGTGGAGGCACGCTCGGGTCGGGTGCGGTACTCGCGATCGATCAGTGGCTTGAGGACCTCGACCATGCCACGCACGTGGCCGACACCGTCCTTGCCGCCGCCGTAGATCGGATCGGGGACCGGCGCGAGCCGATCGAGCCGGCCTTCGCCGGTGTCGATCGACACGACGATCATCTCGTCGAGTGCGCCGATATCCCAGAGCTCGTCGATCACGTGATCGAGGCCCCAGGTGCCGAACGGATCGGTGCCATCGCTCCAGATCGATTGCCCATCCTGGCAATACAAGACCGGGTAGCGATGCTGATCCTGCTCGCCGTAGCTCGGCGGGAGGCGCACGCGGATATGGAGGGCACCGCCCCATGGCAGGTCGATCGTGCGCAAGCCCGAAAGGTCGCCGGTGGCACGGTCGAAGGCGGGTCGCAGCACGACCTCGTCGCCACGGCCGATCACGGCGTTGCGCCCCACCATCCACGTACCATCTTCGCGCACGAGCTTCAGCTGCACCGGATCGAAGTGGGGGATGTCGAGTTGAAACACGCTGACGTCTCCGTCGACCTCGTCGGGATGACGATCGCGAGTCCAGTCGAGGCCGGCGCTGCCGCCGCGAACTGCCAGGCGGCCTCGCGCTCGTGGGTAGATCGCACGTAGTACCGTCGTGGTCATCACCGCAGAACGTATCCGATCTGGGGTCGAGCCCAGCCCGCAACTGGCGATAACCACAAGCCATGATCCCGTGCTCGACTCTCACTGCGTGCAACTCCGGTGACAGCGCGAACACGCCCGATCCACCGGTGGATTGC
This sequence comes from Deltaproteobacteria bacterium, assembly GCA_031385555.1. Taxonomy (GTDB): domain Bacteria; phylum Myxococcota_A; class Polyangia; order Haliangiales; family Haliangiaceae; genus JABFXX01. Next base: position 9,068 of record JANNBP010000110.1, on the reverse strand, counting down.
TCGGAGAGCGACGGCGTTCAGCGCGCGAGCTGGAGCGGACCGCGGCGTCCCTTGGGCGACACCAGGTAGCTACCGTCGTCCATCCTTCGATGGATGATCATGCTGGGCCGCACGAGCTGCGCACCGGTGATCGCGTCCCAGGTCTTGCCGTCGTAGGTGACGAGGTCGTCGTCGACGTCGATCATGCGCTCGTCGGTGACGACCGGGCTGCCGGTCATCGCCGTGGTGGTGCGCTTGAGCAGGTCGTGCACGGCGATCCCCTTCGCCGTGCGCATCGTGACGAGGTGATCGGTATGCCCGGCGATCTTGTCGGGCACCGTGAGCACGTCGCCGGTCGCGAGGTCGAGCGCGCGCTTGAAGTCGTTGCGAAAGCGGTGGCCCGCATAGACATCCCAGGTGAAGTTGTCGGGATCGTCTTTGTAGTCCATCTCGAAGGTGGTCTCCTTGCGGAAGCCACCCGGCCCCACGATGACGACCGGCTTGTGCTTGTAGTCGTCCGAGTCTTTCTTGGTGCCGCAGTTGAGGGCGACGCGCGGCGGCTTCACCAGCATGGCCGCGACGCGCGCGCGACACGCCGGCTGCGCGACGACCTCGCTGCCGAGGAGCAGCGTGCCGTCGGGCTTGCGCCGCAACAGCTCGTCACCGACCGTGCCGATCACCGTGGGATCCTCGACGAGGGTCTTGGTGGTCAGGTCGAGCCACAGCGTCGTCGGTGCATCGCTCTTGTCCTGCATGCCCATGCCCATGCGCGCGTGGAGCGTGTCGGAGGTGCAGCCGTACATCCACTTCCCCAGCGACTCGTCCCAGCCGAGCTTGCCGTCGCGGTTGGTGTCCTTGCGGACCACCTTGATCTGCGCCCAGCGCTCGCCATCCTCGATGTCGGCGCGCCACAGCTTGCCCTTCACCTTGACGGTGCGCTCGGCGCCGGTCGCGAGCTCGCGGATCACGATCGCGTCGGCGGTGAGGTACGTCATGTACGTGCCGCCGGGACCGATGCTGGCGAACCGCGGCTCGTGGCGGCGTCCCCCAGCCACCGTCGTAGGTCAGGTCGGCGGTGAGCGTGACCACGGTCGCCTTCGTGGTGTCGTGGAGCTCGAGCGTGCCGGCGCGAACGATCGCGATCCAGGTGCCGTCGTCGGACTTCGCCGCGACATGCTCGATCTGGATGCCCGGGCCGCCGCTCCCGAGGATGAGATACGGCTCGTACGCGTCGCCTCGGGCGAACCGGCCGTCGAAGGTCGCGTCGACCTTGCCGTCGCCATCGGTGTCGTGGCGCGCCTCGCAGACCACGAACCACTTGCCGTGACCGGGCAGTTGCGCACCGGACATCGGTGAGTTGGTGCCGATGGCGGTTCCGGGTGTGGCCGTCACGAGGCTCGACAACCCCGCAAGCAGGCCGGCGATGCCCATCACCCACGCGGTCGTCAGCTGCGACATGGAGGGCCATAACGCCACCGACCGAGGACGCATTCCAGCGTCGTCGTCCACCGAGGAGCTCATGCGGGTTCGAGGAAAGACACCAAGGAGTCGTGCCCGGTTGCGTTGATACAATTGACGACGATCGAGAAAGAACCGGGCGTGCCGGTCGGGCGTCTGAAGCGTGTTGGGAGACAAAGCATGAAGCCTGCCGTATGGATCCCGCTCTCGGCGGGGTTGTTCTTGTTCGGCATCGCGGTGCCAAACGACGTTTGTCGCGAAGCGCTGAAGAGGTGGGGCATCGCGCTCGACCACTGCCCGGATGGAACACCGCGCCAGACCGTCGAGGTCGAGGTGCACGGCCTACGGCGCGGTGCGACCGGCCTCTTCGAGGTCCAGGCGCTCGCGCACTACACGAGTAAGGGTTCGGGACACGGTCCCGACGATGATGCGCCGGAGCTGGTTCACGAGACGCCGATCAAGGTGGGCGACCTCGAGCTGTCGCTGCTCGACGGCGCGAACAAGGCGACGCCGCTCGCGGTCGAATGGAGGACCAAGACGGGTGGCAGCCTCGCGCTGCCGGAGGTCCCCGACGGCGACTACAAGCTGCACGCGAAGTACACGACGAAGCTCGGTAGCGGCGAGCTCGACGTGCCGCTGCCGCTGTACACGCCGGCGCGGATCCACGTGATCACCGATCGGCCGCTCTACGAGCCGGGCAACGTCGTCAAGTTCCGCGCGATCGTGCTGCGTGCACGCGATCTGTCGCCGATCGACGGCCGGCCGGGCAAGTGGCAGATCAAGGATCCATCGGGCGAGGTGATGCTCGAGGAGAAGGCGCCGGCCGGTGACTGGGGCGTCGTCGCAGGATCGTTCCCGCTCGATAAAGGTGCGCCGACGGGTGCGTGGAAGGTCGCGTGGGTGAGCAACGACGCGGTCGAGGAGATCCCCTTCACCGTCGAGCCGTTCACGCTGCCGCGGTTTCGCGTCGAGGCCTCGACCGAGAAGCCGTTCTATCAGGTCGGCGACTCGCCGAGCATGAAGGGTGCCGTGCTGTATTCGTCGGGCGCGCCGGTCGCGGGCGCGAAGCTCGACATCGCGTGGCAGACCACCGGCGCGTGGCCGATCCCGCTCGACTGGGACGCGAAGCTGTTGCCGAAGCATGCGGTGACGCAGGCCAACGGGCGCTTCGAGCTCGCGCTGCCGAAGATTCCGGAAGACCTGCAGGGCAAGACCACGCTGATCGCGCGGATCTCGGCGGTCGACCCGGCGGGCGATCGCGTCGAGAGCTCGGCGAGCGTGCTGCTGAGCAAGGATGGCATCGAAGCCTCTGCGGTGACCGAGCTCGGCAACGGGCTCGTCGAGAGCTTCAACAACCGGTTATTCGTGCGCGTCGCGACGCCGGATGGCCGCGTGGTGTCAAAGGCGAAGGTCAAGCTCAAGCGGACCTGGCAGCAGAACGACAACGGGCTCGAGGCCGAGCTCGACGAGGATGGCGTCGCGAGCGTGCAGCTCGATCCGGGCGCACCGGTCAACATCGTGATCCCGGCGCTGCCGTGGCGGCCGCAGCCGAAGGAGGCGTTGGTGACGCGCGGCGAGGTCACCGAGATGCTCGGCACCGAGGGCGCGGCGCTCGCGGATCAGGTCGAGATGGACAAGTGGTTGCCGTCGCTGTCGCCGTGCGCGAAGTGGTATGGCGACGATCCGTCCGTCGCGGTCGGGCTCCGCGTCGCGGCGAGCGGTGCGGTGATCACGGCGGCCGCGGGGCCCAGCGCGATCGACAAGTGCGTCGCCAGCGTGCTCCGCGCGAAGCGGATGCCGGCGGGCGCGGAGCGGCTGTTCCGCATCACGTACACGTTCACGGATCCCGAGCTGCCGACGCTGACGCCGTCGATCGAGGCGGTGATCGGCACGCCCGAGGGTCTGGCGACGGAGCTCGCCCTACGCTCGAAGTCGGCGCGCGATTGCCTGCCGAACGTCGATGGTGAGCTGCCGAGCTTCGCGACCTGGCGCGCGACGGCGGGCAGCAAGCTCGTCGAGCTCGGTGGCTGGGCGCGCGATCCGAAGGTCGTCAACGAGGACGGCGCGGTGGTGATGAGCAATACGCAGGCCACGGCCGCGCTGTCGTGCGTGCAGGCCCGCGTGGGCTCGCGCATCGTGCTCGCGACCGAAGCCGAGAGTGATGCGATCGGCGTCCTGCGCTTCAACCTGTCGCTGCCGGAGACGGCGACGCAGGATCGGCCGCTGCCGACCACGATGATCGGCTACGAGCTCGACGTGACGGCCACCGTCGACGGGAAACCTGCGACGACGAAGCTGCGGATCGCGCCGGGGCAGGTGCCGAACCTCCGCATGCGCGTCTCTCCCGTGGTGGTGAAGTCGGGCGAGACGATCACCGCGCAGTTGCTGCGCAGCCCCGAGTTCACGGGAAAGCTGCCGAAGCATCTGCAGATCAGCTGTCTCACGTGGAAGGACGAAAAGGTATCGCTCGGCGAGGACAACAAGGCCTCGATCGCGATCGATCCGAAGGTCGAGGGCTGGTGCGAGATCACCGGTGGTGGCGTGCGCGGCCTGGTCTACGTGCGGCCGCAGGGCGAGCTGACGGTGTCGGTCACTCCCAAGCAGACGACGTACAAGCCGGGGCAGCGCGCGGAGCTCGTGATCCAGACGCAGCTCGGCGGTAAGGGCGGCAAGGCCGCGGTCGGCCTGTTCGGCGTCGACGAGAGCCTCGGTCAGCTCGCGGCGCTGCCGGGTCCCGACAGCATCGGCAAGCTGCGCCCGGCGGTGACCACCAGCTCGCCGGCGTTCGGCATGCTCGATGGTCAGGCGTTGTCGCTGGGTCGGATCCGAGGAGCGAATGCAGCGGCGGCGACCGTGTTGCGCGTCACCGGGATCCCGGCGGCGCCGGCGCTCGACGCGGTGATCGATGCGCGGGCGCGCAGCAAGTTCGATCCCGTCGAGGAATTGACGGACCACTTCTACATCGTGCTCGCCGAGCTGCACGTGCAAGCGCGACAGTGGGAGGCCAAGGCCCCGGCGGCCGAGAAGATGCGACCGGCCACGATGGCGAAGCTGTGGACGCAGGCGCTCGAGGCGTGCGAGGCGCGCGGCGAGGCTGTCAGCGATGCGTTCGGTCGACGCCTTTCGCTGTCGCGGTTGCCGGCAGATCTGCTCTCGCTGACCGATCCGCGCGCGGTGGTCGTCGTCGGTACGCGCCTGCCGGAAGATTTCGATCCCTGGGCTCAGTGGGTAGAGAAGGAGAAGCCGTGATGAAGCGTATGAAGTGGCTCCCGTTCATGCTCGCGATGGGCTGCATGGGGCGCGACGAGAGTCGGGCCTCGAAATCGGGAATGCTCGAAACCGAGTCGGCCGCGTTACAGGCGCAGAGAGGGGGCTTGTTGCCGATGACGGACACCAGGTCCGACGACTCGGGTGGTGCCGGTGCGGCGTTCGCCCTCGAAGAAGGCAAGATGGGGAAGAAGGAGTCGGAGCGCGCCGACGGTCAGTACAAGATGAGGAAGGAAACCGCGGAGCCGCAGCTCACGCGCAACCAGGCGATCGAGCATGCGAAGACGGCGGGCGTCCTCGGTTCCACCATCAACGGCAAGGGCGCCCTCGACAGCAAGAACGACGAGGCTGGCGTCGAGGCCGTCACGCGCGCGTGGTTCCCCGAGACGTTCCTGTTCGAGCCGCTGGTCGTCACCGACGACAAGGGTGAGGCGACGGTGCCGGTGCACGTGCCGGATCGGCTGACCACCTGGCGCGTGCTCGCGCTCGCCCACTCGCGGACGGGCGCACAGGCCGGCGCGACGACGAGCTTTCTCGGCACGCTGCCGAGCTACGTCGATCCCGTGGTGCCGCCGTTCTTGATCGCCGGCGACAAGATCAAGTTGCCGGTGCAGATGATCAACACCACGGATGCCGCGATCGCGAGCACTCTGACGTATCAGATCGAAGGCGGGAAGCTCGCGGGCGGAGGTGGTCCGAAGACGATCCCCGCGCAGGGCAGCCTCGTCGACTACGCGACGCTGACCGCGGAGCGCGCGGGCACGATCAAGCTGCGCGTCGGCCTCGGTGCCACGGATGCTGTGGCGCGCACGATCGACGTGATCCCATCTGGCAAGCCGGTCACCGTCACGCGCGCCGGCACGCTCGCGGCGCCGCGCGAGCTCTCGATCGAAGGTCCTGCCGGCAGCGATCCGTCGACGGATCGAGTTCGCCTGATGGTCTACCCGGGCGCGCTCGCCCTGCTGCGCTCGGAGCTCGCGGTGTCGACGGCGCGCTCCGGGGTCGCCGAGGACAGCTACGCGTTGCTGCTCGCGGGCAACGGTGCGCGGTTGCTCGCCCAGCTCGGCGACAAGGCGGATCCGCAGGTGCTGCGCGAGCTCTCGCTGGTCACCGCGCAACGCGCGATCCGCCACGGCCGCACGCTCGATCACACACGCGCGACACTGATCGCGGAGGCCGCGCTCGCGCACCTCGACAACCCGGTGCTCGCCCGGCTCGGCGAACGCGCGGTCGAGTACCTCGCGCGCAACCAGCGCCCCGACGGCACGTTCTCCGGTGCGACCGGCTGGACGTTGCAGCGCGTGCTGGTGGCCACCTCCGACGGCACCCGCGCGGCGAGCTCGAACCTGTCGACCGCGCCGGCGCGGCAACGTGCAGCAGCGGTGCGGGCGAAGGCGGCGACGGCGTTCGCGCGTCACTTCGAGCAGGTCACCGACGCGTACACCGCGGCAGCCGTGCTCGCCTCGGGTGCCCTCGCTCACGACCGCTCTCTCGCCGACAAGTATCGCAAGCGCGTGCTCGACGGGATCAAGACCTCGGAGGACGGCGGCACGTATCTCGACGTCACCGGTAAGGTCGTGCGCGCCGACGGGACCACGCCGTCACGTGTCGAGGCGACAGCCCTCGCGGTCCTCGCACTCGCGGCAGTCAAGGGTTCGGGACCCAGTCCCGACAGGGGTTCGGGACCCAGTCCCGACAATGGCTCGGGACCTGGTCCCGACAAGGGTTCGGGACCCAGTCCCGACTATGGCTCGGGACCCAGTCCCGACTATGGTTCGGGACCCAGTCCCGACAAGGGTTCGGGACCCAGTCCCGACAAGGGTTCGGGACCCAGTCCCGACAATGGTTCGGGACCCAGTCCCGACTACGCCGCGCAACTCGCGGATCTCGGCACCACGCTGCTCGGCTCCTACGTCCCCGCCTATGGCTGGGGCGACGGCGTCACCAACCTCGCATGCATGCGCGCGATCCTCGTGCTGTTCAAGACGCCGCTGCCGACCGCCATCAAGATCACGCTGTCGATGGACGGCAAGGAAATTTCCTCCGGTCAGTTCGACGCCGCGCAGCTCAAGGACGTGCTCGTCCTCGGCGGTCCGGGCAACGGCTTCGCCGGCAAGCACACCTGGTCGATCGTCGCGGAGCCGGCGGTGCCGGGCCTCGGCTACTCGCTGGCGCTCGATGGCTACGTGCCGTGGACCCAGCAGACCGTGCAGAAGGGGCTCGAGCTCCAGGTCCCGCCGAAGCTCGTCGGCAAGGTCGGGCGTCCCCTCGAGGTGCCGCTCACGGCGATCGCGCCGTCGTCGGCGATGGTGCACATCCGTCACGCCCTGCCCGCGGGTGTGCAGCCGGATCGGCCGTCGCTCGAGGCGCTGGTGTCGTCGGGGCAACTGTCGCGCTTCGAGATCGCCGACAGCAAAATCGACCTCTACGTCAATCCGCTCCAGCCCGGCCAGGTGTTCACCGCGAAGTACAAGGTGATCCCCACGCTCGCCGGGACGCTGCACGCGGCGGCCTCGCTGATCGAGACGGGCGCGACCACGTTCCACGTCCCGCCGTCGGAGTGGATGATCGAGTAGCGTGCGCGAGCGCTCGGTCGATCTCCCGACGTGCTCCGGAGCGTGCGCCGTCGGTGCGGTGCTAGCATCGGCTCCTCGTGGCGTCCCCAGAGAGTGCCCCCGATCTCTCCCCCGATCTCTCCCAGAATCGGGCAGCGACGGATGATGGCGAGCTTCCTCCACGCGAAGAGTTCCTCCGCATCATCGGAGCGGTCGACGCGAAGGCGAGCCCGCTGCTTCGCGTCCTGCTCGCGAAGCTGAAGCCCGACGCCGGGTTCGAGGATCAGCAGGTCGCCGTCGAGCAGCTCGGCCGCTTCATCGTAGCCGGGCCACACGTGCCGGGGGCGGCGGGTGGCGATGCCCTCGCACGGCTCGAGATGCTGGTGGTCGCGCTCGAGCGGATCCCGAACGCACGCAAGCGCTTCCAGGCCACGCTGTACTCGGTCCTATCGCAGATGCGCGGCATCAAGCTGTTCGGCGAGGTCGGCTTGCCCAACGATCGCGGGCTGTGGGCAGAGACCACGGATCGGCTCGCCCGCCGGTTCCTTCCCGAGGCTCCGGCGCCGCACGAGCTGTGGCTGCTCGCGAACCGGATCCTGCGCAAGCTCGACGACCTCCGCTGGCTCGGCCCCACCGCGGATCACCTGCTGCACCGGCTCGCCGAGGCGGGCGGCGATGCATGGGATCCCTTGCGATCGTCGATGCTCGACGCGATCAGCCTGCTGACCACCCGGATCGCGGCGATCGGGATGAGCGAGGCGTTCCGCTCGCGCGCGTTCGAGACCGGCGTGCGCGAGTCGCCGCTGTTCCACCTGACGCGTGCCAAGCCGGGCGAGATGCCGTTGCTGATCGAGGCATCGCGCAAGCACCTCGATCACGTGCGCCACGCGCTCGAGGAGACCGGCGTGTCGATCGACGTCGTGTACTCGATCGATTCGATCGAGCGCGGGCTGAGCCGGATCGAACTGCTGCTGCCGTTCGTCGACGCGGCCGATGACCTCGAGCCGACGTACGAGATCCGCGCGGTGGTCGCCGCGGTCGGTCGCGGCCTGGTCGGCGGGCGCAGCTTCACGCAGCTGATGGCCGACAACCTGCGGCTCCTCGCGCGCAAGGTGATCGAGCGCGCGGGGCGCACCGGCGAGCACTACGTGACGTCGTCGCGCAGCGAGTACTTCAAGATGATGACGTCGGCGATGGGCGGCGGCGTGCTCACGCTCGGCACGGCCGTCCTCAAGTTCCTCGTCAAGTGGGGCGAGTTCTCGCCGTTCCTCGACGGCCTGCTGTCCTCGGTCGTCTACGCCGGCAGCTTCGTGATCATGCAGCTGCTCGGCTTCACGCTCGCGACCAAGCAGCCGTCGATGACCGCCGCCGCCCTCGCGGGAACCATTCGCGATCGCGCCGGTCCTGGGCGACTCGACGAGCTCGTCCCGCTGATCGCCCGGATCGCCCGCTCGCAGTTCGCGGCGGCGGTCGGCAACATCTCGGCCGTGATCGTGACGGCGATGCTCGTCGACTTTCTCCTGCGGAAGTATCAAGGAGCACCGTTCCGGACCGAGAAGGATGCGATCACGGTGATCAAGTCCGTCGCCCCGCTCGGCTCGCTGACGATCCTCTATGCCGGCTTCACCGGCGTGCTGTTATGGATCTCGAGCCTCGTCGCCGGCTGGTTCGAGAACTGGGTCGTCTATCGCAGGCTGCCCGAGGCGATCGAGCACCATCGCTGGGGCGACAAGCTCGGCAAGGAGCGGATGGCGCGGTGCGCGCGCTTCCTCGAGAAGCAGACCGCCGGGTTCGGCGGCTCGATCGCGC
>JANNBP010000091.1:0-19537 GCA_031385555.1 Deltaproteobacteria bacterium | reverse complement strand
GAAGGCGAAGCTGCTCGCGGCGGTGCCTGCGGATCTGTTGCCGCAGCGCACCGTCCAGGATCGCCAGCTCGACAAGACGCGCACCGAGCTCGCCCTGTCGAAGGCGGAGCGAGACCTCGCGACCGAGCGTCAGGCGATCGCCCTCGAAGGCAAGGTCAAGCAGATCGAGGTCGACAAGGCCGCCCGCGCCGTCGAGACGGCCGAGAAGGCGATCGGAGACTTGCTCGTCAAGGCGCCCCGCGATGGCGCGATCTCCGTCGGGACGCACCCGTGGGAGGGACGGCGCTTTCAGATCGGCGACAGCGTCCAACCCGGCTTCACCATCATCACCCTGCCCGACTTCAGCCAGCCGATGGAGGTCAGGGCGGAGCTCTCCGATGTCGATGACGGCCGGGTCAAGGTCGGGCAGAAGGGCACGTGCACGCTCGACGCCTATCCGACCGAGCCGCTGCCGTGCGAGGTCAAGGAGGTCGCCCCGGTCGCGCGCAACAAGCAGCGGCAGTCGCTGCGCCGGATGTTCGCCGTGTCGCTGGCGATCCCGAACAAGGACCCGGATCGCATGCGCCCCGGCATGTCGGTCAAGATCGAGCTCCCGGGCACGAAGCACCCCGGGTTGGTCGCGCCGCGCAGTGCGATCGTCGTCGAGAACAAGCAGGCCGCGCTGCGACTGGCGAACGGGGAGCTGCGACCGGTCACGCTCGCGGGTTGTGATGCGCTGCGCTGCGTGATCGCGACCGGTGCGACCGCGGGCGAGGAAGTCCGATGAGGGCTGCATTCGCGGTGCTCCTGTTCGCCGCATGCTCGAAGCAAGCCGGCGAGCTGCAGTTCGTCGACATCAAGCAGGCCGACCTCGTGATCGGCGTCAACGTCAGCGGTGCGCTCGAGGCAGTCGACTCGACGGACATCAAGCCGCCGGCCGTGCCCGATCTCTGGAACTTCAAGATCTCCGCGATGGCACCCGACGGCATCAACGTCAAGCAAGGCATGCCGCTCGTCGGCTTCGATCCGTCGGAACTGTCGCGCGAGCTCGAGAACTACTTGAACGAGGTCGAGGCGGCGAAGAAGAAGCTCGAGAAGAAGCGCGATGACATGGCGCTCGCACGCCGCGAGGAAGAGCTCGCGCTCGCGAATGCCGAGGCCAACGTCCGCAAGGCGACGCTCAAGGCGGAGCAACCGGGCGAGCTGGTCGCCACTGTCGAGCTCAAGGCACTGCAGCTCGACAAGAAGGCCGCCGAGCTCGGCCTCGAGCTGACCAAGAACAAGGCCACGCAGACCAAGCGCTCGGATGAAGCCGAGATGCTCAGCCTGCGCGAGAAGCTCACCTACGCGACGCTGCGCGCCGATCAGCTGCAGAAGAGCATCGAGAAGATGACCGTCAAGGCCGCGCGCGCGGGAACGATCGTCTATCCGACGAGTTGGCGTGGAGAGAAGAAGAAGGTCGGCGATAGCACGTGGCGGATGGAGGTCGTGATGCAGGTCGTCGGGCTCGACAAGATGATCGGGCGTGGCGAGGTCGACGAGATCGAGATGGCGCGCGTCGCGAAGGTGCAGCCGGTGACGCTGCGACTCGATGCGTTGCCTGACGTCCAGCTGATCGGCAAGGTCGACTCGATCGCGCGCGCCGTCCGCTCGAAGTCGCAGGCCGATCCGAGCAAGGTCGTCGAGATCAAGATCGCGCTCGAACCGACCAAGGTGCCGCTGCGACCCGGCATGCGGTTCCGCGGCGAGGTCGAGATCGAGCGGATCAAAGATGTCGTCCAGATCCCCAGCGACGCGGTGTTCGTGACGCCCACCGGGCCGGTCGCGTATCGCGAGACAGGCGGCAAGGTCGAGCAAGTCGCGCTGACGCTCGGCAAGCGATCGTCGACGATGATCGAGGTCAAGTCAGGGCTCTCGGCCGGTGACCGCGTGTCGCGCGTCGATCCCACGGCGAGGGGCAAATGAAGTTCGTCAAGGCCCTCCTCGTCCTCGCCGCGCTCGGCGGCGTCGGCTTCGTCGCGTTTCACTACCTGACCGCCAACGCCGACGCGCCGGAGCAAGTGCCGACGTTCACGGTGGCGCGCGGCAAGCTGGTCCGCACCGTGGTCGCCGAGGGCAACCTCCGAGCGGTCAAGGCCACACCTTTGACGGTCCCGAAGACCACCACCGACGGGCCGATGAAAGTCGCGTGGCTCGCCGCCGACGGGACGCAGGTCAAGCAGGACGAGATCGTCGTCAAGTTCGACCGCACCGATCCCGAGAAGAAGCTGGTCGATGGCCAGGCCGATCTCGACTCGGCGCAGGCGCGCCTCAACGTCGAGCAGATCCGCGGCAAGGCAGCGGTCGAGGCACGCGATAACGCGGCATCGCTCGCCGGCAAGGAGCTCGACCAGGCGAAGAAGTTCCAGGCCAAGGACCGGGACATCTATAGCAAGCACCAGATCATCGAGTCCGAGATCGATCAGACGCTTGCCGGTGCGAAGCAAACGCACGCCGAGAACACCAAGTCGATCGAGCGCAACCTGTCGCGCAGCAAGGCGGGCCTGATCGTCGTCGAGCAACAGAAGGCCCAGCTCGCGATCTCCCACGCGAAGAAAGCACTCGAGAGCATGGAGGTTCGCGCGCCGCACGACGGCATCTTCGTGCTGCAGCGCAACTGGCGCGGCGAGGTGCCCAAGCTCGGCGAGCAGCTGTGGCCCGGCCAGCCGGTCGGCGAGATTCCGCTCCTCGAGACGATGGAGGTCGAGGTCTTCGTGCTCGAGATCGACGGCAGTGGTCTCGCCGAGAAGCAGACCGCCGAGATCGTGATCGAAGCGCGGCCCGACGTGGTCTACCAGGGCAAGGTCCGGCTGGTCGACAAGCTGGCGAAGCCGCGCGTGCCCGGCGTGCCGATCCAGTACTTCGCCGTCGTGGTCGCGATGGACAAGACCGATCCGGTGGTGATGAAGCCCGGCCAGCGGGTGCGCGCGAAGCTGCTGCTCGACGACGCGAAGTCGGCCGACGCGCTGATCGTGCCGCGGCAGGCGATCATCAACAAGGAGGGCAAGAACTTCGTCTACAAGCGCGGTGCGACCGGCGAGTTCGAGCAGGTTTCTGTCGAGCTGGGCCCGGCCACGTCCGGCCGCGTGGCGATCACGAAGGGGCTCTCCGAGGGCGACCAGATCGCGCTGCGCGATCCCACGCACTCGATCGATCAAGCGCTGACGACCGGCGCCGGTGACAAGGGCGCATCCTCGGGTGGTGGTGGCGGCGACAAAGGGATGATCATTATCGAATGAGGCGCATCCTCGATGCCTTTATCGGCGCACTCGGCAGCCTCGCCGAGCACAAGCTGCGCACCACGCTGACCATGCTCGGCATGATGTTCGGCGTCGGTGCCGTCGTCGCCATGCTCTCGATCGGTGCCGGTGCCGAACGCGAAGCCCTCGCGCTGATCGAGCGCCTCGGGACGCGCAACGTTGTCGTCCGCGCGAAGGTCTACAAGCCCGAGGAGCTGAGCGAGATCCGCAAGAAGTCGCTCGGGCTGTCGATGCGCGATGTCGAAGCGCTCCAGGAGGCCGTCCCCGGCGTCTCGTACGTCGCGCCCCGCTCCGAAGTCGAGCCCTACAAGGTCCTCGCCGCCGGCACCAAGACCGACGCGAAGGTGTTCGGCGTCAGCTATCGCCACGCGGAGCTCGTCGCGTTGACGCTCGCCGAGGGTCGCGGCCTCGATCCCGACGACGAGCGCCACCACGCGCAGGTCTGCGTGATCGGCGCCGGCGTTCGCCGCGATCTGTTCGGTGGTGACCGGGCGCTCGGCGCAGATGTCAAGATCAACGACGTCTGGTGCGAGGTCGTCGGCGTGCTCGCGAAGGACTCGTCGAACACGTCGTCGGTCCAGGGTGTCGCGGTGTCGTCGAGCGATGGCGAGATCTACATCCCGTTCACGACGGCGCTGCGCAAGTTCGATCGCGATCCGCTGAAGTCGCCACTCTCCGAGATCGTGGTGCGGCTCGAGCCCGAAGCGCCGGCGGGTGAGACGGGCGCCGTGATCGGCACGCTGCTCGATCGCCTGCACAGCAACACGCGCGACTTCGAGATCGTCGTCCCCGAGGCCCTGCTTCGTCACAGCCGTGAAACGCAGCGGCTGTTCAACCTCGTGATGGGACTGATCGCCGGCATCTCGCTGCTCGTCGGTGGCATCGGCATCATGAACATCATGCTGGCGACGGTGCTCGAGCAGACGCGCGAGATCGGTGTGCGGCGTGCAGTCGGTGCGCGGCGCTCGGACATCCGGTTCCAGTTCCTGGTCACGGCGTTCACGCTGGCGATGCTCGGTGGGTTGTTGGGTGTGGCGATGGGGCTCGCGATCGCACGGATCGTCGCCGCCTACGCGGATTGGCCGACCGTGGTGACGACCTGGAGCGTCGTGCTGTCGCTCGGCGTCTCGGTGTTTGTCGGCGTGGCCTCGGGTCTCTATCCCGCCGTCCGTGCCGCGCGACTGGACCCGATCCAGGCGCTCAACGCGCAGTAACTGAGACGTCTGCTCGGGCACCAGCATCGTCCGGCCACCTCGACCTGCCGGGCAAGAAGTAGCCAACTACGGTGTGCCGGCTGGCGCCGCCGGACACGGCACCTTCATGAGCTCAGTTCTGCTCGTCCCCGTACCCTTACGGCCGACGGCGGCGTTCTCCGGTGCCGGCTGAAAGACGTGATCGGGATCCCCCCAGTGACTCATCACGTAGACCTGGCTGCCGGACAGCATGGTCTCCCCACCTCCGGTCTGGTCGCCGTAGCCGATGGTGCGAAACCGGAAGCACGCCTTCGGATCATCGGAGATCAAGATTGTGTGCCGATCGTCCTTCCCCTTCGCGACCTTCACGGTGCCAACCACCTTCCCTCCGATGCGGACGTCGTGGCTCGCACGACAGGTCGAATCCCGCAGGCTTCCCAGTGGGGCGTCGATGACCGCCTTGCCGATCTGGACCACGGCACCCTCCCGAACCGCGGACACCACCGTTCGTTCCTCCACCCGGTCGACCTCGTTCACGCTGATCCGCACCTTCACCGAGTCGCCGTGATTCTCCTCGATCACCGAGACCGCTCTCAGGCGGCGTATTTCGCACGGCGTCTGAAGCTCGAGGTCGATGGTCGGGTTGGCGGCAAGTCGACCAGGCACCGACATCCCAACGCCCGGCCGGACGCCGTCGGTGGGGCGGGGCTTCGACAACCTCTCACGTTGACCACCGAGGATGACGTCGGCACCCGCGAGCGATCCATCGAAGGTCTCCAGCCTCACCCAGGTCTTGGGAGAAGGCTTGACGGCAGGCTCGTCGGAGTCGCCGCAACCACCCAAAGCCAGCACGCAGAGGATCGAACGCACTGACTCCACGGTCGAAACCTATCGTCTCGCCCTGCTGAGAGGAAGCTCGGATCCTGTCCAACTCCATGCTCGAGGCGAAGCCGCGGATCGTCGACAGTCCTGCCGCACAAGAGAGCTGGCGAATCATCGTGCTGTGCTCTGGCGGCCATCGCGATCAGGCGCTCCCGGCGCAGTCGCACTACACTCGCCGGCAGTGCACGAGGACGCACTCGTCGGTACGTTCGTGGGTCGCTATCGGATCCTGCGCCTGCTCGGAAAGGGCGGCATGGGACGGGTGTACCTCGCGGAGCAGCCGGAGATCGGGAGCCGCGTCGCGATCAAGGTGCTGTCCGACGACGTCGCCGATTCGCCCGAGATCGTCGATCGTCTGTTCCGCGAGGCGCGCACGGTGAATGTGATCCGGCACGAGCAACTGGTCAACATCATCGACCTCGACCGGATGCCGAACGGTCGTCCGTTCATCGTGATGGAGTACATCGCGGGCAGCTCGCTGCGCGATGTCGTCAACGCTGGCGACGCTCCGCTCGGCGGGGTGGTCCACACGATGATCGAGATCCTGCTGGCACTCGATGCGGCCCACCGCGCGGGCGTCATCCACCGCGATCTCAAACCCGACAACGTGATGCTCACGCCGGTGGGTCGCGTGAAGGTGCTGGATTTCGGGATCGCGAAGTCGACCGGCGATCCGGGCGTGCGAACGCGAACGGGCTCGCCGTTCGGCACGCCGCAATACATGGCGCCCGAGCAGGTGCTGGGCACCCCGGTCGACGCGCGGTGCGATGTCTACGCTGCCGGCATCATGCTGTTCGAGCTCGCCACCGGACAGCGGCCCTTCGATGGCGCGAGCGACTTCCAGCTGATGGAGGCGCAGGTCCGCCAGCCGGCGCCGAGCGCGCGGCAGCTGAGGAGCACGATCCCCGAGGCGCTCGATGCGGTGATCGCGCAGGCGCTCAGCAAACCGCCGGACGAACGCTTCCAGAGTGCGCGCGCGATGGCCACCGCGCTGCGGCAGGCCGCGAGCTCGCTTCCCGAGATCGAGTGGCGACCGCTCGGCGTCGTCGACGCGTCGGCCTCGGTGTCGCTGCAGGCGCTGCCGTCGATCGACACGGCCACACCCACGCAGCGCGTGAACCAGACCGCCGTGACACACCGCGAGTCGGGCGAGCGCGATCCATTGCCGGATCAAGTCGCAGCGGGTCGCCTGGATCGCCGCACGCAGACGATGGCACCCGCTGTCCCAGAACCGGAGAATCCACTCTCCGTGAGCCAGCCGCCGCGCGATTCGGTGAGCACGCGCGCGTCGGAGAATCCACTCGGCGCGAACCTGCCGCCGCGCGATTCGGTGAGCCCGCTGCCGCGTCGTCGTCGAACCTTGATCCTCGCCATCCTCAGCCTGCTCGTAGTGGCGACCGTGATCGCGATCGTCGTGAGGCCGCGCGACGACGGGCGCACGGTCACGCTCGCCGACGCGGCTTCGAACGCAGCCGATTCGTCCGTCGTGGTCCAGGCACCCGTAGACTCGTCGCTCGTGCCGCCGGACGCGTCGCTCGCGGTTCAGGCTCCGATGGACTCGTCACTCGTGCCGCTGGCCGACGCGTCACTGGCGCTGGCCGACGCACGCTCCGCGCCGGCAGACTCGCTCGTCGCGGTCGTCCCCAAGGATGCGAGCTCGCGCCCCACGCGTGACGCGGCGCTACCCGCCGACGCGGCCGTTGCGGTCGTGACACCCGACGCGTCGGGTGACCGCGGGGAACCGCCGAAGCCCAGCTGGACGGGAGCCAGGAACCACTGGGCGGACTACTCGCCAACCCGGTTCGATGCGAGCAAGTATCTCGCGCGTGCGCAGCAGCTCGCGCGCGAGCTGGCGCCCGACGCGGTGCTCGCCGAGATGTCCGTATCGTGGGTGTATCCCGATGGTCACGTCGAGCTCGGCTTCTCCGAGAACCCCGTGTTCGAGTTCCATGCTCCCTCGAACAAGCCGTGCATCGTGTTCGTGTTCCCCGGGCGGGAGACTGTCTCCGCGAACCCCCGCGACACGACGTGCAAGCGCGGCGTCGGACCTCCCCGCTGCACCGTCGCGCAGATCCTCGCCCGCGCGAAGGCGATGGGTGCGCCGCTCGATCCCATCCCCGGTGGTGGTTACGGTCCGCGGAACTTCGTGACGTGGAATGGTCGTTGGGAGGTCACGATCATGGACAAGTCGCACACCGAGAAGTTTCGCGAGCAGCTCGACGACGGCTGCTGACCGCGTTTGGGCCGCCGACAGATTCGGGGTTCGCGTCGCGGGGATGGCAGAGCTGCGCAGCGTCGGTCTGACTCGTGCCTCGGTGGTCGCACTCACGCTCGCGCGTCGGACGACGCGCCCAGCTGCTCGCTGTGCACATTGGGAGTCAGTGCAGCTCCACCCGACCGCTACTCGGCCACGTGGTCGTCCTGGCGACGGAACGTGCGCTCGAGTGCCGCGTAGTACCCGCCCTTCGCGACCAGCTCGGCGTGCGTGCCCTGCTCCACCACGACGCCCTTGTCCATCACGACGATCAAGTCGGCGTTCCGGATCGTCGACAGGCGATGCGCGATCACCAGCGTCGTGCGGCCCTTCATCAGCTCCGCGACGCCCTTCTCGATCAGCTCCTCGGCCTCGGGATCGACGTGCGCCGTCGCTTCGTCGAGCACCAGCACATCGGGATCGCGCAGCAGCGCGCGCGCGAACGCCGCGAGTTGCCGCTCACCCGCCGAGAAGTTCGAGCCACGCTCGGAGACCTTCGCATCGATCCCATCGCCACGCCGCACGAGGGCGCGATCGAGGCCGACGCGACGGACCGCTTGCTCCAGCCGCGCTTCGTCACACGGTTTCCCGAGCGTGATGTTCTCGCGCAGCGTGCCGGCGAACAGCATGACGTCCTGCGAGACGACCGTGATCCGCTCGCGCAGCTCGGACAGCGGGAGCGCACGGATGTCGACCCCGTCGAGCTTGATGTCACCCTGCTGGTGCTCGTAGAGCCGCGTCAGCAGCTTGATCACGGTGGACTTGCCAGAGCCGGTGGCACCGACGATGGCGACCGTCGCCCCGCGCGGCACCTTGACGTCGACGCCGCGCAGGATCGGCTCGGCGCCGTAGCTGAACTCGACCCCGGCAAGCTCGATCGCCGGTACATCGGCGGACTGCTCCTTCCGCAGCGGCGCCTCGGACTTCGCCGCGCCGTCGAACTCCTGCGTATCGAGCAGCTGGAAGATCCGCTCGCTCGCCGCCATCGCACCCTGCATGACCGCGTACTTCGCCGACAGATCCTTGACCGGCGTGAAGAACCGGTTGGTGTACTCGATGAACACGACGACGATGCCGATCATCTCGATGTTGCCGCTGCGGTGGCCGGCCGCGTACCAGATCACGAAGGCGATCGCGACCGACGCGATGGCCTCGACCAGCGCGTACATCGAGGCGTCCGCACGGATCTGACCGAGGTAGGCGTCGCGATGCCCGGCGTTGATCTCGTCGTACTCCCTGCGCGCGGTCCGCTCGCGACCGAGCAACTGGACGACGCGGATGCCCGTCAGGTGCTCCTGCGCGAACGCGTTCATCGCCGCGAGCCGCACGCGGATCTGGCGAAACGAGGCGCGCATCAATCTCCGCGCGTACTCGACCAGGACGAACAGGAACGGCAGCGTGACAAACGTCAGCAGCGCGAGCTGCCAGTCGATCAGCAGCATGACCACGACGATCGCGAGCATCTTCAAGACGTCCGCGATCAGCGTGATCGCACCCTGCGCGAACATCTCGTTGATGCTCTCGATGTCGTTGGTCATCCGCGTCATCAGGCGGCCGACCGGGATGCGATCGAAGAACGCGGCGCGCTGCGCCAGGACGTGATCGAAGATCGCGATCCGCAGCGCGTGCATGGTGCGCTGTCCCGCGAGCTGGAGGAACCAGGTCTCGCAGAACGACGTGCCGCCCTGCGCGACGACGAGGGAGAGGTAGATCACCGCGTCGAGCGGCAGTGCATCGATGTTGTTGCCGAGCATGTGCTCGACGAGCGCGTAGCGGAACAGCGCCGGCTGCGCGAGCTCGAGACCGATCGTCATCGGCATGAACAGCGCCCACGCGAGCAGCAGCTTCCAGTGCGGCCGCACGTACGGCCACAGCCGGCGCACCAGCTGGAGGTCGTAGGCCTTGCCGAGGACGGCCTCTTCGCCCGGGGCAGCCAGGCGTGGCGCAGTCGTCGCCATCAGCCTGCCTCCCTCTGCGCGATCACGTCGGTGTCGAGCTGCGTGCGATAGAGATCGGAGTACACGCCACCCTGGGCGAGCAGCTGCGCGTGCGTGCCCTTCGCGACGACCTTGCCTTGATCGAGCACGACGATCTGATCGGCGTCCTTGATCGCGGCGACGCGGTGCGAGATCAGCACGGCCGTTCGTCCGTGCATCACCGCGCGCAGGTTCTTGAGGATCTTGCGCTCGGTCTCGGCATCGACCGACGACAGCGAGTCATCGAGCACGAGCAGCCGAGGCTGCGCGGCGAGGGCACGGGCAAGCGCCACGCGTTGCCGCTGACCGCCCGAGAGCGTGATGCCGCGCTCGCCGACGATCGTGCCTAGCTGCTCCGGCATCATCGACAGATCGCGGTCGAGGCCCGCCGCCTCCGATGCCGCGATGACCTTCGCATCGTCGCGCAGGTCCTTCTTCTCCGAGGCCGCCCCGATCGTCTCGAGCTCGCGGGCGCGGGCCGCGGGGATCGCCGAGCCACCGCCGTAGCCCATCGCGATGTTGTCGGCGATCGTCGTCGAGAACAAGAAGGCTTCCTGCGGTGCGTAGCCGATCTGCGCGCGCACCGACTCGAGCGGCAGCGTGGTGATGTCGCGGCCGTCGATCCACACCGTGCCCTCCGGCACCTTGATCAACCGGCACAGCGCGTCGACGAGCGTCGACTTGCCACTACCCGTTCGCCCGACCACCGCCGTGATCGTTCCCGGCTCCAACGTGAGGTCGACGTCCTCGAGCAGCTTGCGCTCGCCCACGGTGACCGTCAGGTGCTTGATCTCGACGCGCGCGGGCTTGCTGCTCGCGGCCAGCGGCTCCGCACCACCGCTCGGGATCTCGGGCTGCTCGTCCTGGAGCGCCACCAGCCGCATCCACGACGCGCGGCCACGCTGGACGAGCGCGAGCATGAAGCCGAGCGTCAGCGTCGGCCACACCAGCCGCGCGAGGTATCCGGAGAACGCGACCAGCTCGCCCTGGCTCATGTCACCGTGGATCAGCGCGCGACCACCGAACAGGATGAGGATGGCAGCGCCGAGCGCGGCCAGCGAGTTGAGCATCGGCCCCATCTGGATGCGGACCTTCGCCGCCTCCATGTTCTGCGACAGCAGCTTTTGCGATTGCTCGACGAAGCCTTTGCGGCGGACCTCCTCGAGCCCGTACGTCTTGATCACCTGGATCGCGCCGAGGTCTTCCTGGATGCGCGAGCTCAGCGAGCCGAGCTGCGCCTGGACGCCGCGCATCGTCGCGTAGATCCGGCGGCTGACCGTCTGCCCGACGACGTAGATCATCGGGAACGGCAGGATCGCCCACAGCGTGACGATCGGATCGGTGAACAGCATGACGCCGAGCACCGTGATGAACGCGAAGATCGCGTTGACCAGGCTGAGCACGCCGACGCCCCACATCGCGCGCACCGTCTGCACGTCGTTGGTGAGGCGCGACATGATGTCGCCGGTGGGGTGCTCGCGGTAGTAGCTGGGCGACAGCGTCATCGCGTGCCCGAATAGATCGCTGCGCAGATCGTACTCGGCCGCCCGCGCCGCATTGAAGATGGTCACCCGCGACACGATGCGTGTCGCAGCTGTCGCGATCGCGAACCCGGCGAGCGCGAGGATCAGGATCACGATGTAGTCGTAGAGGCCGCTCGTGATCTTGCCGTGGGTTGCGACGTCGAGCGCCTGCACGACGGGCTCGCCCTCACCCTTGTAAGCGTCGACGGCCCGACCTAACGTGATCGGGATGCCGAGATAGAACACGTTGGTGAGCAACAGCATCACCACACCGCGTGTCATCTGCCCGCGGTACGGCTTCAGATATCCGAGCGAGCTGCGCGCCTCTGGTTCACTCATCGGCCACCACGACGAGCCGCGACAGTAGCAAGATCAGCGTACGATCCCCGCGCCATGCGTCGTGCAATCGCAGCACTAGCACTCACCATCTTTTCGTCCACGGCGCACGCGGACGAGACGTACGTGCCTCCCGAGTTCCTGTCGGCCACGCCAGCGTTACCTCCCTCAATGGATGGGCCCACAACCTGGCGGCTGTCGTTGACGGAAGCGGTGCGCATCGCGGTTCGCCAGAACCTCGACGTCCAGCTCGAACGGCTCGCGGTCGAGGCCACCGCGCAGGGCTCGATCGTCGCCGGTGGGCAGTTCGAGCCGACGGTCTCCGCGAGCTATCGGCACGCGAGCTCGCTGACACCGCCATCGTCCGCGCAGGAAGGCGGCGCCGACCAGATCTTCAGCGCGATCGACGACGCCTGGAGGATCTCGCTCCAGCAGCGCTTCACCACCGGCACGCTCGCCACGATCGACTTCGACAACGGCCGCGCCGAGTCGTCACTCGGCACCGCGGTGCAGCCGGTCAACTATCGATCCGTGATCACGCTCGGCGTCAGTCAGCCGCTGCTACGCGGCTTCTCGACCGACCTCGCCGTTCCCAAGCTCGAGATCCTGCGGGCCGAGATCGCGAACAAGCGCGAGCGCCAGCAACTCGCGGTAGCGATCTCCACGCTCGTCGATCGCACCGAGAACGCGTACTGGACCGTCCTCCAGTCGCTGTACCGCCACGACCTCGCGCAGCGCTCGCAGAAGGCCGCCGACGATCAACTCTCGCTCACCCGCCGTCAGATCGATGCCGGCACGCTGCCATCGTCGGACCTGATCGGTGCGGAGTCCACCGTCGCACAGCGCCGCCTGGAGATGGTGCAGGCCGAAGAGGCCGTGCAGGCCGCGTTCGATGGGCTGCGCGCCACGATGCATCTCCCGCGCGACGACTGGAAGCGCTCGATCCTCCCGACCGACGTCCCGCACTTCACCCCCTACACCTCCAACGCAGAGGCGGCGATCGAGGTCGCGATCAAGAACCGCCCCGAGCTCGCACAGGCCAAGCTCGACCTCCAGGTCTCCGAGCTCGGCCTTCGCAAGGCGGAGAACGATCGCCTGCCGCAGCTCGACCTCGGTCTCTCCGGGACGCTGTTCGGACAGGCGGATCGCTACAACGGCGCGCTCTCGCAGGTCGGCTCGACCGACGCGCGCGGCTGGGCGATCTTCGCGAACTTCACGTGGGCGCCGCTTCGCCGGGCGACCACCGCCGCCGCCGACATCGCGAAGATCCAGCAGGACCAGACCAGGCTCCGTGGTCAACAGCTGCTCCAGGCCGTGTGGACCGAGGTGCGCGAGGCCGTGCGCAACCAACAAGGTGCCGAGCGACGCCTGGTCGCGGCCGCGCGGTTCCGCGATCTCGCCGAGAAGTCGCTCGAGATCGAGCAGCGGCGGTTCCTCACCGGATCGTCGACGAACATCAACGTCGCGCAGCGCCAGGACGCGTTGCTCGCCGCCCGCCAGGCCGAGCTCGACGCCCTGCTCTCTCACACCCGCGCCTCGACCACGCTGCACCGGGTGACCGGGCGGCTCCTGGAAGAGCGGCACGTCGAGCTTCGCTAGCGCGGATCGAAGGGTGGTGCGTTAGCATCTACCGATGTTGCGATACATGGTGGTCCTGCTCGCTGCCTGTGGATCGAGCACGGCGGCTCCTGCCGACGATGTGATGGTGAGCCTGGCGTCGGTGACGCTCGGCGAGGATTGCGGCGGCCAGCTGCCGGCCCCGGAGGCGAGCGATGCGCAGGACAAGAAGCGCAGTCGAGACTCCGACTCGCTGACCGACGCCGACCGCAGCTGCCCGCAGACCTCGATGCAGCTCTCGGTGACGACGCATCCCAAGCTCGCCACCACCGCGATCAAGATCAAGAAGGTCGAGCTCCTCGACGACAAGGGCAAGCTGCTCGAGACGCTGACCGCGAGCAAGGCGAGCAAGTGGACCGGCAAGGCCTACGCGGCGTGGAACGAGTCGGTCTCCGCGAACGAGAAGCTGGTCGCCAGCTACCTGTTGACCACGCCGAACTGGAACAAGCTCGGCGGCCGGCGCGCCGCCACGTCGAAGAAGTTCCAGCTCCGCGTCACGTTGAACATCGGCGGCAAGGACAAGGCGATCGACAAGAAGGTCACCGCCGCGGCGTTCATGGACCCCCAGGTCGATACCTAGAGGCCGAAGCGTCGCTTCATCCGATGCACCGTGCTGCGCGACACTTGGAGTGTTCGCGCAGCCGAACTGACGTTGCCACACGGCGAATGCACGCACCAACGCTCCGCGCTCGATACCTGCACCGGCTCCTCGCGCGAGAGCGGTGGGCAGATGCGTGCGCTCGATCGCGAGGACGATGCGACACAGGCGACCTGGAGCAAGCTCTCGAGCTCTCGAGCTCGCGCACGTTGCGGCCACGCGTGACGCTCGAGCGCCGCTTGCGCCTCGCGGGACCACTGCGATGGGAGTGCGCCGATGTGCTACCCGCGGCGAGTTCAGGCTCGGGGCGCTCGACGTGCGCCTGGGAGAGGTCGGAGGCGCGGACTTCTATATGGGTGGCGACCAATGCGAGCTGTGGAAGCACACCGACCTCACGCTGGACGTCGTAACCCTGGTCTGCGGTTCTTGATCCGGTCGGACGTCTGCGCGGTCTAGAGGCCACAGTTCTCACGAATTGGGTATGATCGCTCACGGATGGCGCTTGGTCTGGAGGCACTGCAGACGGCAATCGCGGCGATGGCGGACGGCGCCCTCGTCGCCGACACGCGTAGCGGTGCCGTGTTCGTCAATCGCGCCGCGCGCGAGATGCTGGGCATCCCGTTCGATCTCGAGATCGATACCAACTACCTGAAGGACGTCGTCGGCTTCTATCCGTTCGACCTCGCCGCCGCGTCGGCCGAGCACCAGCCGGTGCGCGAGGAAGTCCGGATCGGTGAGCGCGTCCTGCACTCGGTGGTGACGCCGCTGTTCGAAGACAACAAGCCGAGCGGTGCCGTCGTCGTCCTGCGCGACCTCGGGGACACCGCGGACGTGGCTCGCCGGCGCGCCGAGTTCGCGCAGGTGATGTCGCACGAGCTCCGCACGCCGCTGACCTCGATCGCGGGTGCCCTCGACATCGTGCTCTCGGGCTATGCCGGCACGCTGTCCGAGCGCCAGCTCCGCTACATCGACATGGCGCGCCAGGCGGCGACGCGCATGAACCAGCTCGTCGACCAGCTGCTCGATCTTGCCCGCGCACAGGCCGGCACGATCACCGTGGCCACCGCGCCGGTGCAGCTCGATCGGCTCACCCGCGAGGTCATCGATCGCTATCGCGCCGCGGCGGCGACCAAGCAGCTGACGATCGTCCTCGGGGCCTCCGCCGACGACATCGCGATCCTCGGCGATCCCGAGCGCCTCTCGCAGGTGCTCGGCAATCTGATCACCAACGCGATCCGGTTCGCACCGACGGGTGGCGTGATCGACGTCCAGGTATTCGGCCCGCCGCTCTCCGAGGATGCGGTCGGCGTCTCGGTGCACAACACCGGCGATCCGATCCCCCCCGAGGATCACGAGAAGGTGTTCGAGCCGTTCTCGGCCTCGTCGCGCCGCGTCGGTGGCACCGCGCTCGGGCTCAGATCTCGCGCACGATCATCGAAGCGCACGGCGGCCGGATCTGGGTCGAGTCAGGGATCGCCGGCACCAAGTTCGTGTTCACGCTGCCGGTGTCCGCGAAGAATGCGGACGTCACCCCGCCGCCGCAGGACGACAAACTTCGTCGCCGCGGACTGGGCGAGGGTGCCTGCGCACTCGTTGTCGACGAGGATCCGCGCCGAGCGCTGCTGCTCAAGGGTCTGTTGATGTCGCTCACCGATCGCGTGCTGGTCGCGCACGATGTCGATAGTGCGCTCGCCATGGCACGCGCCGAGCACCCTGCCCTCGCCGTCGTCGCCGGTGCGATGCCCGACGCGCTCGCCCTGCTCGCGATCCTCGAGCACGATCCGGATACGCAGCGCACGGCCGTGATGGTGGTCGGCGAGCCCGAGCGCCGCGCCGATCTGCTGGCCGCGGGCGCCGACGATCTCCTCGAGTTCCCGATCCAGCCCGCCAACTTCCGCGACGCGTGCTTGCGACTGGTCGATAGCGGGCGACGCGAAGCGCCGCGCGTGTTGATCGTCGACGATGATTCGTCGATCCGCATGATCTGCCGCGAGGTGCTCGAGCTCGGCGGCTATCAAGTCCGCGATGCCGGCTCCGCCACGCTCGCGCTCGCCGAGGCTCGCCGGTTCCGCCCCGACATGATCGTGCTCGACGTGCTGATGCCCGGTATCGACGGCTACAAGTGTGCCGAGATGATCCGCGCCGACCCGGCGATCGGCATGGCGCCGATCATGTTCCTGTCCGCACGCGGCGACACCGCCGACAAGGTCCGCGCGTTCCGCTCAGGCGCCGAGGACTACATGGTCAAGCCGTTCGACGCCGCCGAGCTGCTCGCGCGCGTCGGCAAGGCGCTCGATCGCCAGGCCCGCGAGCTCGGTGCCTCGCCGACCACGCAGCTCCCCGGAGCCGACGCGATCCAGGCCGAGATCGAGCGCCGGCTACGCCAGGGCGATCCGAACGCGGTCGCGTGCTACCTCGACCTCGACAACCTCAAGGCCTTCAACGACTACTACGGCTACGCGAAGGCGAACGCCGTGATCCGCCAGACCGGCGACGTGATCCGTCACGTGGTGACCAACCAGGGCTGCGTCGGTGACTTCATCGGCCACATCGCCGGCGACGACTTCGTGTTCGTGACGTCCGCGGATCGCGTCGATGCCGTGTGCCGCGGCATCTGCGAGCGCTTCGATCACCTGATCCGCCTCTACTACGATCCGCACGATCGAGGCACCGGCTACATCGAGACCAAGGATCGGTTCGGCGTGATGCGCCGGTTCCCGATCAGGAGCGTCTCGATCGCCGCGATCTCGCGGATCGGCGCGAAGACCTACGCCGGGCTCGCCGAGCTGGCAGCCACCGGCAAGCGCACCGCAAAAGCGATCAGTGGCTCGACCTACGTGCGCGACGGTCGGACCGTGCTGGCCGCGGTTGGCTGATCGCATTCGTCCAAAAGCCGCGAGAGAAGCTCGGAGAATCTAGTAGCGTCCGGGCCATGCGAAGACTTGGCTTGATCGTCGTCGCGGCCCTCGCCGGTTGCGGCAAGAGCAGCGAACCACCGAAGCAGGAACCGACCGCGGGCTCGTCGGTGACGAAGCCCGCACCCTCGAAGGGATCGGCCGCGGCGAAGCCTGCAAAGCCCGACAAGAAGCTGACGAAGGAGCAGCTCGCCGAGCTCCGCAAGCGGATGAAGGCGGGCTGGGCGCTGCAGAAGGCCAACAAGTGGGCCGAGGCCGTGCCGGAGTTCGAGGCCGCGCTCGTCGCCGCGCCGAGCGATCAGCGCGCGCTCACCGAGCTCGGCTGGTCCGCGCTCCAGGCCGGCGACTTCCCGAAAGCGAAGAAGGCGACCGAGCAGGCGATCCGCGTCGCCGTCGACAAGAAGGTGAAGGCGGCGGCGCTCTACAACCTCGGCCTGACGCAGGAGAAGTCGGGCGACAAGGACGGCGCGCTCAAGTCCTTCCTCGCCTCGCTCGCACTCCGGCCGAACGCGATCGTCGAGCAGGCGGTCGGCAAGCTCGGCGCGACGCCTGATAAGGAGATCGCGTTCTGCGACGCCGGAAAGCAGCTGTGCGAGTGCGTGCTGAGCGATGCGTTCGACGAGATCCAGCTCGATCAGGCGAAGTGCGAACAGGTCGCGAGCGGGGACGCGCCCGCCGGCTTCAAGGTCGTCCACGTCACGTCCGACGCGTTCTACGGCTCGGAGTACACGTACTGGGTAGACGCCAGCAACCAGTTGATCGGCGTGGTGGCCGGGAAGTACGACCGCGGTCGCTACATGGAGAGCACCGAACGGGTGAAGGCCGAGACCAGGACGATCGGCGACCACAAGGTGCTGTGGCTCGAGACCAAGACCACGACGGACTCGATGTACGTCTCGATGGACGACGACAGCGTGAAGTCGACCGCCGACGAGACCATCCACGTCACGCTGTGCGTGCTCGGCGATGGCAAGACCGCGACCCGCTGCCCGCTGCGCCTGGTGCCGATCAAGCAGACCACCGTGATCTCCACCGATGACACGCGCGACGCCACCAAGGCGGAGACGGTCGTCGACCTGGCGATCGCCGATGACGGCACGGCGACCGTGAAGCTGGTCAAGGGCACCAGCGACGAGCAGATCGCGAAGCTCGTCGGCCCGCACAAGCTCTGGTAGCTACGGCGCGGAAGGGCGCGTGCGCTTCCACTTGGTGCGCGTGTACGCGACACCGAAGCCGCTGCGCTCGGCGTTGCGCTGCGACTGCGAGCCGACCGACGCGACGATCATCGCCAGCTCGCACCCGCGGGCCCGCGCATCGACGAGCCGGCGCGCGAGCAACACGCTCTGTGCGCCGCGACCGCGGGCCGACGGAATCGTGCTCGCACCGGCGAGGAGCGCGACGCCGTCGTGAATGCCGAGTGAGCCGGTCGCGATCGGCACCCCCTCGTGCTCGACGAGGTAGTGCGTCATCGCGTGGTTCCGGGTGTTGACGACGAGGAGCTCGCGGATGAAGTCCCCGATGCCGGGCTCGGTGCCCCAGCCGGCCAGCGAGGTGTCGACCCAGACGTCACCGTCGCGAACCGGATCGATCACGCGAACCTCGAGGGGCGATGTCGGGATCGCGATCTCCGGGATCGAACGCACCAGCACCGTGCTGAGCTCGATCGGGATGTACCCGCGCGCGACCAGTCGCGCCATCACGTCGATGCCGGCGAACGGGCTGACCTCGTGCTGCGCGTCGGCCTGGCGCTCGGAGAAGAAGGCCTCGATCGCGGCGAGCGTGGCGTCGTCGGCGGCCCCGAACAAGCCGAGACCGAAGGTCTGAGAGAACGGCGACTCGGCGCCATCGTAGATCGCGATGGCGCCATCGACGACGCGTGCCTCCGCCGACGCGTGCGACACGGCGTTGCGCGCCTCGACGAACGAGCTGCCGACCATGCCCTCGGTCCGCTCGAGCCGCCGCGACAGCTCGAGGCTCACCACCACGTGTCGTTGTCCTCGGCGATGCCGACGATCCGCTCCAGATCGTGAATCTGCCCCCCCTTGGTGCGCACGTGCCCCGAGAAAGCACTCACCACGTGGCGCAACCGATGACTGACCAGCGGCAGCTCGAGCTTCTGCTCGACGTGCGCGATCGCGGTGCTGCGCAGATCCACGCTCTCGGCCTCGACCGTCCACGGCGAGTCGATGTTGCCCGGCGCGTCGATCGCGAGATGGACGCTCGCGAGCGCCTCGAGCCGCCCGTCGATCCAGCACGCGTTCTCGCTGATCGGCGCATCGGGCGTGGGATCGACGACGTTCAACCCGACGATCGAGCCCTGGCGGCTCCTGCCACACAGCGCGACCCACTTCCAGACCGCGTGGCGCAGCGCGTACTGCTTCGTGAAGTCCATCGTGCCGAACGCGTTGCCGGGCGTGAAGTCGAACGACTTGCCGTCGAGCGTCACCGTGCCGGTCACGCCGAACGCCATCTGCTTGTGCGTGTAGCTCCACCGCCCGCCGGGCAACGGCACGCAGGTCGAGAGGTGGTCGTTCCCCGGTGCCGCGAAGTCGAGCCGTGCCTCGATCCGCTCGCCGTCGGCCGACATCGCATCGACGCGCGTCGCGAACGCGCGACCTCCCTCGCGCGATTGCAGCGCGAGATCGAGGCCCCTGGTGTGGAACGAGTGCGTGCCCGCGGTGCTGGTCGGCTGGATGATCGTGCCGACGGAGAGCGGCGTGATCGCGAACTTCTTGTAGAGCCGGCCGCTGGGAAGCTCCGCGGCATAGACGAAGCCGTTGCTCGCGAACCCTGCGGTGCCGACGACGAATGCCACGAACAACCCGTCCGACACCGCGGTCATGTACTGCCAGCTCTTGAGCCGCAGCTTCTGGCGATACGCACTCTCGACGCGGCCGAGCACCGGTAGGTTCGCGAGCGGCGCGAGCAAGTGCGCGATCTGCGCGTCCTGGAGGTTCGGATCGGT
>JANNBP010000038.1:0-12000 GCA_031385555.1 Deltaproteobacteria bacterium | reverse complement strand
TGGTCGGAGGGCCGCGTACCCGGCGAGGTGCGTGGGTTCGTGCCGGTCACCGCCCCCGACGCGCTGGCCTCGGGCGGCTCGGGATCCGCGATGATCAACGTCGGTTCGCGGGTCGGCGGCGACGGATCGGACCACGGGTTTGGTTGCGGTGGCTGCGGTGGCAGGGGCGCCGCCTCGCTGGCGTCGCTGTCCTCGGTCCCGCTCTCGTTGATCTCGACGAGCGAATCCGCGAGCGCCGCCCAGCGGGCGCGCTGGATCGCCTTGGCCTCGCCGGCTCCCGGATCGGTACCGGGCGCCGTGCCGGTGCCGGGCGGCATCACGCCCTGGGTCTTGAGCACCTTCTCGAGCACGGTCGCGACCGTCGAGCGGAGCGCCTTCGCCATCACCGGGCGCGTGATGAAGCCGTCGGGGCGCAGCTCCATCACGCCCGTCGCGATGCTCTGCGGACCCTCGCGATCGCCGACGATCACGATCGCGAGCTCGGTGGGCGGAGCCAGCTCGCGGAGGGCCTCGACGAGCGAGGCTGTGTCGCCACCGTCGAGGGTCGCGCAGACCACGACGACGGCGGGTTTGCGCGCGACGAAGGTGTCGAACGCGTCGTCGCCGCCGCCGGTGACGAGCACCTGGACGGGACCGACCGAGCTCGGCAGCGGCTCCGCGAGGGCGTGCTCGAGCTCGCCGACATCGGCGGGATCGCCGACAACGAGGATGGTGGGAACGGCCCCTGCGCTCACGTCGCGCGAATATACCAAACGGTCGCGTCCGCCGAAGCGCGCAGCAGGCTACATCGCGGACATCGGGTCGATGTCGAGCGAGACGCGGAGCTTGAGGGTGGTGGGCTCGGCACCGACGAGGCCCCGCGCGACCCGGCGCAGCGCGTGGCGGTCCGCCGACCGCAACCAGACCTGCCAGCGGGTGCGGCCGCGCAGCTTCTCGATCGGGGCGGGCACCGGGCCACGCACGATCACCGCCGAGGGATCGCCGAGTTGCTCCGCGATCGCGAGCGCGCGCGTGGCGAGCCGCTGCGCCGCGCCGGCCACCTCGTGGTCATCGCTCCCCTCGATCCGGACCAGCACCACACGGCTGTGCGGTGGATAGCCGATGCTATCGTCGAGCCCGACCTCGCGGCGCGCCTCGAGCTCCGAGGCATAGAACCCGGCGTAGTCGTGAGCTGCGGCGCAGGTCACCGCGTGCGCCTCCGGCCGGTACGTCTGGATCAACACGCGCCCCGGCCGATCGCCGCGCCCCGCGCGACCGGCGACCTGGGCGAGCAACTGGAACGTGCGCTCCGCAGCGCGGAAGTCCGGCAGCGACAGGCCGGTGTCCGCGCACAGCACGCCGACCAGCGTGACGCCCGGGAAGTCGTGGCCCTTGGTCACCATCTGCGTACCGACGAGGACGTCGACCTCGCGGCGCGCGACCCGCGACAGCACACCCTCCACCTTCGCGCCCGACGCGACATCGCGATCGAGCCGCGCGACCCGCGCCTGCGGGAACTCCGTGGCGATGGCCTCCGCCACCTTCTCGGTGCCGAGCCCTTTGCGCGCGATGCTGTCGACAGCCTGGCACTTCGGACACTGATCCGGAATTCGCTCGATCCGGGCGCAGTAGTGGCAGCTCAGCCGGTCGTTGTGCCGGTGATACGTCATCGACACCGAGCAGTTCGGACACCGGAACGAGTGCCCGCATGCCGTGCACAACACGAAGGTGGCGAAGCCGCGCCGGTTCAAGAACAGGATGATCTGATCGCCGGCCGCGAGCGTCTCCGCGATCGCCGTCCGCAGCGGCGCCGACAACATCCCCTCGCCGTCCGGGATGAACTTCTTGAGATCGACGATCTCGACGGTAGGCATCGGCCGCACGACGTTCGACGTATCCGGAGGCCGCTCTGTGAGCATCAGCTTGTGGTACGTGCCGCGCTCGGCATGCGCCGACGTCTCGAGGCTCGGCGTGGCCGAACCGAGCACGCACACCGCACCGGCGCGCTGTGCCCGCACCAGCGCGACATCGCGCCCGTGATAGCGCACGCCCTCGTCCTGCTTGAACGAGCCGTCGTGCTCCTCGTCGACGACGATCACGCCGAGCTTCGCGAGTGGCGCGAACACCGCCGACCTAGCCCCGACCGCGATCTTCGCGTCGCCACGGCGCAGCCGCGACCACTCGCCGAGCCGGGCCTGTTCGGTCAACCCGGAATGGAGGATCGCGACCTGGTCGCCGAACCGCGCACGGAACCGCGCGGCGAGCTGCGGCGTCAACGAGATCTCCGGGACGAGCACGAGCGCGGTGCGCCCGGCCTCGAGGGCCTCGGCGATCACGCGCAGGTAGACCTCGGTCTTGCCGCTGCCGGTCACGCCGTGGAGGAGAAACGCCGCGAAGCCACCCGCTGACCCCGTGGCGGTAGCGGTGCGTTGGAGTTTCGCGGCCGCTGCCGCTGCCGGTACCGCTGCCGCTGCCGGTGCCGCTTCCGCTGCCGCTTCCGCTGCCGGTTCCGCTGCCGCTGCTACCGCTGCCGCTGCCGCTGCCGCTGCCGCTTCCGGTTCCGCTGCCGCTACCGCTGCCGCTGCCGCTGCCGCTGCCGCTTCCGCTGCCGCTCCCGCTGCCGGTTCCGCTGCCGGTTCCGCTGCCGGTTCCGCTGCCGCTGCCGGTTCCGCTGCCGCTGCCGGTTCCGCTGCCGCTGCCGCTGCCGGTTCCGCTGCCGGTTCCGCTGCCGCTGCCGCTGCCGCTGCGATCGTCGAGACGGTTGCAGTGCGACCAAACAAGGCGTTGGTGATCGCGGTGACGGCGTGGCGCTGCTCGCCGGTGAGTTCGGGCGGCGGTCCGACGTGCATCGACGCGCCGGTCTCGACGGCATCGAGCGGCAACTCGCGCTCCGCCAGCGTGACGAGCCCGTCCCTCTCCATGCTGCGCAACAGTGACCGACCACCGGGCACCTGCAGGTCGAGCGCGTCGAGCCCGATCCAGTCACCCGTCGCGAGCGCATCGATCACCGCGTAGCGCTTGGGTGCACGCGCGACGGCTTCCCGCGCCTCCGCGATCGGTGCTGCGAGCTGGACCACGCGCTCGTGCTTGAGTCGAACGCGACCCTTGTCTCGCCGATCCGCGATCTCGACGAGGCCATCCGCGACGAGCGAGGCGACCAGCTCCTTCTCTGCGGGCTTGAGCGACGAGTGCGCGACGGGCCGAGGCAGAAGCTTCGCGAGGAACACGCGCTGCTTCGGGGGCCGCGCCGCGCCGGCACCTTCGGCGATCTCGCGCCCGGCATCCGTCAACGCGACGACGCTCTTCGCCGACTCGCCACTGCCGGCGGGCAGCGCCGCGCGCATCACCTCGCCGAGCGGAGCCTCGTAGTAGTCCGCGACCCACAGGCAAAGCTCTACGAGATCGAGCGGCAGCGACGGGGTTTCGTCGAGCACCTCGGACAGATCGATTGGCAGCACGCCGTCGGGCGGCGCGACGTGCTCGCGCACGACGACCCCGGTGATCTTGCGCGGTCCGAACCGCACCAGGACGCGGCTGCCGACCACCGCACGCGAAGCCATCTCCGGAGGTACGCGATACGTGAACCGGTTGGTCACCGGCAGCGTGACCGCGACCTCGACATGGTCCCCCCCCGGCGCGTGCGCAGTCGCGACTCGCGGGTCGAGGGCCATCCCCCAGCCGTACCACGCCGGTCTGATCTACCGCGGGAGTGCGTTCACATCCCGCGCGGACCGCCCGAGCCGAAGTCGGCCACGGGGCGATCGCGAAGATCGGTCGGCAGGTCGAGATTGTCGTCGTCGATGAACAGCGACGCCTCGGGCTCGAGGCCGTTCTCGATCGCATCCTCTTCGAGCGCCTCGAACATGTTCTCGCCGAGCGCCTGCGCGCGGTCGGCGTCCAGGTGCACACCCTGCTGTGCGAGGGGAATGTTGTAGAGCTCGCCGGAGTCGTGGACCGAGATGTCCCCGAGCTCCGCGAGCATGTCGACATCGATGCCGTCGTCGTAGATCAGGATCGCTTCGACGGGCTCTCCGATGCTGCGGAGACCCGCGGCGCGCAGGTTGCGGCGGCGCCGCAGGAGCTGACGAGTCAGCAGGACGGCGACCGCGCCTCCGAGCAACAAGGCGAGAGGAGCAAGGATACGTGCACGCATGCTCGACTACCGAGCAGTCCGCGTGCCGGCGCGTCTACGAGTTACTCCGCGAGCTCACGGCAGGCGCCACTGCGCGTCTACTGCGTGGGCTCGCAAGCGCCGCGTCACAGCTACTCCGCGAGCTCGCGGCAAAGCGCCTTCACAGCGTCGCGGAGCTCCGGTCGCTTGAGCGCGTAGCAAAGATTCGCACGCAGGTAGCCGAGCTTGTCGCCGGCGTCGTGGCGAGTGCCCTTGACCTCGACGCCGTAGAGCCCCTCGCGCGAGATCAACGACTTCATGGCATCGGTCAACTGGATCTCGCCACCGTGCCCCGGCTTGGTCGCCGCGAGGTCGCCCCAGATCGATGGCGGAAACACGTAGCGCCCGACGATCGCCCATCGGCTCGGCGCCGTGCCCTGCTTCGGCTTCTCGACCATGTCGCGAATGCGGAGGTGCCCCGTCGCGTCGCGCTCGCCGGCGACGATGCCGTACATGTGCTCCTTACCCTCGGGCACCTCGACGATGGCGATCGCGCCACCACCGGTCTGCTCGTGCACGCGGATCAGCTGGCCGATGCCCGGATCGTCGTCGTTGTCGATCAGATCGTCGCCGAGCAACACCGCGAACGACTCCTCGCCGATCGCCTCGCGCGCGCACAGCACCGCGTGACCGAGGCCGAGCGGCTGCTTCTGGCGCACCGAGATCAACCGCACCATCGTCGACACCGCCGCCACCGCATCCGCCTCGGCGGTCTTGCCGCGATCGCGGAGCGTGCGCTCGAGCTCGAAGGCGTGGTCGAAGTGATCCTCGATCGCGTGCTTGTTGCGGCCGTTGATCGCGACGACGTCGGTGATACCCGCCCGGACCGCCTCGTCGATGACGAGCTGGATCGTCGGCAGATCGACGATCGGCAACATCTCCTTCGGGACCGCCTTGGTCGCCGGCAAGAACCGCGTCCCGAGACCGGCGGCCGGGATCACTGCTTTTCGAACCTTGCGCTGCACAGGCGAAGTCATCCGGGGCACGTTAGCATCGTCGGACACAGATGGCCGAGGATCGCCCGTTCGCGCCATCGCCACGCCGGCTCGCACAGGCGCGGCGTGCCGGCCTGACGCCGTCCAGTCCGCTGCTCGTCGGTGCGGTCGCGTGCGGTGCCGCGGTCCCCGCGCTCGGCGTGCTCGGGCGCGCGATGCTGGACAAGCTCGGCGTGGAGATCGCGAAGGCGTGCGGTGAGGGCGATGCGCTGACGGCCGGTGACAGCGTCGCCTCGCAGGCCGGGCCGCTCGGCACCGCGCTGGCGTCGACGATCGCGACCCTCGGCGCGTTGGTGTTGCCGCTCGCGGCGGTGGTCGCGTTCGCGGCGATCGCGGCGCAGGTCGCGCAGACCCGCACGCTGTGGATCCCGCGCCGCCGGATCGAAGGTGCACCGGGGCTCCCCGCCGACGCCTCTGCCCGGACGCGCCGGGCGGGGCTCGAGCTGTTCCACCTGATCGCGATCGGGGCCGTCGCGTTCGGCTGGCTGTGGTGGACCGCGCCGAAGCTCGCGGCGCTGCCGACCGTGCCGCTCGCCGCCGCCGCACTCGCGATCAATGCGCTCGCGGCCATCGCGATCGCGTGGCTCGCGATCGGGGTCCTCGATGCGCTGCTTCGCCACGTCGCGCTCGGGCGTGCGCTGCGGATGAGCTCCACCGAGAAGCGCGAGGACGATCGCCTCGGTGCCTCCGATCCTCGCTGGCGCCGGCTCGCCCGCAGCCTCGCGCGCGAGCCCGATCCACGCGCGCAACTCGCCGAGGCCACCCTGCTCGTGCTCGGCGACGATGCCGCCGTCGCGATCGCGTTCGATCCGATCCGCACACCGACGCCGACCCGGGTCGCGGTCGGCAAGGGCATCCGGGTCACCCAGCTCGTCGCGCTCGCGCGCCGCTATCGCCTCCCGATCCATCGCGAGCCCGCGCTCGCTGCCGCGCTCGCCGAGCGGCGCGGCGCGGTGCCCGAACGGCACTGGGCGCGGCTCGCCGAGCTGGTGGCCGCGACTCGCCGCTAACGCGGAGATTCCGCTCGCGCGGGTCCGTTCGCCCGATGATCGTTATCCGCTTTGGCCGCTTCGCGCGTCGGGTGTCCGCGCAACCTCATACGTGTCGGATCGTCACGTATGGACGCTGCTTTTGACTCACTCCTCGTCGCCGAAGTCCTCGTTATCGTCGATCGTGCCGTCGCCGCCGCGGTCGACGTCGGTGTCCATCGGCTGGCCGTTGCCCTTCCACGTCTTGTAGTGAAACACGAGGCGATCCTTGGGCCCGCTCGACACGCCCTTGTGCTTGAACACGTGCTCCTTGTGATCGTCGATCCGGTGGATCTCGACCTCGTAGGTCGCCGAGCCGTCCTTCGCGGTCGCCTCGACGGTCATCGTGCCGGCTTTCGGATCGATCGCGATGCGGACGCGCTGCCCACCGGTCTCGCCGAGCGCGTGGACCTCGAACTCGTAGTCCGCCGCGGTGGTCGAGATCCCGATCTCGATGATCGGCGTCTCGTCGGAGTCGGTCTTGTAGACGATCTCCTTCCAGTCGGCCGAGATCTCGATCGTGTCCTTGGCCTTCGGCTCGAGCTCGACGTCGTAGACACCCATCGTGTACCCGGGGCCGAACAGCGAGACGTCGGCCGTCTGCTCCGCGGCGAGCTTCGCGCCGTCGAGCGTCAGCGTCAGCTTCTTGCCCGAGGGGACCGCGTAGGTCGGCTCGTGGTCGCTGTTGCGGTACGCGCGGCGCTCGATCACGTCGGCGCCCGCGATCTCGTTGACCAGCTTGCCGCCGGCGTGGCCGATCCGCTTGCCGCCCTCCTCGACGATCAGCAGATCCGCGTCGCCTTCCGCCGTGATCAACCGCCGGCCCCGCGAGCTCTCGCCCTCCGCGTCGACATCGCCGCAGAACGGGCACTTCAGGGTCCCGGTCCGGATGCTGGTCGGGGACAACTCGAGCGTGTTCGTAGTCGCGTCGCCCGCGTAGTTCTCGGCCTCCTCCGCGGGGTTCGCCGCCGTCCGATAGCGCCACGTGTTCGCCTTGCGATCGACCTCGATGTACCGCTCCTCACCGGGGAAGTTGTTGTCGTAGTGCATGATCCAGCTGATGTCGTTGCCCTTGTCGACGACGGCATAGGGCGTGGTCGCGTGACCGCCGCTGCGGTCCGGCTGGTAGAAGCCCAGCGTGTAGCTGTCCTTGTTCGACTCGAAGGCCTCGATCAGCTTGTCGACGATCTGCGCCGGCGTGCCCTGCACGTTCGCGCTCGCCATCGGCTCGAGGGACTGGGTGACGAACCAGTACGCGATCTCGTGCTGGAGCGACCGATTTCCGGCGAGCTCGAGATCATGTGCGGTCGCCGCGCCGAACGTCTTCGGGTCGAGCTTACCGAGCTGGAACAGCAGCGCCACCGTCGCCATCCCTTCGCAGTGGCCACCGTCCATGCCGTCGTTCTCCTGCTCCATCCAGCGCTCGGCGGCGGGCGTCAGCAGGCACTCGTCGCCGTCCTTCTCGGCGCACACGCCGGGGCCGAACATCCGCTCCAACGCGGCGGACGTCAGGTTCTCGACCCCGCCCTCGTTGCCGTAGTTCTGGAACTTGAAGCCCTTCGTCGACGGCGAGAACTCTCCGCCGCGACCGCCCTTCGCGCCCAGGGCCGAACGCTTCGGCCGCGCCGTCGGCACGTCGCTCCCGGGTGCGGGCGCGGGCGCCTCCTCGGACTTCTTCTTGCTGCAACCAACCGCTGCGAGCGCGCAGATCAGGACCAACGAACGTGAGCACATCGGCGCACGGTAACCCAGGTTGGCTTCGAGCACGTGCCGCCGGCCGGTTGTTGCGCGCCGCGCACCGATCTCAGATCGCGCGGACCATCGCCGCGATCGCGATCGCCAGCGTCGAGATCAACGCCGCGGTCATCATCGCGAGGGCTGCCGGCACGGCCGCGGCGACGGGCGCATGCAAGGCCGTCCGCCCCGCGACACGTGCGCCTGCGCCGACCGCGAGCTCGACCACCACCGCCGTGACCAGCCACGGCACCGCCAGCGTGACGCCCGCGGCGATCAACGCGCCGAGCGCATCGAGCACCCGAGGCTGCACCTCGGTGATCGCCGGCACCCTCGCGAAGCTCTCCGCGATCGAGGTGACGAACGTGACGTGCCCGTCGATCCCGACGAACACCGCCGCGGCGAGCACGCCGAACAACGTCGCGTACGGCCCCCGTGCGCCGCGCCCATGCGTCCCGAGCGCGACGAGATCGACGAGCTGACCCGCGAGCTTGGCGGCGAGCAGCGGCACCACCGCCACGATGCCGAGCGTCGCGCCGATCACCAGCTCGCGGGCGGCGGTCAGCAACCCCACATCGTCGGGAACCGGTGCGCCCGCCGCCAGCATGGACCACAGCCCGAACACGACGGCGAGGCCGAGCCGCACGAGGCTCGGCAGGCCACCCGCCAGCGTCGTCAGCACGGCGACCGCAGCGGCCCCGCGCAGCGCGAGGATCAACGCGCTCATGGGGTTACCCCGTCACCCCGTCCCGGCCGTCACGATCAGCGGCCACAACCGGTTCGCGAACGCGGCCAGCTGCGTGGCGATCGACGGCCCGAACAGCACGATCGCGATCCCGACCGCCGCGACGCGCGGAACCAGCGACACCGCCGGCTCCTGGATCTGCGTGAACGCGGCGAGCAAGCCGCTGACGATCCCCGCGATCAACGCGGCGACCAACACGGGTGCCGCGAGCAACAACGCGAGCAACAGCCCTTCGCGCAGCAGGGAGACGAGCGACGAGGTCACGCGTAGCCCCGATCGAGTGATCGCACATCGCGCATCGGCGATGCGTTTCGGCCCCTGCCGCGAGTGTTCGCCGCTCGGACGGTGCGCTCCCCGACGAGGCCCATCACGGCCGCGAAAGCAGCGACCACGCCAGCGGCGCCAGCCGGTACGAGCCGGGCCGTCATCACGCGTATCCCCGCAGCAAGCTATCGAGCAGCAGGCGCCAGCCATCGACGGCGACGAACAGCAGCAACTTGATCGGCAGCGCCACCGACTGCGGCGACGTGTTCGTCAGGCCGAGCGCCGCGAGCGCGAGCCCGACGATCAGATCGATCACCAGGAACGGGATGAAGATCAGCACCGCGATCGCGAACGCCTCGCGCAGCTCCGTCGCGAGGAACGCCGGCGCGAGCACCCACAGCTCCTTGCCCGTGGTCGCGCGACCGAGCTTCTGCGATGTCGCCTGAAACGTCTCTCGATCCTGCGGGCTCGAGTGCTTCTCGAGGAAGCCGCGGATCGGCTCGAGACCGCGCACGGCGCGATCGATGTCACCCTGTCGCGCCGGCCCGGCGAGCGCCCTCACCGCGCCTTCGACGTCGACGGGTCGCAACGCTGGCGTCGGCGAACCCGTTGTCGGCGAGCCCGTCGTCGGCCCCGCAGTCGGGCCCGCAGTGGGCCCTGCAGTCGGAGGTGTGCCGTCCGGCGTGGCGGGCGCAGTCCCCGACGGCGGAGTGGTCGGCGATGGCGAGGCCTTGTCCGAGGCCGCCGCGTTGATCGCGTCAACGGCCACCGGCGCCATCACGAAGAACGTGAGCACCAGCGAGATGCCCATCACGACGAGCCCGGATGGTGCATCCGTCGCGCCGATCGCGTTGCGCAGCATCGCGATCACGATGCTCACCTTGACGAAGCTCGTGAGCATCAACACGACGAGCGGCACGATCGCCGCGAAAGCGACCGCCCACCCCGAGTTGTTCACGCCTTGTCCCCGCTCGAGGGCGACGTCTCGGAGCCCGCGGTCGCGCTTGGCTGCGGAGCGCACTCGGCCATCGAGCCCCCGACGATCGGCGCTACCTGTTCGAGACCTTCGTCGCCGGCGCGCGCCGAGCGCGCTGCTCGACGTTTGATCCACGCGTTGCGCACCATCTCCGCGAACGTGGCGGGCCGCTCGACGACGCGCGAGTGGACCGCATCGCGATCGAGCTCCGAGAGCACCGACAGCCCCATCTCGCTCGTGCCGACCAGCAGGGTCTTGCCGGCGACATCGACAACATACAGCGAGCGCCGCGGCTCGAGCGGCACGCGTGCGATGACGTCGAGCAAGTGCGCGCCGCGACGCGACCCGGTGGAGAGGAAACGCCCGAGCACCTTCACGACCACGAACGCGGCCACGCAGACGCCACCGAGCACCAGCAAGCTGGTGGTTAGCAGGTCTCCGTAACTCGCCGCCTCGCCACTACCTGGCATGCCACGCGGTGTAACGCGCGGGTCTGACAATCACGAAGGCAGCATGACGAGGACTCGACCGAACGCTGGCCGCTCCAGCTCGCGCTCGGTCGGACGAACACGTTCTTGGCTGGCAATGCGTTGGCTTGACGACGACGTTGGGCGACGAGGACGACCCATCGCGAGGTTGGAGCAGCGACCCCTCACCCCTCCCTCGATCCCGAGCCGTTAGAACCATTGTCATAACGGGACTCGTACTAACGCTCGTCATAACGACACGGAATGGGGTACCCCCCACAAGGGCCTACGAAAGATCGACCTCGAAGTCCCGCGGGCGACCGTGACGCAACAACGCCCGGGATGTCGGTGCCGCGCTCCGAACGAGGACTCAGTGCGGCAGGGATGAGCGGTTCGCTCGGCTCCGAGACCCAGACAAGCCGAGGCGGATCTTCTCGATCTCGGGGTGCTCCTTCATGATCGCGACGACCTGATCGAGCAACGTCTTGCTCTCCGAGAGCAGCGTGGCCTTCGCGACGTCGAACTGCTCGAGCTCATCTTGTCTTCCTTGACCGCGGCGACCGGCGGCGGGAGCGTCCGATCGGCGCCACCACCGAAGATCGCGGCAGCGCGCTGATGTCCGGAACCGGCGCCACGACGTTACGACTCGGCGCCGGTCGCCGCGATCGTGAACGGCAACCGAGCCGGGAGCGTCTCGGCGGTGTAGCCGAGCGTGCCAGCGACGACGTCGCGTGCACCGAGCTCGTCGAAGCCACCGGTCGCGACCACCAGATCGATCACCTCGTCGGTCGACAGCTCGCCCGTGATCGTCAACGTCCGCGCGGCGGCCCCACTCCCCTCACCGACCTCGATCACCGCACCGAACACCGTCACGTTGCCGACGTTCTTCAGCGACAGGGTCAGATCGCCCGCCACCGATGCGAGACCCGCTCGCGGCCGAACCTGCACCGTGTCCTTCGCGACCACGACGTCGTCGCCATCAACGCGCCCGAGCGCGAGAAACTCGCCACCACCATCCGTGCCGAGGCCGATCACGAGCCCGGGCAGCAAGCCCTCGATCAAGTTCGCGCCGTCCGGAAGGGTGATCTTCAACGAGCCACGCGCGAACCCGAAGCGACGCTCGACGATCGCGGCCTTGTCGACATGATGAACCGCGCCCTGCGCATGCAACGCATCCAGCGTCCAGTCGTAGACGCCTTGCGCAGCGTACGTGTGCGACTCGAGCACGCTCGAGGTCAGACCGTCACCCCACACGATCGCGAGCTGGCTGACGTTCTCGGCGACCAGATCGACGGCCAGCGGCGTCCCCTGTTTCAGGATCCGATCGCTCACCTGCACGACATCGAACCCGAACATCGCGGCGAGCTGCTCGTCGGGGCGCGTCCAGTAGAACAGGCGGTGCGTGCGCGACAGGTAGCGGTACGGATAGATCGTCGCGTTCGGAAGCGCGCCCGGTGCCCCAGGCTCGTCGCCGTCGATCGTGAGCTCGGGCGGGTAGCGATAGTCCATCTCCCGCGCGCGCACGATCTCGCGTGCCTCGTCGGTGGTGCTGCGCGCCTTGTCGGCGAGCACCGTGGCGTCGCCGACCATCGCGAAGTTGCTGGTCCGGATCCCCTCGCGTAGTCCGAGCACCGCGCGATA
>JANNBP010000011.1:0-27490 GCA_031385555.1 Deltaproteobacteria bacterium | reverse complement strand
CAACAGCATCCATGGCGCCTCCATCCGGCTGTGCGTGCCGGAGCAGCCAGGATCAGGCGCTTGGATTATGCCGCGTAGAGAAGCTGCGTCCTCGTCGGCGCCGAGCTGCTACGCGGCATAACCACGTAGTCGGCATAATGTGGTTTATGCTGCGCGCGGCATAAGTCGCACAACAGCAAAATATTTGAAAGCTCGTGCGTTCCACCGAGAGCTTGCGGATGGATGTGATGGATCTCGAGGTTGCGTCGTGAACGGCAGCCAGGAACTCTGCAGCAGAACTCGTCGCGCGCGAACACTTGCTCGCGAATCCGCGGCGTGACCGACGACGTCGCCCGTTCGGGCGTGGGTACATCGAGTGAGCCGACGTGCCGCGCATCGCAGTGCGCCTTCTCGATCACCTCGTCGGAGACATCGAGCTCGAGCCCACCACCGTTCTGGGTCGCGCGCTTGCAGTCGTCGCATTGCTTGTAGGCGATCTGATGGGCCGGGCCGTGCTCGCCGGTGCTCGGGTCGAGGACGCGGCGGAGCATCATCTCGACGAACTGAAGGTCGCCGAGCTCTCCACCTGTCTCCTCTTCGAGCACAATCCGCGCTTGCCGCCACATGGCGTAGAGCTCGGTCGGGAGCGGGAGCTTGATGTCACGCGTCCGGAGATCCGGGTGCTTCGGGTCGTCGGGACCGTCGCCTGGCGCGTGACCCGCGACCGCACGCTCGATCGCGTGGACGTTCATGCCTCGCGTCTTCGCGAGCCACTCGTCCTCGGTGTCTGCGGTGGCGACCCGCGATAGCTCGCGGACCGCGGAATAGTTGAGCTCGCCGCGCGCGAGCTTCTGGGTCGTGACCGGCAGACGCACCAGCGCATGTGCGACACGCATGCGCTCGCGTGCGGTGTGAGGCTTATAGCCGAGGACTGTCTCGAGGTACTCCCAATGCGAGACGCAGCCGCGCAGGATGCCGACCTTCAGCTGCTCGGCGCGAACGAGGTCATACGCCTCGGCGGCATCGAGCGCGGAGCGACGCTGCGCGTACTCGCAAAGACGCCGATGAAGCGCATCGCCCTCGTTCCTCGTCACCTTCGTTTGATCGAGCATCGCGACTGATCCTTTCTGCACCGAGTGCGGATCGCTTCTACCATGCGAAAAATCGACGCTCCGGCGTGCGTTCTCATCGACGATTCCGTGATCGATCGGCAATTCTTGAGAGTGCGGCGTGCGTGCGCGCAAATCGCAGCCTGATCGAACTGGCGCGAGATCAGCGGGTGAGTCCGGAGCAACTCCACGATGTGCTTGAAACTATCGTCAAGCGAAAAATGCAAGAACGCACGGTGGAGAGCGAGGTATGCGCTGGAATGAAACAGCACGTGGAGCGAGCGGGTGAAGTTCATGACGGCCCTGTTCGAGGGCGACGAGTCGTTCATCGAGCAGCGCGAGCGCGCGTGCCCCAACCTAACCGTCCGATCAGCGATGTCGCACGTGCGGGCAACACAAAGCTCCTCGTTGGCTATGACACCTCGCTCGTTCCACGCACGCTGTAGCGGCATCGTGCGCAGCCGAACGCCGGTGAGGGTGTGAATCGCGTTGGCCACCGCGGCCGCGATCGGAGGAAGGCCCGGTTCGCCGACGCCGGTGGGTGGTTCGTCGCTCTGCAGGATCTCGACGACGATCTCGGGCACCTCGTGCATGCGCAGCGACGGGAACGTGTCGTAGTTCGTCTGCTGGACCACGCCGTTCACCAGCGTGATCTCCTGATCGAGCGCCGCGGACAGGCCGAAGATGATGCCGCCTTCCATCTGGGCGCGCACGATGTCGGGGTTGATGGCGAGGCCGCAGTCGACCACGCAGTAGACGCGCTTGACGCGGATCCTGCCGTCGACCATCTCGACCTCCGCCACCTCCCCGACCTCTCGGTCTCGAACGCGAAGTGACGGGCGACCCCACGGCCGATGCCCTGCGCCGGCGGCGTGGACCAGGTGGAGAGCTTCTCGAGCGCGTCGAGCACGCGGCGCTGCTTCGACTTCTCGGGGAGCATCGCGCGGCGGAACGCGAACGGATCCTGCTTCGCCGCCACGCGGAGCTCGTCGATGAAGCTCTCCATCGCGAAGCCGGTGACCGAGTTGCCGACGGCGCGCCAGAACGCGACGGGCAGCTTGGTCTGGACTGGCGACGCGGCGACC
Organism: Deltaproteobacteria bacterium; assembly: GCA_031385555.1. Lineage (GTDB taxonomy): Bacteria > Myxococcota_A > Polyangia > Haliangiales > Haliangiaceae > JABFXX01. Next base: position 25,317 of record JANNBP010000011.1, on the reverse strand, counting down.
TCGTACGAGCCGAACTCGTAGGGCGTGTTGCCGATGCCTTCGGTCGCGAAGATGTCGCCGAACGAGTTGGTGGAGAACATCGCGAGGGCAGCGTCGATCACGCGCCTGCGGATCGGGCCGGGGAGTCCCGAGAGGGCCGCACCGAACAGCTTCGTCGACGACAGCGGGATCGACTGCGAGACACAGTGGATCTTTGCCCCGGCGATCTTGCCTTGCTTGACGCCGCCGGTGGCGTGCACCGCAAACACGGGGCGGTAGTACGCCTGCGTCATGTCGCTCTCGCGCGTCCAGATCACCTTGACCGGCCGCTTGACGCGCTTGCTGATCACCGCGGCCTCGGCGCAGACATCCGCGATCGCGCGCCGGCCGAAGCCACCACCTGCGGTGAGTACGTGGACCTTGACGTCGTCGAAGTCGATGCCGATCGCCTCGGACACGAAGGCCTGCGTGATCGTCGGGCTCTGCGTGGGTGCCCAGATCTCCGCGCGCGATCCGGTGACAAGAGCGATCGCGTTCTGCGGCTCGAGCGGCGCATGCGCGAGGTACGGCGCTTCGTAGACGGCGGAGACCTTGGCCTCGGCGCCCTTGATGGCCTTGCCGGCGTTGCCCTTGTCGACGATCGACGCGCCGCCGTTGGTGTACGTACGCATCGCGGTGGCCAGTTCGGTGCTGTCGAGGTTGGAGACGTGGGCCTTGTCCCACGCGATCTTCAGATCCACCGCGGCGGCACGCGCCTGCCAGTACTTCTCGGCGACGATCGCGACACCGCTCGGCACCGTCAGCACGTCGATCACACCGGGCCGCGACTTGGCACCACCGACGTCGACGCGGGTCGCGCGCGCGCCGTAGACCGGCCCGTGGATCATGTACGCGTGCACCATGTTCGGCACGGTGTGGTCGATGCCGAACACCGCGCTGCCGTCGATCTTCGAGAGAGCATCGACGCGCTGGTTGGTCTTACCGATCAGCGTGAAGTCCTTCGCCGCCTTCGAGCGTGGGATGTTCGGGGACCTCGCGCCGCTCTGATCTACAAGCGGTTCAAGAACAAGGAGGCGATCTTCGGCGCGGTCTACGACGACGTCTTCGAGTCGCTGATGCCGCAGGTCCGAGAGGTGGTCGCGAGCAAGCGCGCGCGCAAGGCCAAGCTGATGGAGCTCTGCGAGATCATGTGCATCGGCCCGTGGGAGATGCTGAGCGAGGCGCCGATGGTCGAGGAGTTCTACGTCGCCTGCGAGCAGGTGCTTCCGGAGATCTGCGCGAAGCACGAGCGGAACTGGGTCGAGGCGCTGCGCGCGGTGTTCGATGACAAGCCCACCGCTGACGTCTTCGATCTCGCGCTCGGCGGGCTGATGACCGACAAGCCATCGGCGGCGGTGTTTCGCAGGCGCGTCCAGTTGCTGGTCGATCGCTTCGCCTGACCCAGGCTAGCTGACCCTCACCTCGGGTGACCTCGACGTTCCGGATTCGCTGGAAGTTTCTCTGTCCTCCGGGTTGAGCTCAGGGATTGGGAGTTCGCCTTCTCCCGCTCATCGGGGTCCCTGGCTCGACGACTCACCGCTCAGTCGAGCTGCAAGCCCATCTGCGTGTAGCGGCGGACGACGGCGAGGATCTCGTCGCCGAATCGCGCGATCTTCGCCGGGCCGAGCCCCGGGATCCGCGCGAGCGCCTCGTGCGACATCGGGCGCTGCTGATCGATCGCGGCGATCGTGTTGCGCTGGAACACCATGTACGCCTTCCACCGGAGCTCGCGGGCGCGACGCTTGCGGTAGCGATCGAGCTCGATCGCGATACTCGACGTGCGCGGCGCGCGTGGAGCCTGCGATCGCGCAGCGCGCGGTGCCTTCGCAGTTGCCAACGCGATCGTGGGGAACTTGCGACCGCGGCGCACGACCTTCCCTTCGCGGATCAGCCGTTCGATCGCGGCCTCGATCGAGGCTTCGCTGTGATCGGCGAGGCTGCCGTGTTGCGGCAGGCGCAGCAGCCCATTGATCTCGACGGGCTTCGCCCGACTACCGCGCAACGCCTTGGTCAGCGTGCCCTTGCCGACGGCGCGGGGCAGGGCGGTGATCGCCGCGAGGATGGTGGCGACCTGCTCGGTGGCGAGCGCGACGATCGGCTCTTCCTCGATGACGAGGCAGGTTCCGCGGCACGCATCGCACAGCGCGCACGGTGCGTGATCCTCGGTGCCGGTGAAGTGCGCGCACAGCTGCTGCTGCCGGCATTCGGCGCGCGTGGCGTACCGCTCGACCCCCGCGAGTGCATCCTCGGCACGCGCTCGCGCCGCGACCCCGCTGCGATCGCTGAGCTTGCGCTGCGTCATCAGATCCGCGGCACCGAACATCAGCACGCAGCGTGCGGGCAGCCCGTCGCGACCGGCGCGACCGGCTTCCTGGTAGTACGCCTCGAGGCTCCCCGGCGCCTGGAAGTGCACGAGCAGGCGCACGTCCGGATAGTCGACGCCCATACCGAACGCACTGGTGGCGACGAGGATGCGGGTACGCCCGACGGAGAAGGCGGTCATCGCGCGTTCGCGTGCGAGCGCCGTGCGACCCGCGTGATAATGACCTGCGGCGAACCCGGCGGAGGTCAGCTCGGATGCGACCGACTCGGTCTTCTTGCGCGTGCTGCAGTAGATGATCGCGTGCCCGTTGCCGGTGCGGCCGCGCATGCCGGCCTCGTCGAGCGCGGTGATCAGCGACTGCATCCGCGTGGCGTCGCCCTTGTGGCGCTGCACCTCGAACGACAGGTTGGGGCGACGGAAGTCTCCGAGGACGCGGAGTGGGTGGTTCAGCCCGAGCGAGCCGGCGAGCTCGCCGAGCACGCGCGGTGTGGCGGTGGCCGTGAGTGCGAGCATCGGCACGTCGAGGACGTCCCGCAGCTCGCGGAGCCGCATGTACTCGGGGCGGAAATCGTGACCCCATTGCGAGACGCAGTGCGCTTCGTCGATCGCGATCATCGCGATCGGTGCCCGCGCGAGCAGGCGCTGGAAGCTCTCGAGCACGGCGCGTTCGGGCGACACGTAGAGCAGCGCGAGCTCGCCCTGCATCAAGGCACGAAACGCCTCGACCCGATCATCATCGTCCAGGTGGCTGTGGATCGCGGCCGCCGGGATGCCGCGCCCGCGCAGGCCCTCGACCTGATCGTTCATCAGCGCGATCAGCGGTGACACCACGATCGTGGTGCCGCGACCCGCGCGATGAAGCATCACCGCCGGCAGCTGATAGCAGGTGGACTTGCCCGCGCCGGTGGGTAGCACGACCACCGCATCGCGCCCGCCGAGCGCCGCCTCGATCGCCTCGCTCTGACCGGCCCGCAACCCCGCGTACCCGAACACCTCGCGGGCGACGTCGGCGACGGACTCCGGGACCATCCCATCCGGTACCACAGGGGTCTGTCAGTGGCCGGTTTCCGGCGATCGACGCCCGACTGCGCCGCTGCGAGTAACCAATCGCGTCGACCGTCCGCCACCACCGCACGAGGCCACCAGAGCCCGAGCCGGATCGCTCGATCGCGCTCCGACCTGCTACGCTGGCCAGATGATGAAGCGCTTGCCGTGGCGACAGTTGATCGCGGGGACGGTGGGGGGCGGCGCAGGAATCGGTTACTACCTCGTTGCTGGTTGCGACTCGGGTTGAGCGTGGCGGAGCAACCCGATCATCGTCGCCTTGCTCGGCGTCACGTTCGGAGTGCTTGTGGTCGGCGGTCGCCGGCCTGTCCTTCCCGACTGATCCGATTCGAGCCCGTGTAGTTCGAACCGGCGTGGCGCTGATCGAGCCATGCGGAGCTCGTCGTGGACTCCCGATCGATTCGAGCCTCGCGCCGCGCCTGGCGTTTCTCGACGCCTGCTCCAGGTAGCTAGAGCCGTTGCAGGAGCAGCGAGCCGAACGAGTAACCGGCGCCGAACGACGTCAGGAGGCCGAGCGAGCCCGCCACCAGATCATCGTTGTGCAGCGAGAACGCGATCGGCGCACCGGCCGAGGCCGTGTTGCCGTACTCGGGGATGATCACCGGCGCTTCCTCGAGGGTGGCGGCGCGGCCGAGCAGCCGCTCCGCGATCAGATCGTTCATGTTGCGGTTCGCCTGGTGCAGCCAGAAGCGATTGACCGAGGTCGGCGCGAGCCCGTGGATGGCGAGGTGCTCGCCGATGAACTTCTGGGCCGCGGGGACGACGTCTTTGTAGACGCGGCGACCCAGCTGATAGAACAGCTTGTCGGCATTGAACTGCGTCGACGGATCGAAGCGGTTGAGGAACCCGAAGTTGTTGCGGATGTTCGAGCTCCACTTCGCCTGCGAGCGCGTTGACAGGATCTCCCATCCCTTGGTCGCGCGCTCCGCCGGCTCGAGGACCAACGCTACCGAGGCGTCGCCGAACAGGAAGTGACCGTCGCGCTCGCGCCAGTTGTTGTGGCCGCTCATCAGCTCGGGGGCCACCGCGATCGCACACGTGGAGCTGCCCGCGCGGAGCGCCTGCGAGGCCACCGTGATCGCCATCGTCGCCGACGAGCACCCGAGGACGACGTCGAAGCCGTAGCCGCGCGCACCGATCGCGTTCTGGATCTCGATCGCCATCGCGGGATACGCGCGCTGCATCATCGACGAGCCGCAGACGACGAGATCGACGTCCTCACCGACGCGTCCGGCATCCGCGAGCGCACGCTCGATCGCCTTGACCGCGAACTCGGCCTGCACCGAGATCTGATCGTCGGGACGATCTGGAACGTTCGGACACATCCGCTCGGGATCGAGCACGCCGGTCTTGTCGACCAGGTAGCGCTGCTTGATCCCGGAGCCCTTCTCGATGAACTCGGACGAGGAGTGGCGCAGCGGCTGACGGGTGCCCGCCGCGATCTCGGCGGCGTACTTGGCATTCTCGACATCGACGAACGCGTTAAACGCGACGCACAGCTCGTCGTTCAGGAGCACGTGCTCGGGATGCCAGACGCCGGAGCCCGTGATCACGGTCCCGGTGGTAATGCGCGTCATGTAGTACGTGTGGCACTCCGGGTGCACCAGCGGGGACACCAAGCGGTCACGTTCCGGTCATGGAATCGCGGGGCGGTCCGACCAGACCGTTCGGGCAGAACGCCTCAGCATTTTTCGAACGCGGCGGCGTACTTACGGGTGCGCGAGCTCGCCCTCCCCAGGTGGCTGCTCACCGACGAACCAGGCTACGACGCGCGGATCACTTCCAACACCGGCACGAAGCGCTGCGCCCGCGCGTCCCACGCGTACGCCTGCTTGGCATTCGCGACCCGCTCGCGGACGCCGCGCTTGATCGCACGAAAGCCATCCGTCAACGGGATGTCGTCGACGATCGCGAGCCGGCGCGGGCGGGCGTATTCGGGCAGTGATGCCACCGCCGTCGCTAGCGCACCGAGATCGAGCTCCGCGTTGCGGTGGAGCTGGACCGCGACCACCGCGTGCTGTTTCCCATGCTCGTCATCCGGTACCGGCACGGCCACACACAACGCGACCCCGGACACGCCGTAGATCGCATCCTCGACGCGCGCCGACGCGACCGCACCGAGATGGGTGTCGATCATCTGGCCCTGGCGATCGACGAACGTGAAGTCGCCCTCGACATCGACCTCGAAGAAGTCGCCGGTGACGAACCACAGATCGCCGGGCTCGAAGGCATCGCGGAGCAGCCGCTTCGGATCGATGTGCGCGATGTCCGCACGGTCGGTCGCCAGCTTCGCGATCAGCATGCCGGGTTCGTCGAGCCGCGCGCGCAGCAGGTGACCGGAGCCATCGCGCGAGAAGCCACCATCGGTGTCACCCCCGAAATCCCACGCTGCGACGACGACGTCGGGCGAGAACGGCAACGGGCGACCCGCGGATCCGACCTTCTTGCCGCGCGCGTTCGCGAGCACGGTGTTCGCCTCGGTCGACGCGTAGAACTCGAGCACGCCGACGGGGCCGAACCGATCGATCAACCGGCGCCACACGTCGCGGCGCAGACCACTTCCCGCGAACAGCCGCACCGGGTTGTTCTTCTCGCCGAGCACCGGCGGTGCATCGACGAGCTTCCGGCACATCTCCCCGGCGTAGTAGACGACGCTCGCGCCGTACCGCCGGATCTCCTCCCAGAACGCCTGCGGATCCATCTCGGCACCCGCGCGCGGAGGCTTCGACGCCAGCGCGAGCCGGGCACCGCCGATCAGCGCACTCCCCGTCGCGACCAGCATCCCCGACGGGTGATGCAGCGGGAGGCAGCAGTACACGGTGTCGCGCGTGGTCAGCGTCGCGGCAGCGGCGGCACCGAGCGCCGAGAACGCCCACCGGCGATTCGTGATCCGCATCGCGCGCGGCGACTCGTGCAAGCCCGGGGTGACGAACACCATCGCGAGGTCACGCGCACGGCCGGGGTCGGGCTTGTACCAGCTCGGCAACGCGACCTGCTCGACGTCGATCGCCTCCATGTCGACGACGTTGTCCGGCAGCACGCGCGGTTGACCCGGCGTCCATGGCACCTCGCCGACGCCACCGAGCACGAGCACTTTATTATCGGGACCGTGTCCCGACCCCCCCTTGATCGCGGCGCGCACGCGGGCGGCGTTGTCGGGATCGACGATCACGAGCTCCGCCTCGCCGAGCTCCAGCGCGCGTGTGATCATCGAATCGGCGGTGTCGGGTGACAGCAGCACGCTGATCGCACCGAGCCGGTTGATCGCCGCCGTCACCGACAGGTGGCTCGGCCGCGACTTCATCATCACGCCGACGCGCTGACCAGGCTGGATCCCCGATGCGATCAGGCCGCGCACCACGGCATCGACGCGGCGGTTCGCCTCGGCGTAGGTGAACGCGCGACCGCGGAACAAGAAGAACGTGCGATCGCCGATCGAGCGCGCCTGATCGGACAACGAGCGCCCCATCGAGATCAGCGAGTCGTCTTGCAGGTTGCGCAGCTTGTTCAGCCGCGGCAGCTGCCAGCGCGCGTTGTCGAGGTAGCTGCCGAGATCCTCGGACAACTCGGCGAGCCGTTCGAGGCCGATCTTCGTCGCCTTCTCGACGATCTCCTTCGCGAGCTCGAGATCGAAGCCGCCGTGCTCGTCCTCGGTGGCGTCCTCGTCATCATCTTCGTCGGGCGTCGCCTGCCTCGCGAATGGGTCGGGTGCGCCGCCGGCGCGTGCATCGAAGCCGTGCTGCGGAGCACCATTGTCCGGATCGGCGTTCTCGCGCCACCGCATCCACTCGATGACGCTCGGCCACGTGATGGTCAGCGCCGTAGAGCCGACCACCAAGCCGAAGTGACCGGCCTTGAGCGGCACCTCGTACATCACGTCGACCTTCGGCGCGGCGCGCCGGATCCCGCGCACGGCTGCCGGCCGCCCCATCTCGTCGCGGCTACCGACGAAGTAGAGGATCGGCGACGTCAGATCCGCGAGCGTCACGCTGTGGCCATCGATCACGAAGCCACCGCTCTGCATCCGGTTGCCGACGATCAGCTCGTCGACGAACTTGCGGAACGCGGGTCCCGGCCACGCGACGAAGCCCTGGCCGCCGAGGAACAGCCGCTTCGCTTCCCGCTTCTCGAGCGCTTCGCGGTCGTGCAGGTTCCTGACGAAGTCGATCAGCTGCGTGACTTCTTTGCGTGCCGACAGGAGCTTGAAGCCCGTCGACGTGAACATGCCCGACAGACCCTCCATCCGAGACATCGGCCACGACAGCGCGGCACGCAAGCCGGCGACCAGGCGTTCGGTGGTGTCCTCGCCGAGCTTGACGGTGCGATGCAGATCGACGGGGCTGCCCATCGTGATCACCGACGCGATGCCGGCGCTGCGCCGGAAGGCCGCCGCCTGATAGCAGAACATGCCGCCCTGCGAGTACCCGGCGAGGTGGACGTCCTTGCCCGTCGCTTCGCGCACGCGATCGATCGCATCGCTGACCGCACGCACGTGATCATCGAGGGTGCGGCTCATGCCATCTTCCTCGCGCTCCGGCGCGCCGAAGTCGCACAGCCAGACATCGACGCCCTTCCGCGACAGGAACGCGACGGCGCTGACGTCGGGCGAGATGTCGTAGACCTCGGACGCCACCATGAGCGGCGGGATCAACAGCAGCGGTGCACCGACCGGAACGGCGTCGGGATCCGGCGTCTTCTCGTAGCGGCGAAGGCGGTAGACCTTCTCCTCGTGGACCACCTCGAACGGTGCGCCGTACGGAGCGGTCAGCCGCCCGGCACGCGCGATCTCGAGCGCGTTCTGCCACGCGAGACCGAAGCGACGAATCCGCCGCGCCCACCACACTTGTCGACGCCGCCGTGCCGTCGAACTCCCGCGCTTCCGTGTTCGAAGAGGATCCTGCTCCGCCATCGCGAACAGGATAGTCCACGTCACTCTCTGTCGAGTGACAGTGGGGATCAGTTACTGACCCGGAGGCGGCTCGGTCGGGTACGGCGCAGGCTGACCCGGCGTGATCCCACCCGGCGGCGGCGGCATCGGCTCATACGGCTGATACGGCTGCGGCTGCTGGTACCACTCCGGCGGCGGACCCGCGGCGGGCGTCAGGCCGAGCGCGATGCCGGTGTCGTCGTACTTGTTGTACTTGCCCGTCGCGAGATCGACGAAGAAGCCCGGCCAGAACAGGATGTTCACCCAGAACCAACCGGTGATGCTCTTCTGCCGCCACAGCTGCACCGGCTGAAAGCCCGGCAGGTAGATCTGGATGTTCGCGGGGCGGTCCGGTTCGAGGGCGATCGCCGTCGGTGTCTGACCGACCGGCGCACCGTTGACGTAGACGAACGCGCCCGGCGGATTCGTCACCACCGGTACCGTCGAGGAACCGGCGAAGAGCGTGGCACACCCGGTGATCGACAGGATCAACACCATCGAGAGGAACCGCTCCATCGCCGTCTTCTTCATCATCCCGGTTCTCCCGCGAGGCGGTAGCCAACGCCGCGCTTGCTCTCGATCAAATCATCTGCGTTGACGCTGGCTAGCTTGCGACGAACGCGGTGCACGAGCTCGCGAACATTTTCGCTGTCAGCTTGCACCGAGCGGAACGATAACGCGTCGGCAATCTCGTGCCACGCGACATATGCAAGCTCTGCGTCGGACACCGCACGGCGGCGCTCGACGAGCAGCTGCAACAGCCCGAACTCCATGGCTGCGAGCTCGATCGACGATTCTGCGATCCGGAGCACACCGCCATCGACCCGCTGGCGCAGATCGAGCTGGTGACCGCGTGGCGTGGTGACCTTGGCGGAGAACACCAGCTCGTCGCGGCGCGTTGGCGCGGTGCGACCGGAGCCGCGCGGTGGATCGATCTTCGGCAGCGCTTCGGGCCAGAAGTAGAACTTCACGTCACCGAACCGGACCGTGGCGCCGCTCGCGAGGTCTTGCTCGGTGACGCGCGCGCCCTCGACCTCGGTGCCGTTGCGGCTCGAATTGTCGACGATGCCCCACCTCCCGGCCGCGTTCTTGATCGCCGCGTGCTCGCTCGAGACCGAGGCATGGAGCACGGCCAGATCGACACGTGGATCGCGCCCGATCTTGCTGCCATCCACGAGTGCATGCGCGACACCCCACGCGTCGATCAGCGAGGCCGTGGAGGCTTGAACGCGAGAGAAGATCTGCTCGCTCGTAATTCCCGGCGAGGCGATCGCCACGCCGTGCGACGTGCAGAGCACGCCGATCGAGCGAGAGGAGGAGCACAGCAAGCAAGCGCCCATGCGCCATAAGGTTCGCCCGGTTAGCTGCTCGCACGCAAGCCTGCTACCAGGTTCCGGACGCCATCATCCCCATGCCGCCGTGTGCGCCAGACCACGGGGTCAGGGTTGTCGAAATCCATGCCCGCGATCAGGTCACCGTCGTAGTCCTCGGCACCGCCGATCAACAGCCCAAGCGCGGCTTCGTGAGCCGACGGGCCAGCACGACATGGCCACCGCCTATGGGACGAACACGATCGTGACGCAGTTCTTGGCCGTCGCGACGGATGTGCCGTTCGCTCCCTCGATGCGCACGCAGAAGATGCTGACGCCGCGGAACAGATCGACCGCGATGCCGTCCGGCAGCGTCAACGTGCCAGTACCGGGGAGCTCGAGCGCGACGGGACCGCGCGTGATCGACGAATCGGCGTTCTCGACGGTGTACGACAGGCCGGAACCGCCGTTGCCTTGGAACGTGAGGCTCGGCGTCTGATCGCGCACGATCAGCGCCGTGCCGACATCGAGCATCGCACCGCGATGTCCGGCCGCCGGTGTCGACGTCACCGTCGTGCTCTTGCGACCGGCATCGAAGCGAACGCGGCCGTTGCCACCTTTGCCGGTGCCCGGCGACGTGCCACCGATCGCGGAGACCCCCGCACCGGTCACCGTGATCGTGTTGCCAGCGCGGAGCAACACGGCACCGCCGGAGCCACCGCCGCCTGCATTGCCGCCAGCGGCGCCGGCTCCACCATCCGCGGTGATCGCGCTGAAGGTCAGGTCGCCGCCTGCGGTGAGAGCGACCGTGCCGCCACCGCCACCACCGGCGCCACCGGCGGATCCGAGCGAGACGCCATTGCCACCTGCACCACCACTGCCGCGGTTGGGGCTCGTCAGGGTCGCCAGCGACGCGAGCCCTGCGATGTCACCGGGTGCGCCGGGACCTGCGAGTCCTTGCTCGCCGAAGCTGCCGCCACCACCGCTCGGCGTACCTCCACCCGTTCCCGTGCCCGCGGATCCGAGAGATCCGTCGAGCACGCCGCCGGGCCCACCCGCGCCACCGTTGGCACCGCCGACGCCGGCCGTCTGACCGGTCGCGCTGACCGAGAGCGGGTTGGTGATCGTGAGGGACGACACCGCCTCGAGCACCGGCAGGTTCGCGGTGCCGGTGAAGGCGAGCGTGGTGGCGTCGATCTTCGAGAACAACGGCGGGGGTGAGGCGAGGTCGATCGTCAGCGTGCCGCCGCCGAGCTGCTCGCGCAGACCGCGCAGGGTCAGGATCGGATCGTCGGCCGTCTCGCGCTCGACGAGCGCCTTGGTGATCGGCTCGCCTGCTGTGGGTTGCGTGACCGCGACATCGAGCCGGATGCTCGCGAGCACGCCGGGACCGATCGACGGATCGACATCGACGGTGATCGGGACCGCGACCGTGATGCCATCCGTCGACACCACGACATCCTCGTTATGCACCGTGATCAGCGGCGTGCCGGTCTCGCCGGCATGCGCGGTGATCTGCACCGTCGCACCTGCCACGATGTTCGCCCCGGTGACGACGACGACCGCGCGACGACTCCCATCGATGCCTTGACCCTCGAGGAGCTCGCGCGGGCTGACGTCGGTGATCTCGAGCAACGCCGGATCGGCGTCGATGGGAATGATCGGAGTGTCCGGCGTGCCGTCGGGCAGGATCGCGTCGCTCGCCGGATTCGGCAGGTTGCCAGGATTGTAGATCAGCGAGCAGCCGGTGAGCGAAAGCAACGCCGCCGCAACTGTGGAAGACACCCGATAACCCATGCTCCCACTATAAAGAGGAGCATTTGCCGGAGGCGCGGCCCTCACTCACTCTCACGGTGCGTGACGAGGGCCTCACGCCTTGTCACCAGGTGCGGATCTCAGGGCTTCTTGGACTTGGCCGCAGCGAGTCGACGCGCGAGCTTCTGCAGCTCTGCACCATTCGTCGATCGCGACATCTCGCTCGCCATCGCGTCCTGGATCTGGATCCGGCGGTACGCCTGCTCGACCTCGGCCGCGAGCGCCGCGTCGATCTTCGCCACCCGCGCGAGCTCGCTACCCACCGCCTGGTAGAGCGCGTACAGCGCGCCTGCCGTCAGCACGTCCTTCTTCGTCACCGGTAGATCGGCCGGGAGCTCGGGTGGCTTCGCGCTACCGGCGTCGGGTTGCTTGATCTCCCCCTGCTTGACCTCCCCCTGCTTGATCTCCGGCTGCTTCTCCGGCTGCTTCTCCGGCTGCTTCTTCGGCTGCTTGACGACGACCACCGGCGGCTTCGCCGATCCCTCGTCGGGATTCGTCGGAGGCTCGACGACTGGCTCCTGCGTCGGCGGATCGGGCTGCGTCGGCGGATCGGGTTGCTTCGGTGGATCAGCCTTGACCACGATCGGCGGTGGCTCCGCCTTCGGCTCGCCCTGGGTGCCTCCACCGCGCGTCGCGAGGAACAGGATCAGGGCGAGGGCAGAGGCGGCGCCGAGCGCGATCAGCAGCGTGAGGTTGCGCTTCGGGGGCTCCTCCGCTTCGTACGACAGGGGCTCGGCGACGTCGGTGCGGATGCTGCGCTGCCGGACCGGCTCGCTCGGCGAGTCGGTGTGCGGAAACGAGGGAGCTTCGAGCTCCACCACCGGGGCGGGCGTCGAGGCGCGTGGACGAACTCCCGGCACCGGCGTCGACGGCTGCGTGACCGCCGGTACCCGAGGCGAGGCCAGCGGAACGCCAAGCGCCGCTGCGGCAGCGTGCGGATCCTTGGTGATCAGATCGAGCAGCTCGCGCGCGGCCTTCGCCGTGGCGGGACGCAGCTCGCGCTTCTTCGCCATCAGGCGGCGCGAGAACGCCTCGAGCAGTGGGTCGACCTCGAGGAACGGCACGCGCTGCGAGATCACCGGCGGATCGAGCAACAGGTTTGCACGCGCGACCTCGACGCCGGTGCCGTCGAACGGCAGCTTGCCGCACAACATCTCGTAGACGACGATGCCGAGTGCGAACAGATCGATCCGGTGATCGATCGGATCGGCGACCGCCTGCTCGGGAGCCATGTAGTGCGGCGTGCCGAGGACGAGCCCGTTGGTGGTGAGCCGGCCATTCGCGTTCGTGCTGTCGCTACCCTCGCGGAGGATCGCGATGCCGAAGTCGACGATGCGCGGTACCTCGACGTCGTGATCGTCCTTCTCGATGATCACGTTCTCGGGCTTGAAGTCGCGGTGGATCAGGCCCTGCTCGTGGGCGTGGAACAAGCCCTCGAGCATCTGGCGCGTCAGGTTGATCACGCGCTCCGGCGGCATCGGCGCTTCGTTGAGCAGCGTCGCGAGGTCGTTGCCCTCGGCGAAGTCCATCACCATGTAGCGGAAGCCATCGGTGGTCTCGCCGACATCGACGACACCGATGACGTTCGGATGGCGGAGCCGCCCGGCGAGCTCGGCCTCGCGCTCGAACCGCTGGAGGACCTTTCGATCCTCGACCAGCTTCTTGTGGAGCACCTTGACCGCGAACGGGCGGCCGACCTTGACGTGCTTCGCCTTGAACACCGAGCCCATCGCGCCTTCACCGAGGTGGCTCTCGATCAGGTAGCGGTTCGCGAGCACCTCGCCGATCAGATCGGGCTTCGTCTCATCGTCGTCCGCCAGGTCGACCGACATCAGAACCTCCCGGTGACGGATGCAGCGACACCATTGGCTGTTGGACTGACGATCAACCGCGACTCCTTCCCCGATGTGACGAACAGGATGCTCGTGGCGACGGCGCCACCGAGTGCGGTGAGGAAGCCGAGGTCGGCGACCAGCGAGCGCGTGCGGATGCTGTCGCGCTGCGTCTTGCCGCACGAGCTCTCGGCGACGTCACACGCGTTGTACTTGCTCCGCGCCGACGCGCCGAGGCCGATGCCGACGCCAAGCCCGACGATGGCGATGCCGCCGGTGATGTACGTCGTCATCGTGAAGTGGCGCGGCACCTCCGACGACATCACGCCGTTGAGGTTGCCGCCGCCCGGCGTGACCTTCTTGCGCACCGGCGCGTCGGGCAGGATCAGGCGTGCCCCGGCGGCGAACCGCGCCTTCGCGTCGGTGATCGTCGGCAGATCGATCGCGGGCCGCGAGGCACGCTTGCCGGTCGAGACGTCGACCCACGTGCTATCGACTTGCACCGCGCCGCTGCCGGTCGCGTCGACCATCACGACGAACACGAGCTGCGCCGCACCTAGGCGCTTCGCGACGTCGGTGACACACGCGGGCGTGGTCAAGCAATCGGGCGGCAAGCCTTCGGCGGGCAACTGACGCCGCACCTCGAGACCGCCGACAGCGTCGATGTCGAGCTCGCCGGTGAGCGCGTCTGCGAGGTCCTGGCTCAGCGCATCGACGCGCGCGGAGTCCAGGTTGACTGCGATCCCCGGAACCACCGCGACCTTGAGACGGTCCGCTCGCGCGACCGAGGTCGTCGCCGCAACGGCCGCGAGAGCGAGAGCGAACTTCACAACGGACATGCTACCGACGATGAAACACAAAACCAGAAGGCTGGCTCACACGAGGAGTAAGGCTTGCGTTAGGCGCCCCACACGCACTCCGTTTACTTACCTGGCGGCAGTTGCTTCTTGGCCTTGTCGCCGTTGAAAAGTCGTTGCCTTCCGCCCTTCCGGTTGTAGTGGATCGCGTACATCACGCCGGCGATCCCGGAGAGCGGCATCGCGACCATGAGCACGGGCATCAGCAGGAACATCGGGATGATCTTGCTCGCGAGCGCACCGAACGCGAGCCACGTCGCCGACGCGGGGACCGCCTCGCGAAACGAGCCGGCGTAGAGCCAACCGAGGGGCCCGAGCAACAGCGATGCGACGCCGGACTTGACCCACGACTTCTCGCCGGCCTTGGGAGTCTTCGCGAGCTCCTTGCGGACGCCGGAGGCCTTCTTCGCGAGTGCGAGCGTGCTGCCGAGCCCGTCGTCGTCGTCCTCCTCGTCTTCGACGACCGCGCGCCTGGCTTCCGCGGGCTTCTTCTTGGTGACGAGCTCGGCCTGTCGTGATCGCAGCGCGTCGCGCTCGGCTGCTTGCTTCGCGCGCTGTTCGCGAACGTTGGCGAGCGCGGCCTCTTTCCGTGCCTTGTCCGCGTCGGTCTTGGCCTTGACCTCGACTTCCAGCGCAGCGAGCCGCTTCATCACGGCTTCGTCGTCATCGGACACGTCCCGACTATGGCATGATCCCGAGCATGTCGCTGTCGGCGCTTCCTCGTCTGGCTCTGGTCCTACTACTAGCCTGCGGTGGTAGCGCGAAGACCGCCGACGAGCCGCAGACCGCACGCGAGAAGCAGCTCCTCGAGGCCAAGCAGAGCGGCGAGCTCGACGACAACAAGGGCAAGCAGTGGGGCACCTGGCGCTACTCGGGCGACCGCGGCGACTGCTTCTACGTGGTCGGCCGGAAGTGCTTCAAGACGAAGAAAGCCGCGTGCGGCTCGCTGGCTTGCGACAAGAAAACCAAGAAGTGCGACATCGTCGGCGGTGGGCCGGCGACGGTGAGTTGCAAGTAGCCGCTACGCTTCCTTGGGCGCGACGATCTTCGGGATCCGGACGCGCGGCCCGATCTTGAAGACCAGCTTCGTCACGTTGCGATAGAACTCGCCGTCGATGATCGGCGAGAGCAGCTCCTCGCCCGGGTTCGCCTCGACGATCATCTCGCGGCACGGCCGATCGAGGATGTCGCGACCCTTCATCTCTTCTCCGCGCGCCATCCGCGGGATGTTGCGGATGATGCCCCACGGCGACGGCGTGCCGACGAGCGCGTTCATCAGGCCGGGCTGATCCGCCTTGCCGAAGAACCGGAGCACGTTGCCGAGGTTGATCGACATCGACGCGACGTGGACGCCGGTGAAGCGATCGCCGGGCAGGCGCATCCCGTCGAGCGTGATCTTGCACGGCTGCGGCTCGAAGATCTCCTTCGCGTAGTTCTTCCACGGACCGAACGGCAGCTTCGCCAGCGGCGAGAACGCGATCGGCGCCGAGCTCACAGCCTTCGCGACGACGTTGACGATCGTGCGCGGGTTCGGGTCATCCGCCTCGTAGTACTTCGAGAAGAAGCGCTGGCCGACACCACCGGGTGCCGCGGCGAAGCCGTAGGTCCGGAACGGCTTCAGGACGCCGTCGACGAGCTGGATGCCGTCGATCGCCATCGAGTCGACCTCGGTCTCCTCGATGCGAGCGCCATGTGATTCGATCGAGCGGCGGAGCATGGCGAGGATGCCCTCGGCGTCGCCCTTGATCCCGACGTTGTTCGCGACGAAATCGATCGTGCCGCCCTTGGTGGGCAGCGTGGTCGGCAACGAGATCGACTGCCCGACGAACTCGTCCTCCTGGAGCACCTCCATGCCCATGCGGAGCATCCAGTGCAGGGCGCCATCGCCGCCATCGGCGACCCAGTACGTCGCGCGCTTGCGCAGGAACTCGCGAAGCACGGGCTTGATCGAGTCCAGCGAGGTGGTCTGGTGGACTTCACCGATGTCCCCGACGATGCGCTGGAGCCGCTCCGCCCGGTCGGGTCGGTTACGGTTCTTGCGGCTGTTCGGGTTGGTGATGACGCCGATTTCCATCGACCTCAAAGCACAGCAATAGTCAGGCCCGTTGCCGCACTGCGTAACCCGTCGACATCCTGTGCTCGAAACGACACCTGGGCGCCTTGCTGCGTAGCGAGTTACGCGGTCTCTGGATAGCCGGCGAAGCGGCACCTGGCATATTCAAGTAACTCTCGTGCGAGGAACGCTGTTGGCCCTGGTGGTTTGTGCGTGTGGTGGTCCGCCACTGACGGGTGGATCTCCGCCACCTTCGACCGTCGAGATCGTCCCGCCCAGGCTCCCGCGAGCGGAGTTTGCCGTCGCTCCCGCCGAGCTGAATGATCCTGGCATCCTCGATCGAATCCAGCATCGCACGCGCCTGCGCCGGTTCGGCAGTGCGTGGATCCGCGAGGACGAAGCCGACCCGACACGCACGCGTTACGCCGGCAGCGACACGGATCATGTGTTGCCGGTGATCGGCGAGTCGCGCACGCGGATCCGCGTCGCCTTCGAAGATGACAACGCGCGGCTCGCCATGTGGATCGCACGCGAGGACACGTGGCCCGTCGCCGCGGTGTCGATCGAGCTCTCGGATGGCGCGGGCAACGCGAGTCGCGATGCCGGCGTGTTCGCGAGTCGCGGCGCACCGCTGGCGCTCGCGGAGCGCGAGGGCGATCGCCGGGCCGTGCGCGTGCTCGACGAGCTCCTCGAGCTGCGCGGTTACGTACCGGACAGCGTGATCGCGAACGTGTGGCTCGCGGGGCCCGGCGACAAGCCGGCCTCGTTCAGCACCACGTCCTCGACGAGCTGGGAGACCCCGCCGGATCTGCGCACCCACGTGAGGTTCCTGATCGAGACCAAGATCCGCAGCGCCCCCGACGGCAAGTCGCGGGTGATCGCCGTCGTCGAGAAGCCCGACGTGATCGGCGTGATCGCGAACAACCTCGGCGAGTATCGCCAGGTCGAGATCGCGCGGCCCTACGCGCGCGTGCTCGGCTACGTCGCGGCGTCGGAGGTCTCGTACGCGTCGAGTCAGGGTCACGGAAGTGGCACCGGCACCGGGCACGGGTTCGGGATGAGCCACGCGGATCGGATCGACGTGCCGGCGGGAACGTGCTTGTTCGATCGCGCCGATGGCGAGGTGGTCGGCGTGCAGAGCGAACCGACGACGCGGCTCGGCCGGCGCGCGCGCGATGGCGACAAGTGGTCGCTGATCCACGTCGGCACGCGGTGGACGGTCGCCGACGTCTACATCCATGACGAGAGTGACGATCCCACGCAGCCGCGCTGGGAATCGTGCACCCGGGACGCGCATCGCTGATACTCGGCGCGGTGCGCAGCTTCCTCGTCGTCCTCGCAGCCTGTAGTGGCGCTGCGCAACCAGTGGCGACGCCGCACGCGCCTGGGCCCGCAGCGCCGGTCGGCGAGGACGCGCCGCACGTGCCGATCGATCCGATCGGAGTGCTCGCGCCCGTCGACGATCAACCGCTGTCGTGGCTGACGCCGGGGCCGGTGCAGCTCGAGCTCGGGGGCAAGGCGATCGAATCGCCCGGTGGAAGCCGACCGATCGAGGTGGCGATCGTCGAGCGCTCGAGCAACTTCGTGCGCGCGGTGGTGCGACTACCGTACGCGCGGTTCTCGCTGTGGAGTGATCGAGCGAAGCTCTACGCGGTGCTGCAGCGTGCGCACCGGATCACGGGCCTACCGGGCCGAAGCGAGATGTACGTCGAGCTACAGGCCGGCGCGCGCGTGAAACGGCTCGCACGCAAGACCAAGCAGACCCAGATCCGCTACCTCGGCGCGGTCGAGGTCGAGACCTGGGTGCCCGACGACCTGCTCGGCGATCAGGGCTCGAGCAGGCGCATGGGTAAGATCCCGACGGGAAGACGCCCGGCGATGTTGTTCGGTGGCTCGATCATTCGCGCCGAGCCGGTGTGGGGAAACAACCAGCTCGCCATCGCGGTCAACGGCTACCTGATCGACTCGATCCGCGAGCTCGAGGATGGCTGGATGGAGGTCGGCTACGCGGATGGGGATGTTGCTGTGCGTGGCTACGCGTCGAAGCGGCAGCCGCCGGGTGCGGTGCATCGCCCGAAGGATCCCGATGCGCCGCCGCCGGTGACCACGCCGAACACCAAGGTCGCGAGTGGCACGTGCCTGTACGCGAAGCGCGAGGGCGAGGCGATCGGGTACGTCGTCGGCGATCGTGACGTCCAGCTCGACGATGCGGGCAACGGGTGGTGGTCGCTTGCCGTCGACACGCCGTGGGGCCCGATCGCGTTCGCGGCGAAGGGGCCGTCGGGCACCGCGCTGACGCCGTGTGCGCCGCCGGGGACGGTGCCGGCGCCTGGGACTAGCGTCCCGTGAACCGAGGCGTGCGTTTCGCGAGGAGCGCGGCGATGCCTTCGCGTGCGTCTGCCGTCGCGACGGTCTCGGCCTGCGCGTAGGCCTCGGCCCGCGCGGCTTCGCGGACGAAGAGCTCGAGGCCGCGACGGATCGCGAGCTTGGTCGCGCGGACGGCGAGGGGCGCGGCCCCGGCGATCTGGTTCGCGAGCTCGTGGGCGACCGCCAGCACCTCGGCGGCAGGCACGGCGCGATTGAGGATGCCGAGGGCCTCCGCCCGGGTGCCGTCGACGAGCGTGCCGGTGAGCAGCAGCTCGTTCGCGCGTGCGAGGCCGGTCAGGCGTGGCAGCAGGTACGAGATCGCCATGCCGGGTGCGAGGCCGAGGCGCACGAAGTTCGCGCCGTACTTCGCCTCTCTCGCGCCGATCCGGAGATCGCAGACGAGCGCGAGCCCGAAGCCGCCGCCGACCGCGTGACCGTTGAGTGCGCCGATGATCGGCACCGGGATGTCGAGCAGCGACAGGAACGGCTCGTACATCGCGTACGACCTCTCGTTCGGCGCACGCGCATAGGCGGGACTGGGTCCCGCACCCTCGTCATCGCGCTGCAGCGTCGACTTGAAGTCGGCGCCGGCGGAGAACGAGGACCCGCTGCCGGTCACGATCACACACCGCGCTCCATGGTCTGCACGCGCGGCCCCGCTCGCCACCGCGAACGCATCCAGCAGCTCCGGCGTCATGCTGTTGCGGTTGTCGGGCCGGTGCAGCGACAGCACGCCCACGTGGCTGTCCTCGGGGCGCGTGTAGCGAACGGCGTCGTCCGGAAGAGTCATGGACGGCAGCCTACATCGGCGAAATTCAGGTCTGCGAAACACACAGCTCGGGCTGCGGTGGCCGCAGGTGGGTGAACGAGTTTCCGGCGAGGTTTCGATGGGTTACCCCGTGGCACGTGGCGAGCAGTATCTCCGTCTCGTGGCGCTGGTCAGGCGCCCTCGAAGAAGGAATGCATATGAACCTCAAGGCGCTCATCACCACCCTCGTTCTCGGCTCCTCGACCATCGCGTCGGCGGATTCCGTCACGATCTCTGGCTCGGTCAACGTGAGCCTTGGCGGTCGCGCAGCCCCCGCTCCAAACTATCGCCCGGCTCCTGCTCCGGTGGTCGTCGCGGACCCGTGCGAGCATCCGGCTCCCTACGTTCCAGCTCCGTCGCAGCCGGCGTATCACCCGACGCCGTCGCAGCCGGTCTATCAGCCCGCGCCCGTGTGGCAGGCCCCGTACTTCCACATCACCAACACGATCGTCACGCGCACCGGTAGCACCTACAAGGGCACGATCGCCGCGTCGAAGATCAAGTCCACTCCGCGATGGAACCAGCGCCAGAGCTTCAACGCGTATGGCTTCGTCGCGAAGCCCACGCAGGCGTGGTTCGATCTGACCGAGGCGACCCGGATCGACAACCACCGCGAGATCTTCCACCTCGGCACCGCCAAGGGCGTGTTCAACAAGCTCCAGTTCCAGGCGCTCGGTGGCGGCAACTCGAAGATCGCGAAGGTGCTCGTCGAGTTCGGTGACGTCCGCGGCAACTCGTACCAGCAGCTGATCGACGTCAATCAGCGGATGGGTCGCCACAACCCGACCTTCACGATCGACCTCGACGGCCAGTACCGGACGATCAACCGCATCGTCGTGTACGGCTCGACCGACCGGGGCTCGGCCTACAAGATCCAGGCGATGTAGTTCGTCGCCCGCGCGATGGCGCCCTCGTTCGAAATTCCATCGCGCGTTTCGCGAAGCCCCGAGTCTCTCCCCTCGGGGCTTCGCCCTTTTCGGTACAGTGCCGGGATGTCAGGCCGCTGCACCAGCTGCGACGAGACGATCCCCGCGCGGGCTCGGTTCTGTCCCGGATGCGGCAAGAGCCTGATGGCGGTGGGCTCGCTCGGCGCCCCCGATTCGCACACCGAGACCGACCACAAGCCGAAGACGCCGTACGTGCCGCCGCGGTTGATCGCACCCAGCACCACGATCACCGAGCGCTACACGATCGACGGCGTGATCGGCGAGGGCGGCATGGGCGTGGTCTATCGCGGTGCGGATCAGAAGCTCGCGCGCGTCGTCGCGATCAAGGCGTTGCACGCGAGCTTGATGGGTGATCACGAGATCCGCCGCCGGTTCACCCGCGAGGCGCAGCTGATGCTGGGCTGGAACCACAAGCACGTCGCGCGCGTCCACGACTTCATCGAGCACGAGCACCTGCTCGCGTTCGTCATGGAGTACGTCGACGGCCCGACGCTCGAGGACTACGCGCAGCGCTGGGGCGGCAAGCTCCCGTTCGACGATATCCGGTTCATTTTCGGCGGCATCTTGCGTGCGATGGCCGACGCGCACGATCACGGCATCGTCCATCGCGATCTCAAGCCGCAGAACATCCTGCTCGACATCGACGACGATGGCGTGCATCCGAAGATCGTCGACTTCGGGATCGCGAAGATCCTCGAAGGCACGACGTACACCATGACCGGCGCGATGCTCGGCACGTGCCGCTACATGTCACCGGAGCAGGTGCAGTCACCGACGGCGGTCGATCACCGTGCGGACATCTACTCGATCGGCGTGACGCTGTATCGCTGCCTGACGGGACGCTGCCCGTTCGAAGGCAACAACCACTTCGCGTTGATGATGGCGCATGTCGAGCAAATGCCCGAACGACCGTCGTCGTATCGGCCCCACTTGCCCGAGGCGATCGAGGCCGTGGTGATGCGGGCCCTCGAGAAGGATCGCGCGAACCGCTGGCAGTCGTGCGAGGAGTTCCTCGCGGCGCTCGAGGCCGCGCTCGTCGATGTCACGCGGCAGCGAGCGGAGCGCGAGTCCGAGCATCCGCGCATCATCGTCGAGGATGACGGCAACGAGATGATGCTGATCCCGACCGGCGCGTTCCAGATGGGGCCGAGCCGGCGCACCGTGTTGATCGATCGGTTCTATCTCGCGCGGTTCCCGGTGACGAACGAGATGTTCGAGGAGTTCGTCGAGCGCACGGGCTACCAGCCGACGGACGCCGAGGCCGGGCGGTTCCTGGCGCACTTCAAGAACGGCAAGTGCCCGACCGGGATCGAGGATCACCCGGTGATCTACGTGTCGTGGCTCGATGCGCGTGCGTACTGCCGATGGGCGGCGCGGCGGTTGCCGAGTGAAGCCGAGTGGGAGAAGGCCGCGCGTGGCACCGACGGCAATCGCTTCCCGTGGGGGCGCGAAGAGCCGACGAACGAGCTCGCGCACTTCGGACGTGCGCGGGGGACCGCAGGCACCGTGCCCGTCGACGCGCACCCGCGGGGTGCCTCGCCGTACGGGATCGAAGGGCTCGCCGGCAACGTGTTCGAGTGGTGTGAGGACGTCGACGATCCGTCGTTCTATCTGCACGGGCCGGAGCGAAATCCGCGCAACACGATCCAGCCGGGCAGCGCCCCGTGCGTGATCCGTGGTGGGTCGTATCGCTACGATGCGAGGTCGCTGCGAACCTATGCGAGAGCGAGCTTCCCGCCGACGTTCCGGCTCGACAGCGTCGGCTTCCGCGTCGCGCTCTGAGCATTGTCCTAGGTCGGGGTGTGCCAACGTGGCATGGTGTGGTCTTGGAAAAGCACCGCGTGTATCGCAACAACGATCGGGTCGAGGTTCAGCAGAACGGCGAGTGGCTGAAGGCCATGGTGTTCGGCTTCGGCGAGCGTGAGGGCGTCTGGAAGTACTACGTGCAGCGGTCCGGTCGGTTCCCGGCCTGTGACATCAACGATCCGACGTGCTGGTACGGCAACGACGATATCCGCGCGACCTGAGACGACGAATCCGCGCGACCTGAGAACACGCCGAGTCCAGACAACCATCACCAGCACCGAGGGTGCTCCTGCGCTGGCCTGCGCGATGCGGCGAGTCCGAGCGCCCGCGAGCGCTTCTACGTGAGCGGGTTTGATCGTGAAGGATCGCGACTACGGTTACGCACCGCTCACGGTCAAGACCGCGACCAACGCCGTCGCGTATTCGTTCCTCCGGTTCACGGAGTACGATCGCGTGAAGCGCTGTCGCACGCTCGACCTCGAGCAACATCAGTTATCGTTCGACCCGTGAGCCTGGAGCAAGTCAAAGCCGCCCTCGAAGAGCTTCCCGATCCGAGCTACGTCTCCGGGGTCGCGAAGCTGACCGAGCCGTTCGCGATCGCGCTCCCCGACGGTGATGTCGGCGCCCTCGACGACAAGGTGTTCCTGGACTGGTTGCTGGAGCACGGCGAAGTCGCGCCGTTTGGCGACAAGGGTGAGACCAAGCTCGATGCAGAGGTTCGCAACGCGAAGCGCCTGGTCGCGCGTGGCAAGGCCTCGATCACGGGCTTCGACCCGGCAACCGTGCTGCCCGCGATCGAAGCCGCGCTGTCGCCTCGCTTCCATCTCGATGCGCGCCTCGAGGACGTGGTCGTCTACGAGAAGGGCGGCAAGTTCACGCGCCACAAGGACACGCCGCGCACCGCCGAGCTCGTCGGGACGCTCGTCGTCGGGCTGCCGTTCGCGCACGAAGGTGGTCAGTTCACGATCACCGACGGTGGCGATCATCACGTCGTCAATTGGAGTGGCCAGCCCGATCGCAGCAGCGTGCGGTGGGTCGCGCTGTTCAGTGACGTCGACCATGCGGTGAAAGAGGTCACGAGTGGTGCGCGCATCACGCTCGTTTATTCCCTCTCGCGCTCGTCGCGTCCACGCACCGATCAAGCACGAGACAGCAAGCTCGCGAAGCTGCGTGCGGCCGTCTCCGGCCTCCAGCTCGACGAGGCGTTGATGATCGCGTGCACGCGCCAGATCGTCACCGACGGCAAGCAACCGCAAGCGATCGACACGCTGCGCGGTACCGATCGCGAGATCGCCGAGGCCTTCCTCGAAGCCGGGTTCGAGGTCGCCGTTCGTGCCTGCATCGTCGGAGACGGCGACGAAGGCGGCGAACGCACGTTCCCCGATCCGACGCAGCTCTACGGTGTGACTCGGCTGTCGAAGGCGATCCCGAACAGCGTGATCGCCGAGATGGACGACATCGTCAGCTTCACCGACGAGGTCGACCTCGAGGAGTACGCGGAGGACGATCAGGAAACACCCCCGGGGATTGCGCTCGGCGGCTACGTGCTCGACCACGTCGAGATGGACCGGTGGGTGATCCGCACCCGCGCCCACGCCTCCGTGATCTACGAAGGCATGTATTCCGAGACTGGATACTTCGGGAACGAAGCGTCGATGGGCCACATCTACACGCTGGCCGCCCTCGAAGTCTCGAAGCGCTAACGCGACCCGAAACGTGTTTCTTCTCGACACACGTGGGTTCCATTCGACACGCGCAAAGGCACGGATCACCACCTGCCGTGCGGAATGGCGAATGCACGACTGGTCCGCATGTTCGACGACTTCGAGGACGAGTCCCCGACCGACCCCATCGAGACCTCACCCCGACCACGCGTGCTGGTGGTGGAGGATGACGATGCCCTCCGCGAGATGATCTCGAATCGCCTGCATCGCGACGCCTTCGAGGTGCTCGAGGCAGGCTCCGGGTTCGAGGCCTTGCGCGTGCTCGGCTCGCCACTCGCCGCCGAGCTCGAGCTGATCATCATGGACGTCCACATGCCTGGGGCGTCCGGCCTCGAGGTCGCGCAATGGCTCCGGGGCGGTAGCTGTCAGGTGCCGATCCTCCTGATCACGGCATTCCCGACGACAGAAGTCTGTAGGCGAGCCTCCCTGCTCGACTGCGCAGTGCTCGCCAAACCCTTCCAGTTCGAACGACTTACGAACGCGGGGATCGCGGCGCTGGTGTCGTCGAGGTTCGAACCCCGGACTGCCAGCTAGCCGGCGTCGGCGTCAGTCCTACAAACACCGTGTTAAGAACCTCAGCGATATCTCTACCTGGCGCGCCGAGACTGCTACGGTGCACTCGATGTTCACTGCAGTTAAGGTTTTCTCCGCGACCATGTTTGCCGACCGCTCCGCTCTCGGCGAGAAGGTCACGACGTGGCTCGAAGCCAATTCCGGCGTCACAGTCACGGACTTCATCGTGACCCAGTCCAGCGATGCGCAGTTTCACTGCATCGCGATCACGGTCTTCTATCGCCCGTAGGGCTGTTACGAGCCGCCGAGCTCGTCCAGGAACTGTTGCGCATCGGCGAACGCCGGATCCTCGCGCAGCGCCTTCTTGG
Organism: Deltaproteobacteria bacterium; assembly: GCA_031385555.1. Lineage (GTDB taxonomy): Bacteria > Myxococcota_A > Polyangia > Haliangiales > Haliangiaceae > JABFXX01. The sequence goes on along the minus strand of JANNBP010000011.1, from coordinate 584 downwards.
CCCACAGCTCGGCCTTCGCGCGATTACCGCGCGCATGCTCGATCTTGGCTTCCCAGAGCAAGGCCATCGGGCGCGTCACCGGCGACGGGTTATCCATCAACGTGATCGCGCGTAGCGGCTTGAGCGCGAGCTCGTAGTCGCCGATCTCGGTCGCGAGCTGCGCTAGCTCGGCGGCGACCTCCGCGTTCTTGCGATCGACGTCGAAGGCCTTCTTCAGCCAGTTCAGTTGACCGTCCTTGTCGCCCAGCAGCGCCGCGACACGACCCATACGTTGCTGGAGGACCGCCAGCTCGGGCGTGCGCTTCTTCTGCGCCTGGATCGCGGCCTCGAGCGTTCGCGACGCATCCTCGAGTTGCTGCGACGCGATCAGCACGTCGACGTTGAGCATCAACGCACCGTGATCGTCAGGCTGCAGCTCGAGAGCCTTCGCTGCGGGGATCTGCGCCGATGCAGCATCCTCGAGGTTGTAGAGCAGCAGCTCGGCGGCGCGCTTGTAGTTCGCGTAGCGAGCAGCCGCATCGCTGCCGTGATCGGCGTCGGCGGTGAGCACGCCGGCGAGCAGGCGGTACTCGCCCGCAGCCTCG
>JANNBP010000505.1:0-4221 GCA_031385555.1 Deltaproteobacteria bacterium | reverse complement strand
GACTTCTATATGGGCGGCAACATGCTGCAGGCCTTCGACGCCGTGCAGCAGAACATCCCGCTGCGCGTGGTCGCCGCCGACTTCCAGAAAGAGCCGCAGGTTCTCATGTCGCATCCCAACCAGGGCCTCGACAAGTTCGAGGATCGTCCGCCCGACGGGCGCTGTGTTCGCGATCTGTGGTGCTAGCCACCGCGTGATAGCGTGATCGCGGTGTCCAGCCGCGACGTACCCGGTGGCGACGTGCCGACCGTGCCCGAGGCACCGACACGCCCGGATCGCGGCAACGCGCGGGTGAGCAAGCCGCCGGAGCGGCCGTCAGCGACGAGCGAGCGCTATCAACTCGAGGCCGAAATCGCGCGCGGCGGCATGGGGCGCGTTGTCGAGGCGTTCGATCGCGAGCTCGATCGCCGCGTCGCGATCAAGGAAGCGCTGACCGCCGATACGGACACGCTGCTCCGGTTCAAGCGCGAGATCTGGATCACCGCGCGACTCGAGCATCCCGCGATCGTTCCCTTGTACGACGCCGGCACACGCAGCGACGGCACGCCGTTCTACGTGATGCGCAAGATCGGCGGCCGACCGCTGGTGGAGCTGGTCGAGATGGCGAGCTCGGTCGAGGCGCGGTTGGCGCTGGTGCCGCACGTGCTCGCGGCAGCGCGCGCGATCGCCCATGCCCATCAGCGGCGAGTCGTGCATCGTGATCTCAAGCCGAGCAACATCCTCGTCGGCGAGCTCGGCGAGACCGTGGTGATCGATTGGGGCCTCGCGAAGCTGTACGGCGAGATCGACGAGGGCGGCGACGACAAGCATTCGCCGGTGGCCTCGGCAGTCGAGACCCGCGTCGGCACCGTGATGGGTACGCCCGGCTTCATGCCGCCGGAGCAGGTCGCGGGTGGAGAAGCCGATCCGCGCGTCGATGTCTATGCGCTTGGCGCCACCATGTACTACGTGCTCGCGCGGCAGCTGCCGCACGCGCATTCGTCGACGGAGGCGCTGCTCCACGCGGTTCGCCACCCGGCCACGCCGATCAGCGACCTCGTGCCGGAGGTGCCGCGCGATCTCGAAGCGATCATCGAGGTCGCGATCTCCCCGGATCCGGCGACGCGGTTCCCCGATGCCGGCGCGATGGTCGCCGAGCTCGAGCGCTTCCTCGCCGGTCGGCTGATCGCCTCGCGCCGCTACACGCCGTTCGAGCGCTTGCTGCGCTTCGTCGGGCGTCATCGCGTCGCCGCGCTCGCAGTGGTGATCGCTGCGCTCGCCTTGGCGATCGGCGGCGCCTTCGCGTTCGATCGCGTGCTGTCGGCGCGCGCGCGTGCCGAGGATGCGCTCGACGAGGCGGTGCACGAGCGCGAGGTTGCACAGGACCTGCTCACCACGATGACCCTCGCTCGCGCACAGTCGATGATGGAGACCAACCCGACAGCGGCGGTCGCGCTCGTACGCTCGCTGGCAACCGGCGCGCGATGGCGCGAGGTCCGCGCGCTCGTCGCGGAGGCCGAGCAGCACGGTGTACCGAGAAGTCTGGCGGGCGTCGCCGTTCCGAGGCGCATCGCGATCGCTCCTGTCGCATCTCGGGCTGCGCTCTCCGACGCTAGCGGTCAGGTCTGGGCCTACGATCTAGAGACGCAGCGACGTACGTCGCTCGGCATCTACCGCGACGCCATATTCGTATTCGTCGACGATCGCAGGTTGGCGCTCGCCGAGAGCGGCCAGGTCACGGTGATCGATGTCGTATCTGGTGCACGGACGCGGTTCACGACGGGAGGGTACCCGATCGCCGCGGCTGGACATCTGCTGGTCCAGCAGGCCACCGGCGAGGTGTACGAGCTCCTGCTCGCGACCGAGTCCGTGCGTCTGATCGGCAAGTTCGTAGCGCGCGTCGAGTCCCTCGGTCTCTCGGCAGATGCGGCCTGGCTGACCGTCGCCACCCCGACAGGAATCGCCGTGATCGAACGAGCGTCTGGCCGAGTCGCACACACGTTCGAGGCCGACTTGCATCACGTCCAATGGGATCCCGAGCGGGGTGATCGGTTCGCGTTCACCACCCGCGAGCAGGTCGCACTGATCTCGATCGGCCAGGGCGCTCCACGACGCCAGGTCTTTCCCGTCGATGGCTTCGCAACGATCGCGTTCAGCCGCGAGCGGATCTGTGTTTCCGACATGCGAGGGCTGAGGCTCCTCGACGAGGAATCGACCACCTCGGTCGAGGTGACCTCGGGCCTGGCTCACCTGACGACGGGGGCCCACGGGTCTTGCTACGCGATCTCGGGGACCAGGGTCCGAGTACTCGGCGGCCTCACCCCACGCGAGCTCAGCTCCCCCATCTCGGTCACGCGGGTCGTGGGTGCCCCGAAGAATCCGTTCGTGATCGGCGCGGGAGAGGGTCGGCTGTTGATCTGGCGGGTGACTCCACCACCGCGGTTGATCGCCAGGACGCAGCCGAGCGCGCTGGTCTCGTCGGGGCCGCATCGCGTGATCCTCGATCGGGGAGGCCTGCATTGGGCTGACGTGGATCTGGTGACCGGCGAGGTTCGCGAGCTGCGAGCGCCTCCCAGCGCGAGGCCGACCTCGGCGCGCGGCGATCCGGAAGGCACGATCGCCGTGCTGATCGAGGGCGCGGATGCGGCGAGCCGCATCTTCGTCGTCGGGTTCGACACCACGAGGGGAGTAGTCGCCGAGATCGACGACCTGTTCGTTGCGGCGGGTCGCGTGGTCGCCGCGCAGAGTGACGGCACCGTGCTGACCGCAACCCCCGAGTTGGTGGTTCCGGTGATCCGGAGACCCTCGAGGGTCAGCGCGCTCGACGCGACCCCGACGTCCCTCGCCGTCGCCTGGCACGATGGCACGCTGTGGATGCACGGCCGAAATAGCCTACGCACCCGCACCTATGACACGCCCGTCCTCAACGTCACGCTCCTACCGAACGGCGAGGTGCTCCTGGGATCCAAAGACAAGCTCGAGATCTGGCGTCTCGACGGCCGGATCGACCTACTGAGATCCATGGCTGTGCCGATCGGCAGCGTGTTGACGGCAGACGACCAACGAGTCCTCGTCTACCTGACAGATGGAATGCTCGCGTGGATCGATCTGCGGACCGGGGTCGAGCGTCGGACCATTGTTGGTAGTCGGATGTCGTTCTCTACGGAAGGCCTGCTCGCGCTCAGCGACGAACCCACCTCCCGCGCCAATCATCTCCACCAGACCAAGGTGGTCGATCTCGAAGATGGTTCCAGCTTCAGGCTCGCGTTACCGAGCCTGGTGTTCTCTCCGGCGCTCTCCGTCGACGGACACTGGGTCGCGTTCGTCTACGGCCAAGCGCTCTATGCACTGCCGCTCGATCTCCCAGCGTCGGCACCCGCGCTCGCGATCCACATCGATGCGCTGACGAACGCGATCATCGACCCGAGGATCCCGAGCGCGACGGTCGGCTGGCGCGACTAGTCGATCGCGATGACACACGTACGTGGCAGACCCGGTCCGGGTGCCGGACCTTCGACGGCACCGTCGACGCAATCGAGTCCGATCAAGCTCGGCGTGGTAGGACAGCTCAGGTTCGACGCCCATGGAATGGCGTTGGCCTGCGTCGGAATCCGGTCGAGCGTCTGATGCATCAGGGTCGGGTTCAACAACCGACCGACGGCAACCGAGACCGTGTAGGGATTGTGGTAGCGCCACGATCCGTACGCGCCGCTCCCCAGCTCGACCGCGAACTTCGCCGACGCGATCGGATTCCAGAAGTAGAGGTTCTCGGTACCTCCGCTGCCGAAACCGCCGGTGAACCAGTTGATCACCGGTGCCATCAGGGTGCGGATCATTCCCCAGGTCCCCACCGGGTTGTTGCAGTGGATGCCCCACTTGCAAGTCTTGCCGACGAGCGAGTCGGGTGGGATCGGGTTCGGGCCGATCATCTGCGCGGGGTACCGATTGTTGAGTAGGTCGTCGGGACGCAGCGAAGGAAGATTGTCGTCCTTGATTCGACCGGCTGCGTAGGCGAACGCGTACTTGATGAAGCCCGAGCCAGCGTCGAGATTCGGCGGAGCCTGGTTCCCGGCGCGAGTGACGCTGAGGTTGCCGTCGCAGGCGTAGCCGGTGCGCAGCTGGATCGCGCGGAGCCGCGGATCTTCAGAGCACGCGTTCGGATCCGTGATGCCCGTCGGATAGGTCACGCTGAAGGCGGCGCCCGGCAGCGCGAAGGCCCCCACGACGACGGGCTTGATCGCG
>JANNBP010000406.1:0-8470 GCA_031385555.1 Deltaproteobacteria bacterium | reverse complement strand
CAGGCGGCGACGAAGAACGGCGAGCCGGCCGCGAGATCGTCGATCGCCTCGGCGGTGCGCCCGACCTCGAACACGCGCGGGAGCGACGGATGTCGGAGCCGCGCGAGCTGCTCGAACTCGTCGAGGAGCGAGGTCTCGTGTGGACCCCGCGGCACGATCTTGAGTGCCCGGTGATCGCTGGAGGCGACCTCTTCGACCTCGAGCACGCGTCCGAAGGAGCCCGAGCCAGCGACTGCGATCCGGCGAAACCGGCCGAGTATCAGCTGTTCGCGAGCCATCGTTACCGTTGTCAACTTCATTGGCACTCATGTCAACAGGATTGGCGGTCAGCGAACGCTAGGCCACGAAGTTCAGCGTGTTATCGTGCGCGCCGTGCCGGGAGATGACGAACGGACACGTCGTCGTCTTGGCGACGCGACGAAGAGCCGGATCGCCGACCTCGCATCCGGGTGGTCGGTGGACGACCAGGCGCCTTCGAAGCCGACCCCGATTCCGGAGCTCACTCCGGATCCCGACCCCGAGGTGATACAGCCACCGCCGCCACCACCGCGTGCGCGGCACAAGACGCAGCCACCGCCGCCGCCCGGATCGGCGGAGCGCAAGCAGCTCGAGGACGCGATCCTCGACACGGTGCCGACGCCGCCTCTTCGCGCTGCACCGAAGTCGGTGGAGCGCCCGAGGTCGCCGACCGCCGGACCGCCGCCGACGCCGAAGAAGCCGTTCGCGAAGAGCGGCCCGACGGAGACCGGCACCGTCTCGCTGGCCGGCGCGATCAACAGCACGCCTCCGCCGATGATCGCCAGCACGAGACCTGCACGGGCTGACCAGACCGACGTCTCCGGCCCCCCGCCGAGCATCCCGCCGTCGCCACCGCCAACCACCGCTCGGGCCGCGAACCCCGCGAAGCCCGAGTCGAAGGCACCCGATCCGAGGGCGATCGCGGATCTGTTCGGCACGCCGGTGCCGCGGGGCGAGTTCGATCACCACGCCGGCACCGACCTCGAGCGCGACAAGCTGCGGATCGCGCACGAGCAGTCGACGATGAAGCGCGACGCGGCGAGCGCGCTGCTGTCGATCGCCGAGCAGCCGGAGACCACGGTCAAGCCGCAGCCGGTCGAGGTGCTGCTCCACGAGACCGCCGAGGTGCTGCGCGGCGATCCGACCACGCTCGAGGCTCCGGCGACCACGAGGTTCGAGCGCGGCGATCCCACGAACCTCGGCGATCCGACGGTCGCGCAGTTCAACGTCGCGGCCTCCGCGGCCGGCACGCTGCGGCCCCAGGCCATGTTGCGCCGCAAGCGCGGCATCGGCGGCGACATGAAGTACGTGCTCACCGTGCTGTTCGGGGTGCGCAAGACTCGCATCGAGCTCGACGCCCTCGAGGCGAAGCAGGAGTTGCGCCAGCAGTCGCGCCGGCGTCACCTGATCACGCTCGGCCGCGCGGCGGTGACGATGGACGGCTTCGATCATCCGGCCCTCGGACCGGCGCGCGAGGTGCTGTCCAACCTCGAGGACGAGCGCGGTCGGCACGCGGGTGCCGTCGCCGAGGCCGACAGCGAGCTGATGCGCGTGCGGCGCGATCGCGAGGCCAAGGCCACCGAGCATCGCGAGCAGCAGGTCGCGCTCGACAAGGAGCTCGTGGACATCGAGAAGAAGCTCGAGCCGCTGCTCAAGGAGGTCGCGGTCGTCGCGCGCAAGGCCGACGAGCTCAAGGCCTCGCTCAAGAAGCTCGACACCAAGATCGCGAACACGGAGATGAGCCAGCACGCGGTGGCCGCCGTCAGCCGCGCCGCGATCCAGGCCGAGCTCGCCATGCTCAAGGCCGATCGGATCGCGGTGCAGCGCGACGAGCCCAAGCTCGCCGGCGAGCTCGACGCCCTCAATCCGCGGGTCGCCGCCCACGAGAGCAAGCGCAGCGAAGCGAAGCGCCGGAAGCAGGAGATCGACAAGGCCGAGCTCGACGATCAGCGACGCAGCGACGAGCTGCTCGCGGCGATCGGCGCGAAGCGCAAGGTCGTCGATCGCGCCTCCAGCGACGCCGAGACGCTGCGCGACAAGGCGTTGTTCGAGCTCGGCGAGCGGCTCTACAACGATCGCCCGGGCGATCTCGGTGCGCAGCTGTCGCCGATCGACGTGATCGACGTCGAGCTCGGCACCGGCGATCGCCGCGTCATGGAGCTCAAGGAGATCTTGTCCTCGGTCGACAAGGCCAAGCTCGCACGTGGCATCGCCGTGTTCGTGCTGCTGTTCGCCGCGATCGCGTTCGGCGTGCTGCTCGGGCTGGGTGTGTTTTGAAGCTCGCGTTGATCCTGATGGTGTCGACCGGCGTCGCGTCCGCCGAGGTCCTGCCGCACGAGTACCAGGACGACGGCGCGTGCAAGATCGTCGTCTACGATGGAACGCGGGTCGTACGCACTGAGGAGTTCTCGCGCGATCGCGAGGGGCGACTCGAGGGGGAGCGCCTGACCGTCGACAACGTCGTGATCGCGACGTCCTACGCCTACGAGGGCGGGCGCCTCGCCAGCACCTCGATGGATGGAGACCACGCGGCCTTCGAGTACGACACGCGCAACCAGCTGGTGAAGGCCGCGTACCAACGCGCCGGGTCCAAGCTCGTGACCTACGTCTGGACGTTCGGGTACGACGCGCAGGGTCGCCACGTCCACACCCTCGCCACCCGCGGGACGCGAACCGTCGTCGACAAGCGCTACAGCTACGACCCCAAGGGCAGGCTCGACACGATTACGAGCGATGACCTCGTCGAGCGCCATGCGTACGACCGCGCCGGTCGCGTGATCCGGCGGGACGAGATCACCGGCACTCTCACCAAGAGCTTCACGTACGCCTACGATGCCAAGGGGCGGCTGGCGTCCCAGACCCAAGGCACCACGCGCCACGTCTACGACTACGGCTGCCGGAAGTAGTCACAGCAGCTTCTCGACGTGGCCGATCGCCGCGAGGATCACCGCGACGCGCACCACGCCGAGCGTCAGCCCGATCGCTCCCACCGTGATCGCCGCCGCGCCGGCCAGCCGGGCCGCGCCCGTGGCGCTGCGCCGACTGAACGCGACTTTGCCCACCCCGATCGCTCCGATCCCGCAGCCGATCGCCACCAGCTGCCCGGGCGCCGCCAGTCCGGCCGCGACCACCGCTGTGACCGCCAGGGCCATGGCGAGGGTCGAGATGCCGAACCGCATACGTAAGACGCTACCGGCTTCGCCCGAGCGAACACAGTTTTCGGCAATGTCGTAACAGGCCGAAACCGTGCTACACGCGGCTCCCATGTCGACCGAGCCAACCGATCTCCGCGCAGGATTTTGCGCGATCGTCGGGCTCCCCAACGTGGGGAAGTCGACCCTGCTCAACCGGATCCTCGGGCGCCGTCTGGTCGCCGTGTCTCCGAAGCCGCAGACCACGCGCGATCGGATCCTCGGCGTCCACACGATCGAGCTACCGGAGGGCAGAGCGCAGATCGCGTACGTCGATACGCCCGGCGTGCAGGACGGCCGCGGTCCGTTGCGCCGCTATATGCGCGATGCGGCGCTCGCCGCCGCCTCCGATGCCGATGTCGTGATGATCCTCGTCGACGCCACCGACAGGCGCGGCCGGCTCCCGGGCCGCCTCGACGAGGACGATGCCCGCGCGCTCCACGAGGCGTCGAAGGGGCGCCCGATCATCATCGCGCTCAACAAGATCGATCGGATCCCGAAGCCCGATCTGCTGCCGGTGATGGAGCAGTGGGGCGGGTTCTCGCCCGGCGTCGAGATCGTCCCGATCTCCGCGACCCGCGGCGATAACGTCGACGCCCTCGAGCGTATCGTCGGCTCGAAGCTGCCGGTCGGTCCCCAGCTGTTCCCCGACGACATGACCACCGATCGGTCCCCGCAGTTCATCGCGCAGGAGATCATCCGCGAGCAGCTCTACCACCAGCTCGGTAAGGAGCTGCCGTACGCGTGTGCGGTGCAGATCGAGACCTGGAACGAGCGGTCGTTCCCCGCACCCGACGGGCGCAGAGAAGCCACGATCGGCGCGGTGATCGTCGTCGAGCGCGACTCGCAGAAGGCGATCGTGGTCGGCCGCGGTGGCAGCCGGATCCGCGAGCTCGGCATCGCCGCACGCACCGCCGTGGCCGAGGCGCTCGGCTACTCCGAAGTTCATCTGTCGCTGTTCGTCAAGGTGCTCGCCGAGTGGAGCCGCGAGCAGCGCGACCTCGTGAAGCTCGGCTATGGAGGTGACGCGTGAGTACACCGCTGATCGCGATCACCGGCCGGCCCAACGTCGGCAAGTCGACGCTGTTCAACCGCCTCGTGGGTGGCCGCCCCGCGCTGGTCCACGACACCCCGGGCCTGACCCGCGATCGCCGCTACGGCGAGGCCGACTACTTCGGCACCGCGCTGCGCCTCGTCGACACCGGCGGCCTCGACCCCGATGCCGAGCGTGAAGTGATCGGTGCCGGCATCCACCGCCAGGCGATGCGCGCGATCGAAGAGTCCGACGCCGTGGTGATCGTCGTCGACGGTCGCGCCGGCTTGTCGTCGGTCGATCACGATCTCGCGAACAAGCTGCGCACCACCGGCAAGCCGATCTTTCTCGTCGTCAACAAGATCGATCACCCGGTCAACGACCCGCTGGTCCACGACTTCCACGCCCTCGGTCTCGGGCATCCGTTCCCGGTGTCTGCCTCGCACGGCCGTGGCATCGACGCGCTGCTCGAGGCGATCACGCTTGTCGTGGCGCCGCCGCGGGAAGCCGACGGGGACGCCGACGAGGATGACAGCGACGAGCTGTTCGAGGCGCTCGACGCGGTCGACGATCCGGAGGCCGAGGTCAAAGACGCGCCCGACGACAAGCCGCTGCGCGTCGCGTTCGTCGGCCGCCCGAACGCCGGCAAGTCGTCGCTGACGAACCGGCTGCTCGGCGAGGAGCGCTCGCTCGTCCACCACGTCGCCGGTACGACCACGGATCCTGTCGACAGCGCCCTGCTGCTCGGCGAGCGCCAGTACACGCTGGTCGACACCGCCGGGATCCGTCGCAAGGCGCGGATCGACGAGGATGTCGAGAAGCTGTCGGTGACGATGGCGCTCAGCCAGATCGCGCGCGCCGACACCGTCGTGCTCGTGATCGACGCCGAGCTCGGGCCGTCGGAGCAGGACGCGCGGATCGCCGGCATGGTCGAGGATGCCGGCCGCGCCCTGGTGATCGCCCTCAACAAGAGCGACCGGCTCGCGAACGATGCCGCGCGCGACGCGCTGCGCGAGGCGATGACGGACAACTTCCACTTCCTCCCGTGGGCCCCGACGGTGATGCTCAGCGCGCAGCGCGGTGACGGCGTGGATCGGTTGATGGATCTCGTCGATCAGGTCTCGATCCAGCACCGCCAGCGGATCCAGACCTCGCAGCTCAACCGGTTCTTCGCCGAGGTCGTCGAGGAGACGCCTCCGCCGCTGCATCACGGCCGCGCGATCCGCATCCACTACCTGACGCAGGCGACGATCAAGCCGCCGACGTTCGTGCTGTGGGCGAACCAGCTCGAAGGCCTCGCCCCGTCGTACCGCCGCTTCCTCGCGAACAAGCTGCGCGCGCGCTACGGCTTCCGCGGCACACCGATCCGGATCGCCGTCAAGGCGCGCAAAGATCGCCACGACAAGCGGTAGGCCTCAGAAGAAGTCCCAGCGCGTGGTCCCACGCAGGCCGATCGTCACCACGGTGACGTCGCCTCCGAAGCTCGCGAGCCGGAGCTCGAGCCCGGCCGACCGCTTCCGGGACCACAGCCGGTCGAGCCCACCGCCGACCACGAGCACGAAGTCGTTGCCGCGATCGATCGGCCCGCCGCCCGAGGTCACGGCGCCGATCCCGGCGAACGCGTAGGGGACGTACTTGAAGATGTCGAACCGGAAGGCGCCGCCGACATCGCCCAGCAGGGCGTAGGACCGCGAGGACTGCCCGGCTCCGTTGCCGCCAAAGAACATCCCGCCGGCCAGCTCGCCCCGCAGGGAGAAGTCACTGCCGATCGCCCGCTCGTAGGACACGGCCAGCGCGCCGCCACCTGAGGGGCTGATCTGAGGCGGGACCATCTCGCCCATTTTCTCGCCCGGGGCCGAAAACGTCGCGTAACCGGCCGATGCGGAGAGGGCCTGCTCGTCGGCAAACGCGGTTCTGGCGGAAAGCAGGGCCATCACGGCCAGGACCGTTCGCACCAGGCAACCATACTCCGGCTTGCAGCTGTCCAAGGGGGCGAATTGACGCGCGCCGCTCGACCCAGGTCAGCACAGCTGACCTGTCTCTCGCTTCATTTTTTTTGGCGCCGGTGCTACATCCCGCCAACCCCCGATGGCCGACGACGACAAACCCAAGCCGGACCCTTCCAAGCCCAAGGAGGCGCCGAAGCCGGTGCAGCTCGGTGGCGAGTCGCTGATCGACCGCATCCTGCCGCATATCAAGAAGATCGGAATCGCGACGATCTTGCTCGCGGTGGTCGTCACCTTCTTCTTCGGCTTCAAGGCGTGCTCGCGCAACAAGGAATCGAAGGAGACCCAGAAGGTCGCCTCGGTGCTCGACGTGGCGCAGAAGCCCGTCGCGATGCCGGGCATGCCTCCCGATCCGAAGAACCCCACGTTCACGACGGAGAAGGAGCGAGCGGAGAAGGTGCTCGCCGAGCTCGCGCAGCAGGATACCGAGATGACGGGCGCGGCGTTTCGCGCGTCGATGCTGATCGACGCCGGCAAGCTGGACGAGGCGATCGGCGTGTATCGGACCTGCGATCAGGGCAAGGAGATCGAGAACGTGCTGTGCCGCGAAGGGCTCGGGATCGCGCTCGAGACCAAGGCCAGCACCGAGAAGGATCCGGCCGCGAAGCAGAAGCTCCTCGAGGAATCGCTCGGGGCGTTCCAGCGGATGCAGCCGGCGGACGATGGCGCTCGCCGCGCGTACGCGCTGTATCACCAGGGCCGGTTGCAGTTGCTCCTCGGCAAGCGCGCCGAGGCGAAGGCGCTGCTCGAGAAGGTCAAGGGCATGACTCCGCCGAAGGAGCTGACGGACTTGATCGAGCGTCGGCTGTCCGCGATCGGAGCCACCTAGTGCGCGTAGCCCTCGCAGGCTTGTTGCTGTGTGGCTGCGTCAAGGTCGCACCGCATCGCGCGGATGCGATGCGCGCCGAAGCAGTCGAGCCGCTCGGCGAGGATCGGTTGAGCCTGCACTGGAAGTTCGAGACCGCGGATCGCAAGACCGAGGTCACGCCGCAGGAGTTCGCGCAGGCCGCCGTGTACGCCGACACGGTGTACGTCGGCTCGGCCACGGGCACGTTCTTCGCGCTCAAGGCGAGCAACGGCGCGGTGCGCTGGAAGAAGAAGACCGGCGCGGTGCTGTCGGCGCCCCTGATGGGTGGCTCGGTGATCTACCTCGGCACTGCCGACGGCGTGCTGATGTGCCTCGACTCGCAGACCGGCGAGGAGAAGTGGCGCTACCAGAGCCGCGGTCCGATCGAGCAGCCGCCGGTCGCGACGCAGGACATCGTGGTGTTCGCGAACGAGGCCGATCAGGTCGTCGCGGTCGACGCGATCACCGGCAAGTTCAAGTGGCAGTTCAAGAGCGAGACGCCCGAGGAGTACACGCTGCGCGGTCACGCCGGCGTCTCGATCGACGGTGACTTGATCTACACCGGGTTCTCGAACGGGACCCTCGTCGCGCTTCGCAAGGACAACGGCTCGGTCGCGTGGTCGACCTCGCTGAAGGCCGGCGCCGAGCGGTTCTTCGACGTCGATGCCACGCCGATCGTGCTCGGTGATCGCGTCTACGCGTCGTCGTCGTCGGGCGGTGTCTACGCGGTCGACAAGACCACGGGGCTCGTCCGCTGGCAGGTGCCGTTCTGGGATGCCGCGCAGCCGAGCAACACCGGCAACGTCGGCGGGCTGTCGACCGACACCAAGAACGTCTACGTCTCCGTCGCCGATCTCGGTACGTACGCGATCGATCTCAACGGCAACGTGGTGTGGCGCGTCGGTGCACGCGCGGGTGGCGAGCCGGCCGCGCCGGTGCTCTATCGCGACACGCTGATCTACTCGCTCGCGAACGACGGCATGTTCATCGCCGACCGCAAGACCGGCGAGACGCTCGAGTGGTTCCAGCCCGGCGATGGCGTCTCCGCGGCTCCCACGGTGACCGGCGATGGCCGGCTGTTCGTGATGTCGAACCGCGGGATCCTGTACGCGTTCGACATCGACTGAGCCGCTCGAGTGCTCATCGGGTCGTGAACCGACACGAGTGCTGCGGATGATCGCGTCGACGCTTCGGCGATGCTTCGGCGATGCTTCGGCGACGGCCAAACGTGGTGCGAGCTCGGTCGGCGTTGAGCTCTGACCAGATCGATCCGTTGGCGAAGGTTGGCGAACCTTGGGGCGTTGGCGACCCTCTGGCCCCGTGCGCTGCCGAGTTTCGCCCAAGCGGGGACGGTCATGTCGACCGTCTGCTGGTC
>JANNBP010000362.1:0-7466 GCA_031385555.1 Deltaproteobacteria bacterium | reverse complement strand
CGGCCGCGATCGGCCTTGATCGGCATCCCGGCGTCCTGCAGCGATTCGAGGTCGCGATAGATCGTCCGCAGCGTCACGCCGAAGCGATCGGCGAGCTGCTGTGCGGTCACGCCGGTGCGTCGCGCGCGCAAGGCCTCCGCGATCGCGAACAAACGGGACTTCTTTCGCATGCTTGAACCCCTAGCACACAAACCTGACAGAAGGCTGTCACCTGTCAGCTCCAAGCTCCTCCTATGAAGACGAAACCGCCGTGCCCGGCAAACCCCTGGTGGATCTGGTTGGCTCATCTCGCGCCGCCTGTTCGAGGCCAGCGGCCGTGTCGTTGAATCGAGCTAGAGTGCCGTCCGTGCCGACCACGTATCGCAGCAAGAAGGCGAAGCGCGCGGAAGATGCACCGCGAGATCTGCCGAAGGCGACGGAGCAGACCTTCAAGCTGGTCTCGAAGTTCCAGCCGGCGGGCGATCAGCCGAAGGCGATCGAGGAGCTGATCGGTGGCATCCGCCGCGGCGACCACGCGCAGGTGCTGCTCGGCATCACCGGCTCGGGCAAGACGTTCACCGTCGCGAACGTGATCGCGGAGATCGGCAAGCCCACGCTGATCATCGCGCACAACAAGATCCTCGCGGCGCAGCTCTACGGCGAGTTCAAGGAGCTGTTCCCCGACAACGCCGTCCACTACTTCGTCAGCTACTACGACTACTACCAGCCCGAAGCGTACGTCCCGACCACCGACACGTTCATCGAGAAGGACTCGATCGTGAACGAGGAGATCGACCGGATGCGCCACGCGGCAACGTTCGCGCTGCTGTCGCGCAAGGACGTCATCATCGTCGCGTCGGTGTCGTGCATCTACGGCATCGGCGAGCGTGAGACCTACGCGTCGATGACCGCGGAGATCGATGTCGGTACGGCGATCGATCGCGATGCCGTGCTCCGTCGTCTGGTCGAGCTGCAGTACGAGCGCAACGACATCGACTTCCATCGCGGCACGTTCCGCGTGCGCGGCGATACCGTCGAGGTGTTCCCCGCGTACGAGGCCGACACGGCCGTGCGCATCGAGTGGTGGGGCGATCAGGTCGAGGCGATCTCGGAGATCGATCCGCTGCGCGGCGGGCTCAAGCGAAAGCTCGATCGCGCGGTGATCTTCGCGGCGTCGCACTACGCCACGCCCGACGACACGATGAAGAAGGCCGTCGCGTCAATTCGGGCCGAGTTGGCCGAGCAGCTTAAAGTCATGAGCGATCAGGGCAAGCTCCTCGAGCGGCAGCGGCTCGAGCAGCGCACGATGTACGACCTCGAGTCGATCGAGCAGATGGGGTTCTGCTCGGGCATCGAGAACTACTCTCGCCACCTGACGCAGCGGACGTCCGGCGAACCGCCGCCGACGCTGATCGACTATTTCGGTGACGACTTCCTGATGGTGATCGACGAGTCGCACCAGACCGTGCCGCAGATCGGCGCGATGTCGGCGGGCGATCGGTCGCGCAAGGAGACGCTCGTCGAGTTCGGGTTCCGGCTGCCGAGTGCGCTCGACAATCGGCCCCTGCGGTTCGACGAGTGGTTCGAGCGTGCGAAGTGCGGCATCTATGTCTCGGCGACGCCGGCCGATTGGGAGCTCCAGCAGGCGAAGGGCGTGGTGGTCGAGCAGATCATCCGCCCCACGGGCCTGCTCGATCCCGAGGTCGAAGTTCGCCCGGTCGCGCACCAGGTGGACGATTTGCTCGCCGAGATCCGCGAGCGCACCGCGAAGGGCGATCGCGTGCTGGTCACCACGTTGACCAAGCGGATGGCCGAGGACCTCACCGAGTACTACCGAGAGATCGGCGTCAAGGTGAAGTACCTCCACAGCGACATCGACACGCTCGAGCGCATCCAGATCATCCGCGATCTGCGGCGCGGCGAGTTCGACGTGCTCGTCGGCATCAACCTGCTTCGCGAGGGCCTCGACATCCCGGAGGTGTCGCTGGTCGGCATCCTCGACGCCGACAAGGAAGGCTTCTTGCGGTCCGCGCGCTCGTTGATCCAGACGATCGGCCGCGCCGCGCGCAACCTCCACGGTCGCGTGCTGCTCTACGCCGACAAGGACACCGACTCGATCAAGCTCGCCGTCGGCGAGACCCGTCGCCGGCGCGTGGTGCAGGAGGCGTACAACAAGGAGCACGGCATCATCCCGCGCTCGACGACGCACACGATCCTCGACGTCCAACCCGCCGAGCCGATGCCGAAGAAGGGTCAGCGCTCCCAGATCGCGGCGCTCGATATGTCGATCGCGAAGATCGACAACCTCGACTCGCTGCGCGGCGCGATCGACAAGCTGCGCGGCGAGATGAAGCAGGCCGCGGCAGATCTCGAGTTCGAGAAGGCCGCCGCGCTGCGCGACAAGGCACGCGAGCTCGAGCAGCTCGAGCTCCAGATGCGCTGATCGGGGACAGATGCGCTGATCGGGGACAGGATCCGGGGGTCCAGCCCCCTGAGATCGCTGCGCGTTTCGGCGCAAACGTCAAATCGGCTCACCAGCCGAAGATCGCCGCTCGACATGGTCTATCAACGCTGCATGCAGCTGCGCGGGTTCTACGCGGTGCTCGACCGCGACGACGAATCCCTCGCACGCCAGCTGGCGAAGCACGCGTGCTGCCTTCAGGTCCGGCTCAAGCCGCGTGGCAAGCGTGTGGACACGGACGAGCTCGTTCGCGTCGCGCGCATGGCTCGACGAGTTTGTGATGCCGCAAACATCGCGCTGGTCGTCAACGATCGCGTCGATGTCGCGTTGATCGCGGGCGCCGAGGGCGTCCATCTCGGGCAGACCGATCTGCCGATCGCGGAAGCGCGGGCACTCGCTGGCGATCGCCTGTTGATCGGCGTGTCGACGCACGATCTCGCGCAGGTTCGCACCGCGTGCGCCGCCGGTGCCGACTACCTCGGCTTCGGTCCGGTGTTCGCGACGTCGACCAAGGAGAACCCCGATGCCGTGCAGGGACTCCAAGGACTTCGCGCCGCGGTGCTCGAGGCCACGGTTCCGCTCGTCGCGATCGGTGGCATCACCACGGCCCACGCCGCCGAGGTGTTCGCCACGGGAGCTGCCGCGATCTGTGCGATCTCCGCGGTCAACGACGCCTTGGATCGCGAGGCGGCCGCTCGGGCGTTCACCCGGGAGTGCATCCGGTAGCCACAGAAGATTGCTCGGAAATCCAAGCCTATGCAGAATAGCGCCGAGTGGTTCTCTGCCGCTGAATTCTGTCACGCGCCACCCGTCTCATTGCTCGCTCTTCACGATAAGGATATCGCTCCATGGCAAAGCTCGGTCTGTTCGCAACTCTCGCCGCCATCGCCGGTGCTCTCACCTTCGCCTCGATGTCGAGCTCGACCGCCGATGACAAGGCCAAGAACGACTGCGTGAAGAAGGAGTACAAGACCGAGCTCGTGAAGAACGCCTGCGAGAAGGGCGGCCAGAAGGAAGCGAAGGCCGTGATGCAGGCGTGGAACAAGGAGAAGAAGATCAAGAGCTGCAACCAGTGCCACACGAAGCTGGCACCGAAGTACGAGCTCAAGGCAGATGCGGTCGAGCAGTTCAAGAAGCTCGGAGGCAAGCTCCTCGACGCGAAGAAGGCCGACGCGCCGGCGACCAAGAAGCCGTAGCGGCTCGGCCGACCAGCGCCCAAGAAGTAGCTCGTCAGCTCCCGTAGCGTGGCAGCGGCTCGGCCGGCCAGATCTCCGTCGAGATCACGGCGCGGGCACGCTCGCTGGCCAGCGCGGTGAGTGCGGGATCCGCGCGATACGCGTCGAGCGTCGCGTCGTCGGGAAAGCGTACGACGTGGAGCTCGCGAACCCTGTCGCCGTCACCGACGAGCTCGTAGGCGTGTTCGATCTCGCCGCCGTGGTTCGCCATGATGCGTGCCGCCGCGCGTTCGAAGCTTCGAAAGCGCTCGAGCTCGGTGCGGTGAACCGTGAGCACCGCGATCAGGCGGCGCACTTCGCCTTGGTCTTCGCGTCGTTCTTCAGCTTGGTGTCGAGGTCGTTCGCCTGCTTGAGCACGTTCGACTTCGGGTGCTTGGTCTTGATGATCGAGAGGTACGCACGGGCCTCGCCACACTGCTTGAGCTGCTGCGCGGCGAGCGCCGCGAAGTACAGCCCGTCGTCGGTCAGCGCACCGTCGGGAAACTTCTCGTTGAGCTGCTGGTAGGCGCCGATCGCCTTCTCCCAGTCCTTGAGGTTCGTGTAGGACTGTCCCTTGAAGTAGATCGCGTCGTCGGCACGGTCGTGGGTGGGGAAGCTGGTATGGAGGCGCTTGAAGATCTCGACCGCGTCGGCGTAGCGGCCTGCTTCGAACGCCTGCGAGCCGAGCTTCCACAGGTCCTCCGGCGAGCTGTTGGTGCCGGGCTTGCCGCTCTCGAGCTGACCGAGCCGCTGCTCGAGGCTGTCGAGTCGCGCGTCGTGCTGCTTCTTGTAGGTGTCGAAGCCCGTCTTGAGCTCGTTGAACTGGTTGGTCAGCGCCGCGACCAGGCCCGTCGCCGACTGGACGTCCTTGCGGAGCCCGTCGAGGTCCGCCCCGAGATCGGCGCTGTTGCGCTTGAGGATCTTCGTCGCGTCGTCGAGCACCTTGTTGAGCTCGGCGATCTTGCTGTCGAGCTCGGCCTGCTTGGCACCGAGGCCCGTCTGTAGATTGTTGACGTCCTTGCGGAGCTTCTCACCCTCACTCTTCGTGGTGGCCCAGAAGCAACCGGTGAGCAGGAGACACAGGGCAGCGCGCTTCATGGGGTCACTTCCACTGGAACTCGCAGCGACGATCCTTGTCGTCGCCGAGCCCCGTCGATGCGGTCTCACCCTTCGGCACCACCTGCATGCGCGCGGGGTCGATCCCGAGGCGCGACAGGTAGTCCGCCACCGCCTGCGCGCGGCGCTCCGACAGCGCGATGTTGTACTCCTCGGTGCCCGACGAATCGGTGTGCCCGACGAGCATCACCTGCTTGGCCTTGTTCTTGTCGAGGCAGCCACCGTTCGCGTCGAGCCGATCGCGCTCGCTCTGCTGGATGTTCGCCGCGTCGAAGCCGAAATAGACCGTGGCGAGCGTGCAGCCGACATCGCCGGGGGTCTTGGCCTGACCGGCCTTCTTGCAGAACCCGTCGATGCAGTCTTCGTCGTCGGCGCAGTCCACGCCGACCGTCTCGGTCTTGCACTTGTTCGCGCGCTTGCAGGCGCCGGCCTCGCACGTGCCGCCGACCCCACACTCGGAGTCCGCCGCACACGGCTTGCACTTGCCGGCCTGGCAGACCTTGCCCAGCGTGCACTGGTCATCCTTGGTGCATTCGGCGTCGATCACGCAGGCGTTCGCCTTGCACTTCTTGCCGTCCTTGCACTGCCCGTCGTCCTTGCACTCGACGCACTTGTTCTCGGAGCAGACGAGCCCGTTCTTGCAATCCTTGTCGCCCTTGCAGCCGGGCTTCTTGGGAGGGTCACTGCAGCTGACTGCGAGACCGATCAACATGCCGGCCGCAGCGACGAGGATCGGACCGACTCTCATGGTTGGAACCTAAAGGCCGCAGGCACCAGAGTCAATTGACCCAAGGGCTCGGTTGGTTTGATTCAAACCAGCCGAGTCCGTCGGCCGCGTTCTCGAGGCGGGGACCCCGAGAAACTGGCCCCGTGAACACGAAGCGTGAATCGCGTCGCAAGCAAGGTCAGGCAGTCTGGGTGACGGAGGCGGTCTCCGGGCTGAGACGGAAGTGGTACGTTTGCCGTCGTGGCGCGCAGCACCATCCTCGTCATCGACGACGAACCGAACATCCTGACCACGGTCCGCCGCGCCCTCGAGATCGAGGGGTACGCGGTCGAGGTGGCGGGCAACGGGGCCCTCGGCCTCGCGAAGGTCGGCGAGCACGACATCGATCTCGTCCTGCTCGACGTGATGATGCCCGGCGAGAGCGGCCTCGAGACGCTGCCCAAGATCCGCGTCGCCAGCCCCGACACCGTCGTGGTGATGATGTCGGGCAACGCCACGATCGAGACGGCAGTGCAGGCGACCAAAAGTGGCGCGCACGACTTCGTCGAGAAGCCGCTGTCGGGCGACAAGCTGCTGCTCACCGTCGAGAATGCGCTGAAGTTCGCGAAGCTTCGCAACGAGAACCAGAAGCTGCGCGGCCGGGTCGCGACCGACTTCGCGATGATCGGCAGGGGTGCCGCGATGCGCGCGATCTTCGACAAGGTCGCGAAGACGGCTCCCACGACGGGGCGCGTGTTGATCACCGGGGAGAATGGCACCGGCAAGGAGCTCGTCGCGCGCGCAGTTCACGAGCACAGTAAGCGCGTCGACGGACCGTTCGTGAAGCTCAACTGTGCGGCGATCCCGTCGGAGCTGATCGAGAGCGAGCTCTTCGGGCACGAGAAGGGCGCCTTCACGGGGGCCACCCAGCAGCGCCGCGGCAAGTTCGAGCTCGCCGATGGCGGGACGCTGTTCCTCGACGAGATCGGCGACATGAATCCGAGTGCGCAGGCAAAGGTGCTGCGCGTCCTCCAGGAAAACGAGCTCGAGCGCGTGGGTGGTGGCGAGACGATCAAGGTCGATGTGCGCGTGGTCGCCGCGACCAACAAGGATCTGCAGGCCGAGATCGCCGGCGGGCGGTTTCGTGAAGATCTCTACTACCGGCTCGCCGTGGTGCCGATCGAGCTGCCGCCGTTGCGCGGCCGTCGTGAGGACATCCCGCAGCTCGTCGAGCACTTCCTCGAGCAGGTCTGCACCGACAACGGCCGCAGGCTGAAGAAGCTAGCGCCGAGCGCGATGACGCTGGTGATGCAGCACGAGTGGCCTGGCAACGTCCGCGAGCTCAAGAACGTCGTCGAGCGGCTCGCGATCCTGACCGGCGATGCGGAGGTCATCACCGAGGCGGACGTTGGCGACGCGCTGCCGCGGGTCAAGGCGGTCAAGGCCGAGTTCTCGCGCGGCACGCCATTCAAGGATCTGGTCGCCGCCGCGGAGCGCGAGATCATCATGGCCGCCCTCGACGCCAACGATCACCACGTCTCCAACACGGCGCGCGAGCTCCAGCTGGAGCGTAGCCACCTCTACAAGAAGATGCGCGCTCTCGGCATCGACCATCGAGCCGACGAAGAAGCGTAGGCACGCTCCACCCATCGTGGAATCGTTGGGCGTCTGGCGCAAACGTACAGACCCACGCAGAAGGCCTGCAGTTGGCGTTTCGAGCGGTTTGTACGTTTCGCGACCGACGCCAGATCATCTCGCGCACGGGACGCCGTTCAATGCCTCGGAAGGTGGTCCGTCCCCTTTTCGCTCCACCAAAGGGGTCCGTCCCCTTTTCGCTGCGCTCCCCGAAGTGGTCCGTCCCCTTTTCGCTGCGCTCCCCGAAGTGGTCCGTCCCCTTTTCGCTGCGCTCCCCGAAGTGGTCCGTCCCCTTCTCGCTGCGCTCCCCGAAGGGGTCCGTCCCCTTTTCGCTGCGCTCCATTTTGAAGGGGTC
>JANNBP010000298.1:0-7512 GCA_031385555.1 Deltaproteobacteria bacterium | reverse complement strand
GCGTAGCCGGTGCGCAGCTGGATCGCGCGGAGCCGCGGATCTTCAGAGCACGCGTTCGGATCCGTGATGCCCGTCGGATAGGTCACGCTGAAGGCGGCGCCCGGCAGCGCGAAGGCCCCCACGACGACGGGCTTGATCGCGACCGCTCGTGTCGCCGTGGTGATCTGACCCGTGGTGTTCCATCGGATCGCCATCGGGTCGGGCCAATCCGTGTAGCGCGACAGCACGAGGTTCGGCGGCGTCGTCGGATTCACGGGGATCATGAAGGCGCCGGTCTGCACGGACCGCATGTCCGTCGGTGGCGTCTGGGGCACCAGGTCGTCCGGCTGGTAGATGTGGTGGATCGGCGGCCTCGCCGGAAGCTCGCCATTGCCAACGACCGCGATCGCTCGAGGTGCCTGGTACAAGAAGCCGCCACTCGGGTTGGTGATCCGAGCCACCGGCGAGGTCTCGACGGGACACGTTCCGCGTCCGTCTGCTCCGCGCGGTCCGGGCAGTCGGACCTGGAGTAGAAAGTGCTCGATCGAGTGCGCGAGCACACCTGCGATCGCACCACCCATCGATTGACCGGTTACCAGATCGAGCTCGATGTTGCCCGAGGTCGGCAGCAGATCTGGGTGGTACTTCACCATCTCGTCGACGAGCTTCGCGGCATGCGCAGCAACCTGCTGGAACCCGGCGGCGACGTAGATCGCGGAGGACGGCCCACCAGGCAGTTGCCTCTGCGCACCACCATCGAGCACGCTGTCGTTGAGCACACCGAGCCGGCGAATCTGCGCGGCCTCAAAATCGGTCCACACGTCATTGAACTCGTCGACGCCCCATCCCTTCCCCCATTGGGTGCCTTCGATCGCGAGCGCGAAGCAGCCACCCGGGACGAGGTGGTTGTTGGTGTCGGCGTAGAGCTGCGCCGAGAAGTTGTGATTGCCGAGCAGGCCCGTGCCGCGAAAGTCGAACTGGAGGCGAACCAACCCGTCCTTCTCGAGGGCACTCCACGCCGGGTGGACGCTGTCGTACGCCTCGGCGGCGAGCACTGCCGCGATCACCTTCTTGTCGTCGGTGCTGGCGCTCTTGAGCTTGCGACAGAACTCCGACGCGAACTCCGGTGTCGTGGGTGTGGTCGGTGTGGTCGGTGTGGTCGGTGTGGTCGGTGTGGTTGGTGTGGTCGTCGTGGTCGTCGTGGTCGTCGTGGGCGTCGTGGGCGTCTCTGGGGCGACGGCCTCGACGGTTCCGATCTCGGATCCGAGCTCGGCCTCGTCGGGCACGTCGACACACGCGGCGAGTGCGAGCGCGAGGAAATGTGTTCGTTGGATGGGCATGTGCACTCGAAGAGCACCGCACATGCCACTCGTAACTCCGCGGTTCCAGGGCGGAGCGTGGAACAAGTTGTTCCAGGCGCGAGGCGACTTGTTGCAGGCTCGGTATGCTCACCGCGTGCGCGCCACCAAGAAGTCGACGGGGCAGGCCGGCATCGAGCCGGTGCTGGTCGTCGCGACTCCCGGCGGACACGTCCAGCACGCGCGGTTCACCACGCCGCAGCTGATCGCGGGCCGCGAGGCCGAGCTCGCGATCCCGGATGACTCGGTGTCGCGCCGGCACGCAGAGTTCCGGATCGCTCCTCTCGCGGTTCGCGATCTCGGGAGCACCAACGGCACGCGCGTGCGCGGTCAGCGGATCGGCGAGGCCTGGCATCCGATCGCGATCGGCGATGTGGTCGAGCTCGGCGATGTCGCCGTGCTGGTGCGGACGGAGGTCGACATGAATCCGCTGATCCCGAAGCGGCGCGACGAGCGGACGCTGAGCGAGATCGACGCGGTGATCGCGGACCCAGCGACGCGGCGACTGTACGAGCTCGTCGAGTTGGTCGCGCCGAGTGCGCTCTCGGTGGTGATCCTCGGCGAGACCGGTGCGGGCAAGGAGCTGGTCGCACGCGCGATCCATGCGCGGTCGGCGCGGCGCGCGGCACCGTTCGTCGCGATCAACTGTGCGGCGATCGCTCCGACGCTGCTCGAGAGCGAGTTGTTCGGTCACGTCAAGGGTGCGTTCACCGGTGCGGCCACGAACAGGGTGGGGCTACTCGAGGCGGCGACCGGCGGTACGCTGTTTCTCGACGAGATCGGGGAGATGCCGCCGGCGACACAGGTCCAGCTGCTGCGCGTGCTCGAGCATCGCGAGATCACACCCGTCGGTTCGACGACGCCGGTGCCGATCGATGTTCGGTTCGTCGCGGCGACCCATCGCGATCTCCCGAAGCAGGTCGCGGCGGGGACGTTTCGCGAGGACTTGTTGTTCCGGATCGCGGGCATCACGCTCGTGGTACCGCCGCTGCGCGAACGTCCCGAGGACATCGAGCCGCTGGCGCGCCGGTTCTTGTCGCAGCTGGCGATCACCGACGAGGCGCTCGCCGCGCTGCGCGCACACGCGTGGCCCGGCAACGTGCGCGAGCTCAAGACCACGATCGAGCGCGCGGGCGTGCTGTCGCGCGGTCAACCGATCGAAGCGAGTCATCTGGCGTTCGGGATCGGGGTCGCGACGGCGGAGCCCGTCGACGAGCGCAGCAAGATCCTCGCTGCACTCGATACGTGTGGTGGCAATCAGAGTCGCGCGGCGAAGCAGCTCGGGATCTCGCGCGCCACGCTGGTGCGCCGGCTCGACGACTTCGGGATCACGCGGCCGAGGAAGCCTTAGCGGCGGCGAACGCCTCGGCGGCGGTGTACAGCGCGGCGCCGAACAGGATCAGATCCTTCATCAAGAAGCCGACCGGGGCGCCGGGCGTGGTGAACAGGAACGACAGCGTGACGAGGAACGTGGCTGCCGCCGCGAGGCTGCCGTAGGCCGAGACGAGTGGGAACCAGCGACGGGTCAGCATCATGCCGCCGATGATCAGCTCGGACACGCCGATCAGCGCCGAGGCGCCGCGCAGCCCGAACACGTCGATCATCCAGCTCAGCAGCGGGCTGTGCTCGACCAGCGGGCGGATCGCGAGCGCCTCGAACTCGAAGAACTTCATGATCCCGATCGTCACCAGCAGGAACACCAGGCCGTAGCGGAGGACGAACAGGCCCAGTGGAGCGAGCCGGCGTTCCCAGGGGCGGTCGGTGGAGATCGCGTCGAGCATGGAGTGCCTACGCGGGCTGGGAGGGGCGGTTACATCGTGCAAGAGGAGGCGAGGGGTGCGGTCCACTCGCGGCACCGTGCCGACGCCGCCGATGGCCCGCGTATCGCACCCGGATGCGAGAGATCGTGACCGTCGAGGAGTAAGCTGCCCGGCATGTACCTCGAACTGTTCGGTCAGATGAAGAAGCAGCTCGGTCAGCTGCAGACGTGGCTCGAGCTCGCCGGCAAGCATGCCGAGGCGATGAAGTTCGATCCGAACCTGTTCCTCCAGTTCCGGCTCGCGCCGGATCAGTTCCCGTTCGTACGCCAGGTCCAGATGTCGTGCGACACCGCGAAGAACGCGGTGAAGTTCCTCACCGGCAAGGACGTGCCGGCGCACGCGGATAACGAGCAGTCGCTCGCCGAGCTCTCGGCGCGATTGACCAGCGTGATCGGAATCCTCGACGGTGTGACCGCGAAGGACGTCGAGGGCGCGGCCACGCGCTCGGTGTCGCAGCCGCGGTGGGAGGGCAAGTGGATGCCCGGCCAGGCGTACTTCCTCGAGCACGTGGTGCCGAACTTCTTCTTCCACGTCTCGCACGCCTACGCGCTGCTCCGGCACAACGGCGTCAACGTGGGCAAGAAGGACTACCTCGGTCCGATCGAGCGCCGCGATCCTCCCGCGCCCTAGTGATGTCCGCTCGCGATCGATCGCTCGAGCGCGCGCTGCTGTTTAACTTCGCGATCCACGGCCTCGCGCTGCTCGGGATGGCGGCGTTCCTGCTGCCGGCGTTGCCGGGTGGCTCTGACGCGCCCGACGCCGAGCGCATCGCGTACATCGCGGCGCACCCGTGGCTGTTCCGGCTCGGCTGGTTGCCGTGGCAGCTCTGCGCCGTCGCGGATCTGTGGCTCGCGATCGCGATGGTGCGGGTCGCGTGGGTCCAGCGCGTGCCAGCGATCGGCGTGCTCGTGCTGACGATCGCCGCGATCGTTCCGGATCAGTACGCGCAGGCGGTGTGGATCACCGAGGGTGTCGCGCTCGCGCAGACCGACGCCACGGCCTATCTCGGCCTCGAGCGTGCGCTGTTCCCGTTGACCGCCGGGTACGGCGCACTCGGCTACACGATCGCGGCGCTCGGCTGGACGTACTGCTTCGCGAAGGCGGGGACCTGGTCGCGTGCGCTGTCGATCCTCAGCGTCACCACGTGGGCGACGATGTTCGTCGCGGTGATCGCGCCCCTGCTGCCCGAGGGCTCGCGCCCGAGCTCGAAGTTCGTGTCGGTCGCGAACGCGATCGGCTTCTTCCAGATGCAGATCTGGCTGTTCCTGGTCGCGGAGTACGTGCTTCGTCGTGCACGTCCCTACGAGGCGCACGGTCGGTTCGCGCGGTGGCGACATCCCGATCGCTGGCTCGGTCGGATCTGGAACCTGCTCGCGAACAGCCGCGTCGTCGATGCCTTTCTCCAGCCCACCCCCGAACTGACGATGAGGAGCGACATCGCCGACGTCATCTATGTCAACTACCTGGTGCCGGCGCAGCTCGCGGCAAGCTTGGTTCCGCCGGGCTTAGAGCTGCAACGCCTCGGCCCCGACCGAACGCATGCGCTGTTCACGTTCCTGACGTATCGCCACGGGCATTTCGGGTTCGCGTTCCTCGGGCCGCTGCGGAGGTTCTGTCCATCGCCGATGCAGACGAACTGGCGGATCCACGTCGAGAACCCGGTGACGAAGCATCGCGGTATCTACTTCGTGAGCAACGCGATCACGAGCACCACGTACGCGCTGTTTGCCCGGCTGACGACCGAGGGCATGCCGATGCACGTGATGCGTGGCGAGCTCGCGCATCGCGAGGGTCGGCTTCGGCTCGTTCTCGATCCCGGGGTGGGCTCGGCGCCCGATGTCGAGCTCGAGGTCACGAAGTCCGAGGAGCCGGTGCTCGAGGGTCCGTGGAAGGAATGTTTTGGCACCTGGCGCGGCTTCCTCGAGTACTGCGTGCCGCAGGATCGCTCGATGTCGAGTCAGCCGTTGAAGAGCCGGATCTCGCGGCACGAGATCAATCTCGGCATTCCGCTCGACGGCTGCGTGCCGTATGCGGGCACGGTGACGTCGCGCGCGGCGCGGGCGATCGCGGGAGACGCAGCCCCGCTGTGCTTCGTCGTGCCGAACGTCGCGTTCACGTTCTCTCTCGAGGCGTACGATCACCCTGAATATCAACGAGGCAACGATCGTGATGACGAGCAGGCACGGCGCTCGACCTACGTGCCGTGATCGGTCAACGCGACACGTTCCCGATCGCGAAGTCGGTCCGAACGTAGTGCCCCTTGGTGTTATCCCGTTCCCAGCACGAGCAGGTTTTCTTGTGCTGTCGAGCGTCGACGGTCGCCCTAGGTGGACAATGACGGAGACGAAGCAGTATCAGCATCCAAGTCCACGACACCTCGGCACGATTCGAGGAATGGCTGTCGTGCTCCTCGCCTTCTGCGCCCAGGTCTCATCGAGCGGGAGCGCGAGCGCAGACCGCCGCAAGGGTCCGATCAGGCCGAGTGCCCCGATCAGGCCGAGCGCCCCTTTCAGGCCGAGCGCCCCGATCAGGCCGAGCGCCCCGCCGCCGAGAGCCCCGAGCTCGGCGGCACCGTCAGGGAGTGCCCACGACAAGCTCTCGGTCCTCGACGTCAAGATCGGGATGCCGGTCGAGGCGTCCGGCTACGCGTGCACGAAGGACAATCGGACCGCCTCTGGCGACCGCGTGGATCGTCACTGCATAAAGTTCGTCGACGATCGGTGTAAGGGTCGCCCGGCCAACATCGGCCCGAAGAGGTATGGCGAGAAGGCACCCATGGGTTGCTTCCACGACGCCTCCAGTGCGACCTACCTCGACGACGTGCTGATGCAGGATCCGCACACAGGTGCGACGGACCAGGCGCACAACGGTCGGACCCCGCTCTCGAACGTGCACCTCATCGGGACCGAATCCACACCCTCCAAGATCTACCGGATCGTGTACACGATCCCGTGGGACGACCTCCTGTCCGAGAGCTCGAAGCTCCACAAGGCGTTGGTTGCGAAGTACGGCGAACCGACGGAGATCCACGGCTGGATGCGGTGGAAGCTCGACACCACCGAGCTCAAGGCGCGGTGTGAGCGCACTGACTGCACGATCGACGTCGAGGACCGCAAGTTCGAGGAGAACGTGGAGCGCGCGCAGAGCGAGGCCGACGTCGCGAAGAAGCGCGACGCCGCACCTGCACCGCAACTCTGACGGCTGAACCCAGGAAACAAACTTGTGCTCCTTCATCGGCAGAGCTGGTGCGTTCGACGATGCATGCGCTACCTCGTGGTTCTGCTCTCGCTGATCTCCGCCACTGCCCACGCGAAGGAGTACGAGCCCAGCGAGACTCCGATCGTCGCACCCACCGGCTGTGTCGAGCCGATCGAGGGCGGCATCACCGCTCCGATCAAGCGAGGTCCCAAGCTGGTCGGCGTCTATCGGCTCGCGAACGGCAAGTCGCTCGATACGCCGCGCCTTCGGCTCAAGGCCTACGGTCGCTTCATCCCGAGTCAGGTGGGATCGACCACGGGTGAGACGATGGCGAGCTTCGAGGCGCAGCTCCTGCCCGACGTGATCCGCGACGGCGAGAATCCCGAGAATAGTAAGTTCGACGCCGCACCCGGCGTGCTGCGGATCCTGAACTACCGCATCTCGCTGCGGACCGTGTCGACCAAGCCGCTCGCCTACGACGCGACCGTCGAGGACATCGGCTGCACCGAGGAGTCCACCGTGCCGCCGCTGGCCGCCGGGCAAGCGCACACGTTCTGGGTATCGACCGACGGCGTGATGAAGTTCAGCTACTCGAAGGTGCCCTGGTACATGTCCGGCGATCGGCTGCAGGCCACGTTGATGTCGTCGCTCGCACCCGACGTGCAGCAGACCGACAAGGCGAACCCGACCGGCTACCTGATGCTGCACTGGTTCGAGGGTCGCGACGGTGCGCCGGCCTCGACGGAATTCACCAACGAGAAGCTGACGGGCGCGAAGGCCACGCTGCTCGACTACAAGTTCGAGGTGCTGCGCGTGGTGTGGGGCAAGGACACGCGGCTGGTGCAAGACAAGTACGGCGTCGAGCGGCTCGTCACGAAGGGCGGGATTCCACAGGGCAGTGTGCTGGTCAAGGTGACCCGCGTGAAGGTCACGCCGCGCGGCTACTGATCGATGGGTCACCGAGGGCGGGCGCGGACGCGGAGGTCGACTCGGACGCGGAGGCCGACGTCGACTCGGAGGCCGACGCCGATGCGGACGCGGGAGGCCGACGCCGATGCGGACGCGGGAGGCCGACGCCGATGCGGACGCGGGAGGCCGACGCCGATGCGGACGCGGGAGGCCGACGCCGATGCGGACGCGGGACGCCGACGCCGATG
>JANNBP010000228.1:0-36543 GCA_031385555.1 Deltaproteobacteria bacterium | reverse complement strand
GTACGAGCACGTAGACGCGGCAGACCGCGATTCGCGAGCCCTAGCTCAGGCCCAGCTTCGCGAGCGTGGCCACGAAGCGATCCGGCAACGGCGCCTCGAGCTCGAGGGGCTCGGCCAGGGGGATCTTGATCGTGGCGCCGTGGAGGTAGAACCCACCTTCGTCGGTCTTCGCGCCGTACAGCGTATCGCCCAGGATCGGCGAGCCGACGTGTGCGAGGTGCGCGCGCACCTGGTGCATGCGACCGGTCTGCGCGACGCAGCGCACGAGCGCGTGGGTGTCCGTCGCCTTGATCACCTCGAACGCGGTGTAGGCGGCGAGCCCGTCGGTGTGATCGACCGCGACCTTCTTGCCGCGTTGCACGAGCGGCGCATCGCACTCGCGAGAGACGGGACGACTCTCGGTGATCGCGAGGTAGGTCTTCGCGACCAGGCCACCCCCGAACGCCTCGCGCAGCGCGCGATAGCTCTCGGCGGTGCGCGCGGCGACCAGCACACCGGAGGTGCCGATGTCGAGGCGATGGGCGAGGCCTCCATCGCGGGGGTCGTCGCCGATCGCGGCGCACTCGGGATAGCCATGGGCGAGCGCGTTGGCGACGGTGCCGAGCTCGCCGGCGCGCAACGGCTGTGAAGGCATGCCGGCCGACTTCGCGATCGCGACGAGGTCGCTGCGCTCGATCAGGACGGCGATCTCGATGGAGGGATCGGGCAGCGGGTGCAGCGCATCGCCGGAGACCGGCTCGCGAGACAGCTCGATGATGTCGCCGGCGACCACGCGCTCGCCCTTCTTCGCCTTCTTGCCGGCGACCTTGACGCAGCCCTCGTCGAACAGCGCGGAGAGCTGGCGGCGACCGGCGTTGGGGTAGGCGCGGGCGACGGCTTTGTCGACGCGATCGGCGAGCTCGACGGTGATCTTGGTCATGTGGCCTCGAGAAGGATCGCGGGTGCGAGCCCGCCGGCAGGAACATCCGTCAGCTCGGCCGCGATTTCTACCAGGGCCGTGCAGCCGATGGTAGAGGACAGCATCGCCGAACCTTGCTTGGGATGGACGTGCGCCACCAGGTGCTGGCCGTCGCGGGCGAGGCGAGCCCGCAGGTAGTGCGCGCGGCCGGCCGGCTTCTTGTAGCCGCGCGGCAACTGCACCGGTGCGCGGGGCCGATGGATGGCCGACGCGCCCTGCATCGCGAGCAGCGCCGGGCGGACGAACAGCTCGAAGCCGACGAGCGTCGACACCGGGTTGCCGGGCAGCCCGAAGATCGCGAGCTCGCCACGCCGTCCGAAACTGAACGGCTTGCCGGGCTTCATCGCGATCTTGCTGACCTCGAGGGTGATGCCGGCGGCGTCGAACGCCGCCTTGACGTGATCGCGATCTCCGACGGAGACCCCGCCGGTGGTGATCACGGCATCGTACTCGAGCCCGGCCAGCAGCTCGGCGAGCGGCGCCACCTCGTCGCGAACGATGCCGAGGGAGACCGCGGTGCAGCCGAGCTCCTCGACGAGCGCACAGAGTGCGTACGTCGACGACGCGACGAGCTGACCGGGGGCCGGCGAGGTGCCGACCTCGACGAGCTCGTCACCCGTGGCGATCACCGCGACGCGCGGCGCACGCGAGACCGAGATCTCCGAGATCCCGAGGGCCGCGAGCACGCCGAGCTCCCAGGCCGTCAGCCGCGTCCCCGCCGACAGCACGCGGTCGCCGATCGCGAAGTCCTCCCCGGCGCGGCGCACGTTGTCGCCGGGTGCCGAGGCAGGCAGCGCGATGCGATCACCGTCGATGATGACGTTCTCCTGGATCACCACGGTGTCCAGCTCCGGCGGCATCTCCGCGCCGGTGTAGATCCGGATCGTGGAGCGCTCGGGCACCGCACCCGCGTGGGCCGCGCCGGCCGCGCTGACGCCGGAGAGCGGCAGCGTGGCGGGGAGCTCGCTGCTGCGGGCGGCATAGCCATCCATCGCCGAGTTGTCGAAGCCGGGGAGGGTGCGTGACGCGAGGACATCGGCGGCGAGCACGCGACCGCGCGCCTTCGCCAGAGGCACCGTCTCGACGGGCAAGCGCGCCACCTTCGCGATCACCGCGCGAAGTGCTTCTGCGACCGATTGCACGGCCGGACTATAGCCAATCTCGACGACATCCCATGCCCGCGTGCACCGCCTTCGGCTAGGCTCGCCGATCATGAAGCGCGCCGCTGTATTCGTCGTCCTCGCGAGCTGCTGTCCACCGGATGCTGCCAAGACGATTACCACCACCACCAAGACCGCGCCGAAGGAGCCGGCGAAGGAGCTCGCGCTTCCGAACGAGACCCACCTCAAGAACGTCCGCCAGTTGACGTTCGGCGGCGACAACGCCGAGGCGTACTGGGCCTTCGGTGGCGATCGCCTGATCCTGCAGAGCAATCGCAAGCCCTACGCGTGCGACCAGATCGAGATCCTGGCGAAGGAGGGCGGCACCCCGAAGCTGGTCTCGTCGGGCAAGGGCCGCACCACCTGTGCGTACTTCTTGAAGGGCGACAAGGAGATCGTCTATGGCTCGACGCACGAGGCCGGCGCCGCGTGCCCGACGCCACCCGACAACTCGAAGGGCTATATGTGGGGCCTGTTCGAGTACGACATCTACAAGGCGAACGCCGACGGCTCGAACCTCCAGAACCTGACGCCGAAGACCCCGGGCTACGACGCCGAGGCGACGGTGTGTGCGAAGGACGGCGCGATCATCTTCACGTCGGATCGCAGCGGTGATCTCGAGCTGTATCGGATGGACGCCGACGGCAAGAACGTCAAGCAGTTGACCAACCAGCCGGGCTACGACGGTGGTGCGTTCTTCTCGGCAGACTGCAGCAAGATCGTGTGGCGGTCGTCGCGGCCCGCTCCGGGCACGGAGCTCGAGGACTACAAGGCCCTGCTCGCGCAGAAGCTGGTCAAGCCGACGCAGATGGATCTCTACGTCGCGAACGCCGACGGCAGCGACGCGCGTCAGATCACGTACATGCCCGGCGCCGAGTTCGCGCCGTTCTTCTTCCCCGACGGCAAGCGGATCATCTTCTCGTCGAACTACCAGAATCCACGCAGCGGCGAGTTCGATCTGTTCGCGATCGACATCGACGGCAAGAACCTCGAGCAGATCACGTTCACGGGAGGCTTCGACGGCTTCCCGGTGTTCTCGCCCGACGGCAAGACCCTCGCGTTCTCGTCGAACCGCCGCGATGTGATCAAGGACAAGGACGGCAAGGACGTCTATCGCCTCACGGGTGGTCCCGCCGGCGAGCGCGACACCAACGTGTTCCTCGCCGACTGGGTCGACGCGCCGATCGCGAAGCCCGCACCGGAGACGGCCGCGGCCGCTCGGTTCTCCGAGATCGTGACGTACCTCGCCGACGATGCGCGCGAAGGCCGCGGCGTCGGGACCAAGGGCCTCAGCGACGCGTCGCAGTTCGTCCAGGACAAGCTCAAGGAGGCCGGGGTCGAGGGCGTGGGCAACTGGCGTCAGGAGCTCGAGGTGACCACCGAGGTCAAGCGCGGTGCAGCCACGGCGCTCACGCTCGACGGCAAGGTGATCGAGGTCGACGACTTCGCCCCGATGTCGACGTCGGGCAACGGCACGATCAGCGGCGGCATCGTCGCCGTCGGCTGGGGCATCTCCGACGAGGGGACGAAGATCGACGAGTACAAGGGCAAGAACGTGCGCGGCAAGATCGTGCTCGTCCACCGGTTCGCACCGAGCGACAAGAAGCTCGATGCACGCGACCTCCAGCGGCTCGGCGACCTTCGCAACAAGGCGTTCGCGGCGAAGCAGAAGGGCGCGATCGGCCTGATCGCGATCGACGACGGCGTGGATCTATCCGCTGCTCAATACAAGATGCAGCCGGCCGACAAGAAGGATCCGGCTCCGGCCGACGACAAGAAGAATCCCAAACAAGACCCGTGGGCGAAGGGTGGCGAGACCGAGGCTCCGCTCCCGAAGCTGTCCGCCGCGGAGCAGCAGGCTGGCATCCCGATCCTCGTGATCACGCGCAAGGCGGGCGGCGCGCTGCGCAAGGGCGACCACACCGCGAAGCTCACCGTCGCGCTCGAGCCCGTGCGCGCGAAGACGCAGAACATCGTCGGTGTCTTGAAGGCCGGGGCGGCGAACAAGCTGCCGGGCATCGTCGTCGTCGGTGCGCACCTCGATCACCTCGGCCAGGGCGGCCCGTCGGCGCTCGATCCCGGCACGGTCGCGACGCACAACGGCGCCGACGACAACGCGTCGGGCATCGCCGGACTCCTCGAGGTCGCGCGGACACTCGGCGCGAAGAAGGCCGAGTTGCAGCGCGACGTCTACTTCGTCGCGTTCTCCGCCGAGGAGATGGGCACGCTCGGCTCCGAGTACTACGTCAAGCATCCACCGACGAAGGAGCCGATCGTCGCGATGCTCAACATGGACATGATCGGTCGCATGAAGATGAACCAGCTGTTCGTCAACGGCGGTGACTCGGCGAAGGAGTGGAAGGAGATCGTCGAGCCGATCTGCGCCACCCACAAGGTCGCCTGCCAGGTCGCCGGCTCGGGCTACGGCCCGTCCGATCACATGCCGTTCTACATCGCCGGGTCGCCGGTGCTGTTCATGTTCACCGGCAGCCATCGCGAGTACCACACGGCGAAGGATGACTCCGAGCTGATCAACTCGATCGGCGGTGCGAAGGTCGCGGCGATCACCGCCGACACCGCGATCGCGGTCGCGAACCGGCCCGGCAACCTGAGCTACGTCAAGTCGGCGAACGATCAAGCGATGGGCGGCGATGTGCGCAAGCGCGGCGCGTCGCTCGGCACCGTGCCGGCGTACGCGAACGATCCGAACGCGCCGAAGGGCATGACGCTGCAGGATGTCGTTCCCGAGGGTCCGGCGGCGAAGGCCGGCCTCAAGGCAGGGGACCGGATCATCCAGCTCAACACCGCCGAGATCTCGAACGTCGCCGATCTGATGATCGTCCTCGAGACGGCGAAGCCGGGCACCGAGGTCAAGATCACCTACGTGCGCGACAACAAGATCCAGCAGGCCACCGCGACCTACGGCGTCCCGCGCGGTCGTCGTTAACTCAGACCCGGCTGCCCGCCCGGGGTAATGTCACACGTCGCCGTCGGTCATCTCCGCGAGCTTGGATTCGAGATCGTCGACGATGGCCTGCGACTTCGTGAGCTGTGCCTCGGCATCCTCGACGGCAGACCGCAAGCGATCGACGTCACGCTGCCGGCGCTGGACGTCACCCTTGGCCGTGGCGAGCGCGGCCTCGTGACGGTGGCGCTCCGCGAGCTTCTTTGCCTTGACCTCGTCGGCACGGCGACGCTCCGCGGCAGCCTCGGCTTTCTCGGCGGCGGCAGCGGCGTCGACGCGACGTTTGTCGTCGGACGGCGCGCGCTTGCTCGGCTCGGCATCGTCGTCGTCGTCGTCGTCGTCGTCCTTTGCGTTGGCCTTCGGAGCCACCGAGGTGGCGAGGCCGGGGATGCCGGCGGCTTCGAAGCCCGGCGGATCGCGATCGTCGGCCAGCGCACCCGGCGGATCCGGATCGAAGTTGCCGGTCGCGGCGATCGCCGACAGCGTGGTCTGGATCCGCCGCAGCGTCGATTCCGTCGCACTGTGGTCGGCCCCGGTCAGGATCGCGGAAGCCTTGGTGCGCAGTGCCGTGAGCGCTTCGCGATGCGCCGCGGTTCCGCCGAGGTCGCCATCGCGGAGTCGCTCGGCGGTCGTCAGCAACTGCTCGAACGCCTCGCGTTCCTGCCACCACAGCTGATTGACCGCCCACGCGGAGATCGGCGGGCGGTTGATCTTGCCGAGCTTCGTCGAGCCGGTCTTGTCACCCGCGGCTTTGAGCTCCCCGGCGAGGCGCTTGCGCTCGGTCACGAACGAAGCGTGCGGAGCTCGGAAAAGCTCGTGGACGGCGTCGTCAAACGTCACCGTCGCATCGTATCAGCGGTCCGCAGCTAGCGGCTTCGTGCGTACCGGATGCCGACGACAATGCCGGCCACGGCGACCAGCCCGAGCACACCGAGCAGAATCGGCGTGCGGTAGCGCCGCGCGGGTTTCACGACGGGCCCAGAACCGAAGTCCTCGATCCCGTCGATGCTGTGCTGTGAGGGTGCAGCGTGGCCCGCGCCCCACGACGGCGGGTCGCTGGCGGGAAACGAGTCCTTGCCTGCGGTATCGATCATCCAGTCCTGGTCTTTCGTCGGCATGAGACCGGGAGATGCAGTGGTCGTGCCGCGCAGGCCGTCTGCGAGAGCGTCCCACTCGATGACGAGCGTGACGTAGTCCGGACCCTCGATGCCGTGGACCTTGTCGGGGTTGCGATGACTCATACCGGTCAGGAGGAGCAAACGTTATGCTCGACGCCCATGGCTCGGTTACCCACGATCGCGATCGCGACTGCGAGTGTTGCCGTCCTGCTCTCGCTGACCGCCCTCGTCGTGGTGGCGACCCGTGCTCCGAATCGCTCGGAGATCGGGATGGTGCCGTTCGAGACCGCAGTGCCCGCGGCCGACGTCACGAAGCTGCGCGACAACGTGGAGCTCGCGAAGGAAGACGCCGGGGCGACCGGCGTGCGCGTCACCGACGAACGGCTCCGCCATGCCCTCGGTCTCGAGGTCGCCGACGTGATCGCCGCGCTGAACGGTCGCGCGATCAAGAAGGAAGCCGATGTCGCCGAGGCGATCACCGGCGTGCGGTACCTCGACGCCACCTCGATCTACGTCGACGTGATCCGCGAGGGCGAGCCCGTCGTGCTGCGCTGGAAGCTCGACGAGTCGCTGCGTCGCAGCGGGCGTGCGGAGCGCGATCAGCTCCCCGACCCCGTCGATCCGTTCGCGACCCAGCTCGGTGGCACCAGCGATCCGGTCGTCGATCAGATCGTCAAGGTCGACGAGTTCCACTACACGGTCCCGCGCACGGTGGTGGATCAGGTCCTCGCCAACCCGATGGCGATGGCCCGTGGTGCGCGGGTGGTGCCTGCGATGTCGATGGGCAAGACCGAGGGCTTCAAGCTCTACGCGATCCGGCCGACCTCGGTGTACGCGAAGCTCGGGTTCTCCAACGGCGACCTGGTGCGCGAGATCAACGGGTTCTCGCTCGATGGTCCCGATAAAGTGCTCGAGATCTACACCAAGCTCAGAGACGCGACATCGCTCGAGATCGCGCTGACTCGGCGCGGTCGCGACGAGACCATCCGGATCGAGATCCGCTAGACCGTCAGACGGCTCTGGTAGTGATCTACCGTGAGCGACGATCTGAAAGAGTTCCTGTCGCGTGCGCGGAGCTCGGTCGCGGTCAAGATCGCGCCGCTCGAAGAGAGCAACCTTCTCGAGCATCCCGGCTGGGGCTTGCCCGCGCTGCGCGGTCGGCTCGTCGAGCTCTCTGCACGCGGCGCCACGGCCACGCTCACGGCATCGATCGATCTGGTGATCGAAGCACAGCGCGAGGGCGAGCCGGTCGCGTGGATCACGGGCGTGGATGGTTCGTTCTATCCACCCGATGTCGCGGACAGCGGGGTCGATCTCGCGGCGCTGGTCGTCGTGCGCGTTCCCGATCAGTCCGCTTCCACGCGCGCGGCAGAGCGGTTGCTTCGATCCGGTGCCTTCGGGCTGATCGTGATCGATCTCGGAGCCCTCGCCGAGATTCCGATCGCGCATCAAGGTCGGCTGGTCACGCTCGCGCAGGCGCACGATGCCGCCGTCGTCTGCATCACCGAGAAGACGGCAGAGTCGGGCTCGATCGGATCCTTGGTGTCGCTGCGTGCCGAGGCGCTGCGCGTGCGATCCCAGAGCGGGCTGTCGCTCACGCTGCGCGTGCTCAAGGACAAGCGACGTGGTCCGGGTTTCCAGAAGACCCTGCGTGCGCGGGGCCCAGCAGGGTTCTAAGAAGAGATCTCTCCGGATTGAACGATCTCGGGACCGTGTCCTGAACCCTTGTATTGACAGGCGATATCGTTACCTGAACAAATGTATAGGTGACGATCGCATGTCTCGATCTGCCCGCGTTGCCGCTGCAGATCGTGTGGAGACGCGAGCCGGCGTGGCGATCGCATCCGGTCGTCGTCATCGATGAAGACCGGCCGCAGGGCACGATCTTGTGGGCATGCGAACGCGCGCGTGTCGCGGGTGTTCTCCCCGGGCAACGCTACGCGCATGCACTCGGACTGTGCGCCGGCGTGCGTGCGCGCGTGGTGCCGCCGGAGCAGATCGAAGCCACCACGGTCGAGCTGCGCGCGATGCTGCATCGGTTGTCGCCGCGGGTGGAGCCCGGCGAGCCCGGCACGCTGTGGCTCGATGGCGATGGGCTCGAGCGGATCTTTCCCGATGCCGGATCGCGGCGTGGTGAAGCGTGGGGTGAGGCGATCGCGCGCGCGATCGAGAGGATCGGCTTTCGTGGTGCCGTGGTGGTCGGCTTCTCGCGCTTCGCGACGTATGCGATCGCACGCGCCCTGCGTGAGGGCATCGTCGTCCTCGCCTCGCCCGCCGAGGAGCAACAGCGCGCGAGTCGCGTGCCGCTCGCCCGGCTCGATGTCGAACCGAAGCTGCGCGATGCGCTCGCGCGGCTCGGCGTGACGTCGCTAGGCGAGATGGTGCGGTTGCCGGGCGGCGGCATCCTCGAGCGGTTCGGGCGCGATGCGTATCGGCTCTACCAGCTCGCCGCGCACGAGCGCTGGGATCCGCTGGTGCCGGTCGCACCGCCCGAGGCTCCCGACGAGCGGATGCTGCTCGACGACGACGAGCACGATGTCGAGCGGTTGATGTTCTTCCTCAAGCCGCCGGTCGATCGGCTGCTCGATCGGCTCGCCGAGCGCGGTCGCGCGGTCACCGCGTTGCACGTCGAGCTCGCGCTCAAGCACACGATCCGAGACATCGAGCTGCGCTCCGATTGCATCAAGCCCGCTGCGCCCACGCTCGACGGGCGAGCCCTGCTCCGGCTCGTCCATCTCCGGCTCACCAGCATGCCGCCCACCGCGCCGATCAACGCGATCCGCGTGTGGGCCGACGACATCGCAGCGACGCGAGAGCAGCTCGCACTGTTCGCGTCGAAGCCGCGCCGCGATCTACGCGCCGCCGATGAGGCGATCGCGCGGGTGCGTGCCGAGCTCGGTGACGATGCGGTGGTGCGCGCGGTGCTACGCGACGGCCATCTCCCCGAGGCCAGCTTCGGCTGGGAGCGGCTCGCTCGCGTCGAGAAGGCCGCGCCAACGGAGAAGCTGATCCGGCCGCTGATCCGGCGGATGCTGACGCGGCCGCGCCCCCTGCCACCGCAGGCGCGGCAAGTGCGCGACGACGGCTGGTTGATCTCCGGCCTCGAGCAAGGCGCGGTGGTGCGCATCGTCGGGCCGTACGTGATCAGCGGTGGCTGGTGGGCACGCGAGCTCCATCGCGAGTACCACTTCGCGGAGCTCCGACGCGGCGACTGTCTCTGGGTCTATTACGATCGCGAGCGCCGGCGGTGGTTCTGGCAGGGTGCGGTGGAGTGAGTTGGCAGGGGTAGGTGCGCCCAGTCAGTCGCCTGTCGTGCGCGGTCACTGCGAACGCTCGCGTTTGGAGCGACAAGCTGTTCATGCCCACCTTCGTGCAACGGCGCGCCGAGCTCGAGCGCCTGATCTCCACCGGTTCGCATGCAGACGTCGACGCGCTGCTGTCGACGATGCATCGCCAGTTCCACGATCGCCCCACCGACCACATACGCGTGCACGTCGCGTGGATGCGGGTCCAGTTCCAGCGCCGTGCGTACATCCGCGCGCTCGGACACGCGGTCGCGGGCTTCGTGGTCGCGGCGCCGGCCTCGCTCGTGCAGCGTTACACTGGACTGGTCGTGCCGGCGTTCGACGCGGAGCGTGCGTCGTGAGGCGGTTGCCGGCGAGCGTCCGGACCTTCACGCGGCGCTCGATCGGGATGTCGAAGGCACGCCCGATCACGCCCGAGGCGCTTCGCGAGCTCGCGGCACGCGAGGACGTGCTGGTGATCGGTGTCGGCATGGTGCGGCCGGGCTCGCGCGATCCGCGGTTGCCGGGTGAACAGCGCACCGCCTCGCTGCTCTCGCTCGTCGACTCGGTCGCCGGCGTGCCGAAGCAACGGGCGATCGTGCTGCATTGTGGTTGAAGCGCCGATGGCACCAGCGCCCGGGCGGCGCTGACCCTCTCCGAGCTCGGCTTCCGAGCGCACTTTCTCGACGGTGGCGCCGACGGCTATGCGGAAGCCTGCCCGCTTCCTGCGTGACTGCGCCGGTTCACCGCCAAGCCAGTGAGCGGCACGTGCGGTCGCCAAGCCGGACGCACGCGAGGAGCGCGCCGCCGACCTGTGGTCACCGTGCGTGTCGGAGTCTCTCGATGTCACTCGGCGCGGGATGCACGAGGACGTGTCCCGTCTCACCGTCGACGGCAACCAGGTCCTCTGGTCGGACCCACGCGAACAACCCCGAGACGTCGCTCACGCACGGCAAGCGTGCTGCGCGTGCGATCGCGATGGCGGTCGGCGTGATCGCATCGCTCGCGACCAGCGCGGACGCGCCGCGCCCCACTGCGACCACCGCGACGAACGCACCGATGCGATCCGCGATCCACACGCCCCCGGGGCGGAGCGTGCGGGCATCGCCGAGCAGGGCGCAGAGCTCCTCGAGATCGAGCTCCGCGTGCAGGCTCTCGAGGCCACGGCTCTCGAGTCGCTGCGACGCGCGGGCGTACTCCTTCGCGACGACGCGCAGGGCGCTCGGCCGATCCGCGACCGCCGCGAGCTGATCGCGCAGGCGTGCATCGCACAGGGCGAGGGCGAAGCGATCGAGCGCCGCACCGATCACGGGCTCGTCTGAAGCAGCGAGCTTCTTCATCGCGCGCGACAGGTCGTCGCGCAGGCGTCCGAACCCGCGCTCGAACTGCGGATCGTCGGGATCTCGTGCGACGCGCTCGAACGCCGTCGCCGTCGGGATCGCGGCGACGCGACCGAGCACGGCACCTCCGACCTGCGGCGTTCCATCGAGTCGTGCCGAGCGCAGCGCGGAGGCGCGGCGGCGTTCGATCGCGAGCGTGACCGGTGCCCCGAGCGCGGTGGCGAGCGTGACCTCGTCGGTCGCGAACGGCCGGTCACTCCGCTGCAGCACGAGCACGCCGATCGTCGCGCCGCCACCGATCAGCGGGACGCCGGCGAACACGGGATAGCGCTCCTCGCCGAGCCCGGGCACGTGCTTGTACGCGGTCTCGGTCGCCGCGTGCGCGGCCGAGATCGGGCGCATGCACTCCGCGACCAGCCCCGTGATGCCCTCGCCGACCGCGAGGGACGTCACGCCGATCGCACTCGCCGGAAACCCGACATTGCCGCGCATCACCAGGCGGGCATTCTCGCGGACGTAGACGCTGACGATCTCGACGCCGGTGATCGAAGCGATCTGATCGCACATCGCACTCAGCATCATCTCGATGGCACCGTCGTGCCCGGCGAGCTCGATCAGCCGGAGGATGCCGTCGACACCACGGTCGCCGCGGTGATGCACGTGGATGATCGACTCGGGCATTGGCTTCAGCGTGTCATGGGGGGTGTTTCTCGCGCGTTTCCGAGCTGAAAACAGCAGGAGTCTCTTGATCTTGCCGTGCTGTACCTGAACACTCGAACAGGTGTTCGCCGCGCTCTGGTGCAAGTCGGGGTACTCGTTCCTCGAAGGTGCGAGCCACCCCGAGGAGCTGGTCGAGGAAGCGCACCGGCTCGGTCTCCGCGCGATCGCGATCGCCGATCGCGACGGCGTCTACGGGATGGTCCGCGCGCACGTCAAGGCCCGCGAGCTCGGCATCCAGCTGATCTGCGGCGCACAGGTCACCATCGCGGCACCCGGCAGCACGCTGACCGCGTCGCCGATCACCGTCGCGTTGCACGATCACGAGTTTCAGGGGCAAGAGTCCGGGACGCGGTCCCGAGATCGTCCTGGTTGGGGCGCCGATACGGATCATCTCGAGCCCGCGATTCCGGTGAACGGTCGCCGCGGTCGCACGAAGCGCAGCAAGCCGCGACAGGTGGCGACGTCCGTGGTCGAGCCCAAGACCTCCTCCCTCGTGCTGCTCGCGATCGATCGCGCGGGCTGGGCAAACCTGACGCGGCTCCTCACGATCGGTCGCCGGCGTTGCGACAAGGGCGCTGCGATCGTGACGTGGCCCGAGGTCTGCGCACGGGCCGAGGGGCTGATCGCGTTGTGGGGCGGTGACGATGCGCTGCTCGCCGACGAGCCCGAGCTCGATCCGCGCTTGCTCTCAGATCTCACCACCGCGTTCGGTGATCGGTTGTACGCGATGCTGGTTCGGCATCGCCGCGCCTCCGACGTGCTGCGCGAGGCACGGCTGCGCGAGCGTGCGAAGGCGTGGAAGCTGCCGCTGGTCGCGTCGACGGAGGTCCTCTATCACACGCGTGCGCGCCGCCCGCTGCAGGACGTGCTCGCGTGTATCCGGCATCAAGTCACGCTCACCACCGCCGGTCGCAAGATCCACGACAACGACGAGCACGATCTGCGCACGCCGCACGCGTTCGGGAAGCTATTCCACGACGAGCCCGCCGCGGTCGAGCGCTCGCTCGAGATCGCGGCGCGCTGCACGTTCTCGCTCGGCGAGCTGCGCTATCGCTATCCGTCGGAGCGGTTGCCCGATGGCTCGACCTCGGCGGACCACCTCCGCGCGCTGACCTACAAGGGTGCCGCGTGGAGGTACTCAGCTGGCAACCAAAATGGCGTCATCCCCGACGACGTTCGTCGCCAGCTCGACTCCGAGCTCGCGCTGATCGAGGAGCTCGATTACCCGGGCTACTTCCTGACCATGTACGAGCTGGTCTCGTACTGCGGTCGCAAGAACATCCTCTGCCAGGGTCGCGGCTCGGCGGCGAACTCGGCGGTCTGCTACTGCCTCGGTATCACCGCGGTCGATCCGGTGCGGATGGGGCTGCTGTTCGAGCGCTTCCTGTCGCGCGAGCGCGCCGAGCCACCCGATATCGATCTCGACATCGAGCACGAGCGTCGCGAAGAGGTGATCCAGCACGTCTACGACGTCTACGGTCGCGATCACGCCGCGATGGTCTGCAACGTCGTGCGCTACCGGCCGCGCTCGGCGGTGCGCGATGTCGGCAAGGCGCTCGGTATTCCAGAGACCGCACTCGATCGCGCCGCGAAGCACCTGTCGATGTACGGGCTCGTCGAGGAAGCCGCGCTCGAGCGCGCCGGCCTGCGCGAACATCATGCGAGCTCGTTCGAGCTGCTGGCGAAGCTCGCGAACGAGATCCTCGAGCTGCCGCGCCACATCTCGATCCATCCCGGCGGGTTCTTGCTCGGCCACGAGCCGGTGCACGACATCGTCCCGATCGAGAACGCCTCGATGCCCGGGCGCACCGTGATCCAGTGGGACAAGAACGACCTCGACGATCTCGGCCTGTTCAAGGTGGACCTGCTCGCGCTCGGCGCGCTCTATCAGCTGCACCTCGCCTTCGACATGCTGAAGCAGCACCGCGATGTCGACCTGACGATGGCCACGATCCCCGCCGAGGATCAGGCGACGTACGACATGATCTGCACCGCCGACACCGTCGGCACGTTCCAGATCGAGTCGCGCGCGCAGATGTCGATGCTGCCGCGGCTGCGCCCGCGCACGTTCTACGATCTCGTCGTCGAGGTCTCGCTCGTCCGCCCGGGGCCGATCTCCGGCGGCATGGTGCATCCCTATCTCCGTCGACGCAAAGGGCTGGAGCAGGTCGTGTACCCCCACCCGTGCCTCGAGCCGGTCCTCGCCAAGACGCTCGGTGTTCCCCTGTTCCAGGAGCAGGTGATGCGGCTCGCCGTGGTCGCGGCGGATTACACGCCGGGCGAAGCGGATCAGTTGCGGCGCGACATGGCGGCGTGGCGGCGCTCGGGCCGGATCGAGAAGCATCGCGAGCGGCTGATCTCGCGGATGGAAGCGAAGGGGATCGATCGCGCGTTCGGCGAGCGCGTGTTCGAGCAGATTCGCGGTTTCGGCGAGTACGGCTTCCCGGAGAGTCACGCCGCTTCGTTCGCGCTGATCGCGTACGCGACCTCGTGGATGCGGAAGCACTACCTCGCCGAGTTCACCGCGTCGCTGCTCAACGCGCAGCCGATGGGCTTCTACTCGCCGGCGACGATCGTCGGGGATTCGCAGCGCCACGGGCTGGAGGTCCGCCCGATCGATGTCACGCGCAGCGCGTGGGACTGCACGCTCGAGCCGGCGGACGACGACTTCCAGTTCGCCGTGCGCATGGGGCTGCGCTGGACGCGCGGGCTCCAGCTCTCCGACGGGCAGCGGATCACCACCGCACGCGACACGCGGCCATTCAACAGCGTCGAGGACTTCGTGCGGCGCACGGGGATTGGATCTCGTGCCCACACGCAGCTCGCGGAGGCCGGTGCGTTCGGCGAGCTTGTCGACGAGCGGCGCGAGGCGCTGTGGCAGGTGAGGGGATGGGTAGTGCGACAGGGTGACGAGGTCGCGCTGCGCAGCGACGCCGATGACGTGGCGTTCGCGGGACTGTCGAAGCTCGACGAGATCTTCTGGGACTATTCGGCGAGCGACCACTCGGTGCGAGGCCATCCTCTCCAACCGTTGCGAGCCGAGCTGCGCGCACGGCACTGGCCGGATGCGCAGACCATCTCGCGCGGTCGCGACGGTGCGCGCGTCGAGTATGTCGGCGTGGTGATCTGCCGGCAGCAGCCGGGTACCGCGAGCGGCGTGGTGTTCATGACGCTCGAGGACGAGACCGGGTTCGTCAACCTGGTGGTGTGGCCGACGGTGTTCGCGGAGTACGGCCACGTGATCAAGACGACCAGCGTGATCGGCGTGACCGGAACTCTTCAGGTCTCGGAAGGCATCGTCCACGTGATCGCGGATTCGGTGTGGGTGCCGAGGTTGTCGCGGCCCGTGGCAGACGTGGCGAGCCGCGATTTTCACTAGCGGTGCGCCCGACAACGCCGGGCGAGTCCGGTTGCAGGGCTTCTTCCGGGTCGGCCAACCGCTCGATTCGAGATACCGAAAAATATCTCCAAGGGTCGGCTCGCCTGCGGGTCAGACGTTTCGAGTCCAGCGATGCACGTCCACATGGCGCGTGCAACGCGTGGGCTGCGTTCCCCTCAGGAGGTGCGCGATGAAGATCCTATGTGACGCGTGTGGCACCAAGTACTCGATCGCCGACGATCGCGTCGCCGGCAAGGTGTTCAAGATCCGCTGCAAGAAGTGCAGTGCGATCGTGGTGGTCAAAGGTGCACCTGCACCGGAGCCCGAATCCCAGGCCTCGGATGCACCTCTCGGAGAGTGGCACCTCGTCGTCGACGGTCAGCAATCCGGTCCGTTCGAGAGTGCCGAGCTGCAGCGCCGCCACGCCGCCGGCGAGCTCGACGACGACGCGCTGGTGTGGCGCGACGGCATGGAGGAGTGGGCCGCCTTCGGCGCGATCGCCGAGCTCGCAGCAGGCACGGCACGCCGACCTCTCGAAGAAGCTGCGCAGGTCGATGCGATGTTCTCGACCAAGACGGTCGACGCCTTCGCGACCGAGACGAAGCCCGCGATCGACGACAAGAAGGTGCTGAACAAGCTGCTCGCCGAGCGCAACGAGAGCTCCGTGCTGTTCACGCTGGGCAACCTGGCGAAGCTCGCGAGCTCGGCGCCAGCGTCG
The DNA here is from genome assembly GCA_031385555.1 of Deltaproteobacteria bacterium. Taxonomy (GTDB): domain Bacteria; phylum Myxococcota_A; class Polyangia; order Haliangiales; family Haliangiaceae; genus JABFXX01. The sequence goes on along the minus strand of JANNBP010000228.1, from coordinate 20,901 downwards.
AAGGAACCGACGGCGAAGCCCGGAGCGGCTGGAACGGAAGGCTCCGGCCTGATCGACATCCGCGCGCTCGCGAACACGTTCGCCCCGAGAGGGGGTGCGGCGAAGCCGGCGTCGGCCATTGGCTCGCTCGACGATCTCCCGACGTTCGGTCCGGCGACGTTCGGCGAACCGATCGTGATGATGCCCATGGCGCGGCAGGTCACGGATCGCAAGATGATCTACGCGCTGTTCGCGGCGCTCGCGATGCTCGTGATCGTGGGTGCGGTGCTGCTCGTCATCGTGCTGCGCGGCGACAAGCCGAAGGAAGTTGCGGTCGAGCCGACGCCCACGCGAGTCGCATCGCTGGCGCCGTCGAGCCCGGGGACGTCCGACGTCACCACCACGACGACTCCCACCACGACGACTCCCACCACGACGACACCGACCACGACTACCACGACTCCGACCGCCACGACGACAGCTCCGACGACGACGCGTCCGAACACGACGACGCGTCCGAACACGACGACGCGTCCGACCACGACGACGACGCGCCCGACCACGACGACCACGACGACCACGACCACGACGCCGCGCCCTACCACGACGACGACGACCACAACGCGCCCGACAACCCCGACGACGACGCGCCCGACGACGACCACGACCACCACGGCCGCGAAGCCCGACAAGGTGCAGTGCGAGTTCTCCGGCTACGCCGACAAGGGGTGCGAGATCTACAAGCCGGCGACGTCGACAACCACGAATTCGAACCTCCCCGACAACCTCGACCGCGCTGCGATCGCCGCCGGGCTCGGTACGATCAAGGCACAGGGCTGCGGCAACAAGTCGTCGACGCGCGGTGATGTCGCGGTGCAGATCAAGATCAATGCCGAGGGTGGCGTCAGTGGCGTCACCGTCAAGAGCTCGCCCGATCCGGCGCTGTCGACGTGCGTGATCGCAGCCGCGCAGAAGGGGACGTTCGGGAAGACGAAGAAGGGCGCTTCGTTCGGCTACGTCTGGCGCTTCTGATCGGAGGTCCCTCCATGCCCCTGGATCAGGCTCCGGCATGACGGCGGCGGCAGCGGGGAGAGACCACGGCCGTGAAGCAAGAAGAGGCGACGGGCTTCGCTTGACCGGCAGGTCCGGGCACGACCTGGATGACAGCTCGTCGAGCTACACGCTCTTCGAACAGTCCGTAATAACGGAGCTTGATCCAGCGGGCCACGACCTGGATGAACAACTCGGCGAGCTGCTGCTTCGCCGACACGCTCATCGGACAGTCCGTCATTCGGAGATCCCTTCCCATACCCCCTTAGATCAAGCTCCGTTACAACGGCTGTTATAACGAAGTCCGTTATGGCGCTTGTTATAACGAAGGCTGCAGGGGGCGGTGGAGACCACAGGCCCGCCTAACTATCGAATCTGTGGACCCTGCCATTTGCCTGCTTGTCCGGGTGGCGGACGCCTTGTAGCCGAACGCTACGCTTCTTCGGCGAGCTTCTTGGCTTCGGCGACGACAGCCTCGACGTGACCCTTGACGGTCACCTTCGGCCAGTGGAAGGCGACCTTGCCCTCGGTATCGATCAGCACCGTCGAGCGGATGATGCCCATGCTCTTCTTGCCGTACATCGACTTCTCGCCCCACGCGCCATACGCCGCGAGCATCTTGCCGTCGGGGTCGCTGAGCAGCGGGAAGCTGAGCTTGTACTTGTCGCGGAACTTGCAGTGCGACTCGATCGAGTCCTTGCTGACGCCGTAGACCACGGCGCCGAGCTTCTCGAGCGCGGGCACCGCGTCGCGAAACCCTTCGGCTTCGACGGTGCAGCCCGGCGTGTTGTCGCGCGGGTAGAAGTAGAGGACGACCACCTTGCCCGCGAGCTCCGAGAGCTTGACCTTGTCGCCATCCGACGAGGCGAGCGTGAAGGCGGGGGCTTTCTTACCGACCGTGACTGCCATTACCGCGAAGTAGCATGCTCGATGCGATCGTTGCCATCCCGCGCGACCTGCTACGCTGATCGAATGGTTCGCCTCGCGCTCCTGATCGGCTTCCTCGCTGCCTGTGGTGGCAGCTCGAACGGGCCGACCTGGCCGAAGTCAGCGGGCGACGGCTCCGACGGTGGCGAGAGCCTCGCGCCGAAGCCGGGCTCGGTCGCGGTCAACAGCTCCGACGACGACGATGTCATCGTGGTCGAGAAGCCCGCCGAAAAGCTGGCGGCGAAAGCCACCGAGGACAAGCCGGCGGAGTCGCCGCGCCTGACCGTTCCCACGGTCACGGCGCCGGACGACATCATCAATACCGACGATCTCGTGATCGAGATCGACGACTGATCAGAAGAAGAAGAAGAAGACGTGTCGGAGCCGGCTTGGTGGCTGCCAACAACGTCCCAACTCGACGAATGATCAGAAGTTGAGGACGGTGTCGTTGACGCAGAACTTCGGCTTCGTTGCTGGGAAGAAGTAACCCGAGGCCATGCACATCTCGTCGAACTGAGCGCTGTCGCCGGTCGTCACTTCCGAGCTGTGATTGCTACCCGTATTGTCGTACGTGCACTCGTACGTCAGCTTGTTGGTGCCGAAAGTGTAGAACTCCGACGGCGTCATGAACATGCGCGCGTCGGGGTGCTCCCAGTCGGTGCTCATGAATACCTCGGCGCCGGCATCGAGGACGCGGGTCTTCACGGCCTGCTTGTGCGCGTGGGTCGACATCATCCAGAACTTCGCACCGGCTGGGGTCGCGCAGGTGTCGCTCTCGACATCGCCGATCGCGTCAGGCGGAATGGTGATGTTGGCTTTGAAGGTGATGAACGGCGCCGTAGCCGTGTACACGTCGCTGGCTTCGAGCGCGTACGCGTCGAGCACGACGTGCGCCTGGATCGGCTCGTCGGTCGCGTTCAGATAGTGCATCTGAAAGAAGCCCGCGGTGTTGGGTGCGATCTCCTGCGCGAGCGGCTTGCCAGTACCGTCATCGGTGGGGAGAGGGATGGTTGCGCTCGGGGTTTGCGCCGAGTAGGTCCACTTCGGAATGTTGGTGGCCCCGCCGCTGCCGAACCCGCACTCGTCCGAAGACACGGTGCCAACGGGCTTCGCGTCGGTGGTGGTCGTGTACATGATCATGTGGTGGCTGCCGGGGGTCATCTCCGACTTCCACTGCTTGACCGCCAGCTTCTCGGTGTTTGGCGTGCGGAAGTAGTAGCAGTACGTGATCTCCTGGCCGGGCTCGATCGTGATGTCGGGCGACGTGATGCGGAAGCCGCGATCAGGTGGCGGGTTCTCGGTGCCCGAGTCGGGTGTCGGGACGTCATCATCAGCAGCAGGACCTCCACCGCCGCCGCAGGCGAGCAGTGAAGAAGTGAGGAGCACGCAGGCGAGGCTGGTACGCATTAGTCCCCCTTGGACGGGTTGGAGCCTATCAAGTCGCGGACCTGGGATGTCTAAAGATATTGAACTCAAGTTCGGTTACGTGATCGCTTCGCCTGACAGGTGCTGAGGTCAACGTGCTCCGGGGCCCGTACCGACTACGAACGATCGAGTATGCTGGCCCACGATGACGCGGTTCGACGTCGACCTGTTCGTGATCGGCGGCGGGTCTGGGGGCGTGCGAGCGGCGCGCGTGGCAGCGGAGCACGGAGCGAGAGTCGCGGTCGCGGAAGCCGACCGCTGGGGTGGCACGTGCGTGATCCGCGGCTGTGTACCCAAGAAGCTGCTCGTGTATGCGAGCGAGGTCACACGCCAGCTCGACGACGCACGCGGTCATGGCTGGACGATCGCGACGGCCACGCACGACTGGCCGGCGTTGATCGCGGCAAAGGACAAGGAGATCGGGCGCCTCGAGAAGGCTTACTCGGATCGCCTGCGCAAGGCCGGCGCTGAAGTCATCACCGGTCGCGCGACGCTGATCGACCGCCACACGATCGGGGTCGAGGGTCGCAAGATCACCGCAGCTCACATCTTGATCGCCTCCGGCGGCACCCCGAAACGCCCCACCCATGGCACCTGGATCACGTCCGACGAGGCGTTCCACCTGGCGCAGTTGCCGAAGCGGGTCGCGATCCTCGGCGGCGGCTATATAGGCGTCGAGTTCGCACACATCTTTGCCGGGTTCGGCTCGCAGGTGACGCTGATCCACAAGGACACGCACGTGTTACGTGGCTTCGACCCCGACGTCCGGGAGTTGGTGACCAAGGGGTTGTGCGCCGCCGGCATCGACGTGGTCGCGTGCGAGGAGCTGGTCACCACCGCGTCGGGGACGCTGAAGATCAACGATCGCGAGCTCGAGGTCGACGTGGCGATGGCTGCGATCGGTCGCGCTCCGAACACGAAGGGCCTCCATCTCGAGGAGGCCGGCGTCAAGCTCGCGGCGAACGGCTCGATCACCGTCGACGAGATGTCGCGCACCAGCGTGCCGCACATCTATGCGGTCGGTGATGTCTCCGGTCGCGTGGCGCTGACGCCGGTCGCGATCCGCGAAGGCCACGCCGTCGCCGACACGCTGTTCGGCAACCGCCCCACCCCGATCAAGCACCACCTGATCCCGACCGCGGTGTTCTCGCAGCCGGCGTGTGCCGCGATCGGCTTGACCGAGCCCGCGGCACGCGAAGCGGGGCACGACGTCGTGATCTTCCGCGCGCGGTTTCGGCCGATGCGCTACGCGCTGTCGGGGCGCGACGAGCAGGTGCTGATCAAGGTCGTCGTCGACAAGCCCACCGATCGCGTGCTCGGCGTGCACCTCGTCGGTCCCGACACGCCGGAGATCGTGCAGGCGATCGCCGTGGCGGTCACGATGGGCGCGAAGAAGGCGGACCTCGATCGCACGTTCGCGCTGCACCCGACGACCGCCGAAGAGCTCGTCCTGCTGCGCTAGTCACTGCGTGACGAACGCGTACTGCACGCACATCTCGCACTCGGTGCTCTCGCAGAACCCGACGTTCGTGCTGTCGCTCGAGGTGTCGTAGTGGCACTCGAGCTGGATCTTGTCGCCGCCGCTCACCGGCACCGGCTCCTGCAGCCAGTAGAAGTGCTGCCAGTGGAAGCTCCAGTTGACGAGGTCGACGACGCAGCGGTCCTGGTTCGCGATCGAGAGCTTCGCCGACGTCCCGCGCTGATGCATGTGGACCGCCGAGCCCCAGATCCGGGCGTTCGGTAGCCCGTTGGGGAGGTTCAAGGTGCCGACCGCGACGGCATCGGTGTCGTGCGGTGCGAGGTTGACCGGCGCGCTGATGCCGACCATCTGCGCAGGAATCGCGACGCTGTCGGCGAGGTCGAGGGCGATCGTCGTGTCGTCGGGGAGCCCGTCGCTGTTCGCGTTGTTGTAGTGCATCTGCACCACCATCTTGCGAGCGCCCTCGACCTTGATGCCGGTGTCGGGCGGGAACAGCGTCGCCTGATTGCCGGGCACCCAGCCGACGAGGAAGTTCGACTTTCCCGTACGCGTCGGACCGCCATCGCACGGATACGGGCCGTTCGCCTCGGCCTGGCGCGTCAGCGCCTCCTGCTCCGCAGTCGCGTCGAGCGTGAACAGGATGACGTGGTGGGCGACGGTGAGGTTGCTCGGCTTGACGTGCGCGCCGGTGACGAACTTGTCGGCCCCGATCGCATCGACGACGAAGCAGGCGAAGTAGTCGGGGGTCGCGGTGGGAACGGTGAACGGCGCGCCGAGATCGATGACGAGGTCGGTCTGCGGCAACCCACCGGGCGGCGGCGGCGGCGCGACACTCGCGGCCGGATCACCCTCGAGCTTGCCGCCGTTGATCCACGCCACCAGCGTCTCCATCTCGGTGGCGTCGAGCCAGTGGGCATCGCGGAACTGGTTGCAGTCGCCGTCCTGGTCCGCATAGAACGGCGGCATCACGCGGTTCATCACGTCGTAGGCCATCGGGAAGTCGGTGGCGGCGGCGACCGCATCCTCGTAGCTGACCAGCGCGAACGGCGCGAGGCGAGCCGGATCGGTCGAGTGACACGACGCGCAGTTGTCGTTGAGGATCTTCTGGACCTGCCCGTAGAACACCGGCTCGCCGGTCGGCGCGTCGGGGGTGGGATCGATCGGGGCGACGTCTTCACCGCACGCGGCGAGCAAGACGAGTGAGAGGAGTGCATGGCGCATCCCGACTCCGAGTGCACCCGATGTGCCCCGAGATCCTCCAGGGGAATCAGGGAGCTAGCATGGCGGTGTCGTCTGCTCCGGCGGACACTGTCCGGTCGAGCGGACAGCGAACGCGACTGGCGATGACGGGGTGGCGAGTTCTCGAGCGGGGGATCCCGTCTGAAAAAGACATCCGAAGCGCGCGAGAAGGACGCAGACCGGGCCCGCTTCCGCTCAGCTGAAGTGGGGCCGCGTTGGCGGAGTCGCCAGGCGAGTGATGGGAACGGGTGGTGATCCCTGGGGTCAGGACCGGCGCTTCGCGAGCAGCTCCGACAGGTGGGAGCGGGTCATCTTCGCGAGCCGGGCGGCCTGCGAGATGTTTCCGCCGGCGCGCTGGAGCAGGGCGTCGAGGTACTGCGCCTCGAAGTGATCGAGGAGCTGCGCGCGTGCGTCCTTGTAGGGCAGCGCGAGATCGGTCGCGAGCGATGCGGCTCGCGGTGCGGTAGGCGCGCCGGCGAGATCGGGCGGTTCGTTCATCGCGACCGCGGCCTCGATCAGGTTGCGGAGCTCGCGCACGTTGCCGGCGAAGTGGAGCTTCTGCAGCGCGGCCATCGCGGGTGGCGAGATCAGCGAGGCGACGGGCCCGTCGAACCCGGCGTCGCGCAGGAAGTGCTCGACGAGCAGCGGGAGATCGCCGGGTCGCTCGCGCAGCGCGGGGACCGCGAGCGTGACCACCGCGAGCCGATAGAACAGGTCGAGCCGAAACGAGCCGGCGTTGACCTCGGCGCGGAGATCGCGGTGCGTCGCCGACACCACGCGCACGTCGATCGCGATCTCGTTGCGGCTCCCGACACGGCGGATCCGGCGACGCTCGAGCGCGCCGAGCAGCGTGGCCTGGATCGCGGGCTGGAGCTCGCCGAGCTCGTCGAGGAACAGCGTGCCTCCGTGCGCGGCCTCGAACGCGCCGACATGCGCGCGATCGGCGCCGGTGAACGCGCCCTTCTCGTGACCGAACTGCTCGGTGGGGACCTGCGTGGGGGCGATCGTGCCGCAATCGACGGTGACGAACGGCTTGCCGCGACGCGGCCCGAGGTCGTGCAACGCGCGCGCGATCAGCTCCTTGCCGGTACCGCTCTCGCCGGTGACCAGCACCGAGACATCGCTGGCGGCCGCCTTGGTGACCTGCGCCATCAACCGACGCATGGCAGGCGAACCGCCGATCACGCCGGCGAGGGAAGCCTCGCCGTGGACCTCGACCTCGGCGAGCGCGGCCTCGCCGACGCGCAGCGTGGTCGCACCGAGCACGAGCGTGCTGCCCGCCGGGAGCACGGCACGCTCGATCCGGATCCCGGCGGCGAACGTGCCGTTGGTCGAGCCGTGGTCGACCACGTGGACGCCGGTGGGAGAGGCCTGCAGCGTGACATGAAACCGCGACACCGACGGATCGGTGAGCCGCAGCGTGCTGCCCTCTGCGGTCCCGATCGCGAGCGTGTCGGCGACGACTCGCAGCCCGGCATCGGGGCCCTGGATCACCTCGACGTGGATCGTGCGAACCGGAAACGACGTCGCCCCGTGCCGCAGTGTCTGATCCACGTCGGCCCTTGTATCACGGTGGGAACACGGCGCAGGCCTTGACCTCGCGCTCGCACTGCCGCGTCAGCGTGTCGAGCGAGAGCGCGATCGGACCGTCGATGTCGTCGAGCTGCGCGGGACAGCTGTACGCGCAGCCGACGAGCTCGAGCAGATCGAAGTCGGCCGCGTTGGCGCTGCACGGCTCGGTGGTCGCGACTGCCCGGAGCAACACCGGCACGTCGGGTGCGTCGAGCGTCACCGGCTCGGCCTGCAGTTGCGAGCGAATGCTGGCGAGCAACGGCCCGAGGTCATCGTTGATCGCGGCGTCGACCGCGGAGGCCGCGATGGTGAGGTCGCGACAGAACCGCGTGCCGTCGCCGCGCGGCACGATCTCGCACCCGCCGTCCCCACAGGCCGCGAACAGCTCCTCGCCGCGACACCCCGGAAGCTTGCCACCGAGCGTGATCACGTCGACGGTGATCGAGAACCGCAGCCCACCGTCGGGTTGCGCGGCGCGGGCGGCGAGTAGCTTCGCGGGGTCGGCGTCCTGCACGCACGCGAAGCCGGCGGTCAGCGTGTCGTCGGTGGGCCCGAGTTGCAGGGTGACGGTGTGAGCCTCCTGGCACGCCGCGGCGAGCACGAGGACGAGGAGCGAGCGCATCAGAAGATCACCATGGTCGGGATCTCCGGTTGATAGGTCGCGTAGATCACCGCACCCGAGACCAAGGCCGTCGCACCGGCGACGACGATCCAGAACCAGGGTCGTTGCCAGGCCTTCGGACGCTGCAGCAGGCCGCCGTCATAGGCGAGCTCGCGGAGGAGCGTCGGGGACTGGCCGCTTCCGGTCGCGCGCAGCTTGCCGCCGACGATCAGCACGCCGGTGGTCCCCTCGAGGTACGCGATGCGCGGTTCGGCGAGTGCGAGGGCGATCAACTCCGCCCCCTTCGCGTCGGTGGCGGGCAGGCCTCGCCCGCGACGTGCGCGCCACTGCGTCGCGGCGAGCTCGCGCGGGGCGGGTTGCTGCTCTACCACGAGCTTCGCGACGTCCGGAACGCGGACGGTCTTCCAGGCGGGTGCGTAGCCGTCGGCTTCGACCGCGACCACGTGTTCGCCGGGGACCAGCTCGAGTGGGCAGGGGATCACGCACGTCGCCGGCCGGCCATCCACGGAGACGCGCGCCCCGATCACGCCGGCGACGTCGAGCTTCGCGCGGGGCGCTGCGCTGGCCTTCGCGATCGCCGCGACGATCAGATCCTCGGCTTCACGCGCGACCGCATCGGCGGGGAGATCGAGGCCGAGCACGGCGAGCCGCGCCGCGATCCGGGCAGCATCGTCGCGGGCGAGTCCCTGGTACGCACACGCGGTATCGAGAGCGAGAGCGCGTGCCGGGGCGGCGCGGTTGCCGTGCACGAGCAGACCGGGAAGATCGAGCGTGGCGAGCTGCTGTCGACAGCGATCCGCTTCACCGGCGGCGTACGCGCGGCGCGCGTCCACCAGGACGCTCGAGACAGACTCGTCGTGGGGGCGCGGCTCCTGCGGAAGCGCCGCGATGTGCAGCTCGAGCCCGGCGACCGCAGCGAGGGGAACGGTCGGCCGGTCACTCAGCACCGCGACCGCGATCGGATGCTTCGGCATCGGTGCACACGCGGTGCACATCACGAGCAGTGCTACGATAACGCGGGCGTGCATCGCGACGATCGGACGGCACGGTACCGCATCCTGCGGCGGCTCGGGCAGGGTGGCATGGCGGAAGTCTTCGAGGCCGAGCTCACCGGCGATCACGGGTTCGTCCGCAAGGTGGCGATCAAGCGAATGCTCGAGAGTGCCGCCGCCGACGCCGTCGCAGCGCGGCGATTTCTCGACGAGGCCATGATCGCGTCTCGGCTGCATCACGCGAACGTCGTGGCGGTCGTCGACCTCGGGCTGCTCGACGGCAGGCCGTTTCAGGTGCTCGAGTACGTCGACGGCCTCGACGCACAGGAGTTGGTGAAGCGCGCCGGCGGCAGCCTCTCCGTCGAGGTCGCGCTGGTGATCGCCACCGCCGTCGCGCACGCGCTCGATCACGCGCACGCCGCGTGCGATGCCTCTGGTCTGCCGCTCGGGATCGTGCACCGCGACGTCAAGCCATCCAACGTGCTGGTGTCGTCGACGGGCGACGTCAAGCTCGGCGATTTCGGCATCGCCGTCGCGCGCGATCGCGAGAGCCGCACCGAGGCGGGCATGGTCGCGGGCACCGCCGGCTTCATCGCTCCCGAGCAGCGCGGCAAGCAGCCGCTCGACGGGCGCACCGACGTGTTCGCGCTCGGGCTCACGCTGCACGCCCTGCTGACCGGCGAGTCGCCGCTCGCGGATCTCGAGGTCGAGCTCCGCGTGGTCGCCGGCGATCCGGTGCCGATCGATCTCACGATCGCCCGCGACGTCCGCGCGATCCTCCAGCGTGCCCTCGCGGTGGATCGCCTCGCTCGTCCGACCGCCGGACAGCTGGCCACCGAGCTCGCTGCCCTCGTCGCGCCCCGCTTGCACGGCGACGGCCGCGCGCTGGTGCGCGACTTCGTCGTCAGCCTCGCCCCGAAGCCGGCGGCGAGGGTGGGTGCCCTCGACGCGTTGCTCGGGATCGAGGTCGTGGAGGTGGCGGAGCCCGGCGAGGTCGTGCATCGCTTCGAGACCCGGACTGCAAGGCGCGAGCCCACGGCACCCACCGTGGCGTTGCAAGCCAACCCACCACGTCGACGGGCAACCCTCGCGTTCGCGCTGATCGGGATCGCGGGGATCAGCGGGCTCGCGATCTACGGGCTGACGCGCTCGTCGTCGCCCGGCGGATCCGATGCTGCACAGGTCGTCGCGTTCGACACCGCCTCACCCGACGGGGAACCGCGTCGCCCGGACGCGGCCGAGCCTCTCGTGATCGACAGCACGGTGGTCGTCATGGCCGATGCGACGCGTCCCGATGCGATCGTGATCCGCGATGCCGGCCTCCGCGCGCGTGATGCAGCGGTCTCGGCCCCACCACCGGATGCGTCGCTCGGCATCGGCTATCTGCAGGTGCTGGGAGCGATCGGCGGCGAGGACGTGATCGGTGCCTCGGTGATCGTCGACGGCAAGACGCTCGGCTCGATCCCGAACGTGTTCGCAGTGAGTCTCGGTTCGCACCGCGTCGAGGTCGAGCGTCGCAACGGGACGCGCCTGTCTCCGATCACCATCGAGATCACCCCTGTCCACAATCGCGCGAACCCGCTCCGTCCGAGCTGGTAGTCAGCGAGACGGGGCGTCCGACGAGTAGTCGACGAGCTCGCTCATGTACTCGGGACCGATCGGGATCTCCGTCGGGTTCTCGCACCACCACTCGACGTACCCGCACGCGATGCAGGTGTACGTCTCGAGCAGGCCGTCGCCGAGGACGACGCTCGGTGCCTCGATGTTCATCCCCTTGCCGAACAGCTTGTGCTCGATCTTCGGCGCCTGGGTCAGCGTCATCGGCGCGATCTCGGGAGAATTGAAATCGCGGCCCGCCTTCACCGAATGCTCGCGCGGGATCACGCGGATGAACTTGAGGCCGCTGCACTTGAGGCACGGGCTCGGCTTCCGTCGCGCCGGCGGCATCTCGATGATGCCGAGCTCGTCCATACACTTCGTGCAGATCCCGTTGCTCTCCGCCTCGGATCTGTCGCACAGCCTGCACATCGCCATGCGCCGCATCGTATGCCGAAACGGAAAACGGCCCGGCTGTTCAGGCCAGGCCGTCGATGAGAAGAAGAGCGCTTAGTTCTTCGCGCCGACGAGCTTGAACGTCGAGCTCGCGTTCCAGCCGCGCACCATCACGTGGATGGGCGCCGCGGTGTTGAGCGACACGTTGCACGTCTCGTTCGAGCCCGCGAGGAACGGGCGGCAATCGAACAGCTGAGCGGTCGGCTCGGTCCCGACGCGGACGTAGAGGTCGGCGTCGCTGGTGCCGGTCATCGTGAACTTGTAGGTACCGGGCGCGAGCTTCGGGGTGGAGAGCTTCACTTCCTGGTTCTTCGTGACCGTGCCCTGCTGGGTCAGGCCGGCCCAGTTGGTCTCGCCGTTGCCACCGCCACCACCACCGGGGACGAACACGTTGTCCTCCTCGCCGGAGACCACGATGACCTGCGACTTGTCGATCAGCTTGAAGATCTGCTCGTACGTCATCGGCTGCGCGATGTTCATCAGCGAGCGGATGAACGTGATGTTGTTGCGCGAGTTCGAGTGGAAGAACGACGGCATCGCGTTGGTGGCGATGTCGAGGTGCTTCGTGCCCGTGGTGTCACCGGGGTTGAGCATCGCGCGGGCCTGCGCGAGCGAGCTGTCGACGTACGCGTACGTGTCGCAGCCGTTGATGAACGCCAGCGTGTACTGGTCCTTGCGCCAGCTGCCCTTGCGGGTGAGCGCGCGGATGTTCGCGCCGAGACCCGAGTGGCCGTTGTACGACAGGAAGTCGGCGTTCGGGGTGACCGCGGCGTAGCGCGCGTCGAACGCGGCGTCGGTGTTGCGGATCTGGTTGGTGAGGAGCGCCGTGATGTGGACCTTGCGACCGTCGGGGAGGGTCGCGTCGATCGTGACGTCGGGCATCGCGACGCCGGGCGACGTCGGCACGGTCGCCGGGATCGTCTTCATCGTGAACTGGCTCAGCTCGGCCTTCGCGTCGCGCACGAACGAGTTGTACGCCGAGATGCCGGCATCGCTCGCGGTGGTGCCGGTGTCCTCGTACTTGCCGAACACGGCGACGACGTTGAGCACGCCGTCCACCCACACCTGATCGTACTCGGGGTACTTGCCGGTCGTGTTGAGCGCCGACACCGCGACGGTCGCGCTGGTGCGCGTCACGTCGGCCGCGGCGAGCGTGCACTCGGCCGGACGGTAGAAGTACCAGAAGTTCCCGCTCTCCATGTCGTGCGCGTCGGGCTCGACGCAGTCGTGCTGATACTTGTCGAAGAACGCCTGCTGCGCGCCGAACCCCAGGTCGCGCGGCATCACCAGCTCGTAGCTCGCGGGCACGCTGTTGCGCTTGCCCCACGCGACCGGGACCTTCGCGTGATACGTGATCTTGGTCCGGCCGGCCGACGCGATCGTCTTGATGTTCGACAGCTGGACCTTGTCGAGGCGCGCCACGCCGTTGTCGCCGTTGAGCTGGCCCATCGTGAACAGCAGCTGATCGTTGATCTGCTGCGTCGCCGAGAACGCCGAGTCGGTGATCAGCTCGCCGTCGAGCTCGAAGTCGACGATCACGGCCTCGACCGACGAGTCGAACTTGCCGTCGCCGGCCTTGGTCACGTCCTCGGGGTTGACGGTGATCTCTTCGGAATCGACGCAGCCGGCGAGGGCGGCGGAAAGCATCAGGCAGAGGCTAGTGGTGCGCATCGGGAAGCTCCTTTTGATGGGCTAGCTATAGCCACCCGGAGACCCCGTGAAAAGTTACTTGTTCTGAACCAGCGATAAGTTGAGCTAATCACTCGTCTCGAGCAATCCCGGGCACTTCGCCGTCAGGATCGTGATCGCTGCCTTCTGCAGGCTCGTGTAGTGCGGCTGCTTGTGGTGCTGCAACAGCACCTTGGCTCGCATGCTCTTGAGCTTGCCCACCACCTCGATGCGCTTGTCGCGCGCGACCAGGTGCCGCGACAGCACCGCCTTGCCGAGGCCCGCAGCCACGCCATCGATCAAGGCGTAGGTCTCGTCCAGGAACCCGCGCTTGTAGTCGGACACGGTGCGCGACTGCGCCGCGAAGAACCGATGCGTGGTGGTGTCGCTCGGATCGTGATCGAGGTAGCGCTCGGCACCGCCGCCCTTCGCGCTCTGACACATCACGTACTCCTCTTCGCCGAGCTCGACGGTCTCGATGTCGGCGCGATGGATCGGCGTGTCGGTGACGATCAGATCGACGTTGCCGGTGAGCAACAGCTCCGGCAGCTCGCGCAGCTCGGCGCTCTGGACGTGCGCTTGGACGTTCGGGTTATCGCGCAGGAGCGGAGCGAGCGCCGGGATCATCACTGACCGGACGACGGACGAATAGCCCGCGATCCGCAGGATCCCTCCGAGCCCCTCCTCCTTGCCGGTCAGGTGCTCGACCAGCTCCTCTTCCATCGAGGCGCGGGCCTGGCAGTACTTGAGCATCCGCGCGCCGGCCTCCGTGAGTTGCACGCCGCGCGGGAGCCGCGTGAACAGCGTGAGGCCGAGGTCGTCCTCGAGCGCCTTGATGCGCTGGCTCAGTGCCGACTGCGTGATGTGCAGCTGCGCGGCGGCCTGCGAGAAGTTGAGGGCGCGTGCGGCCGCGAAGAACGCATCGAGCTGCAGCGACGACAGGCCCATCGCCGCTAGGGTACTCGACTACCGGATGCGGCAGCATGGCGGCGTCTTGATCGCGACCTCGAGTCGAAGCTGTTTCCGTACCGGGGCTCGGCTCGGGTCAGCACGGTCGCGACCGCACTGGGCGCTTGGCGATGGTCTACTTCCCGCCGCAGGCGGAGCTCGCCGCAAGATCCGCGTGAAACTCCGCGCCGGGTCAGTTCTGTCGCGATGGACCGGCGAGCGCGGCAACGAACGCCTTGTCGTTCTTGCACGCTCCGAGCAGCTTCGATCCTGCTGCCTCGAGCTCCTTCTGACGCCGCGCGACGTCCGCCTCGTAATCGCGGACCGATGGATGCGCTTGCGTGTATGTCGCGAGCTTCTCGGTGAGATGCTTGCACCCTTCCTCATTGTGGAGGTTTGCTTTGACGGCCACACCAAGGGGCGCTCCGAGATTGTGAGTTGAGGATCAGGGACTGCCGTGAGAGCGTCCGGCGCAGATGCGACCCTCCGTTCTGCTACTCCTCCTCAGCGCGTGTGGATCTCCCGCGAAGCCGCCCTCACCCTCGGCCCCGCTCGCAGCGCAGCCCCAAGCCGATGCAGAGCAGGAGCCCAAGCCCGGCGACAAGCGGATGGTCGTGACGCAGGCGATGATGCTAGCAATCGCGGCGAAGACCCAGACCCTCGCGAGCTTCGTCGACGCGAAGCGAGGCGTCGTCTTTATCGACGACTCCGCCACTCCTGACGAGGACGCGCGGCAGCCCGAGGCGCCATCGCTCAAGTGTGGAGCGCAACTCACCGCGCTCGTAGATCAGTTCCAGACGAAGATCTCCGCTGATGACGGCGTGAAGGCAGCTCGCGAAGAAGGCCGGCTGCGCTGTTCGAACAAGCCAGCTCCTCCCGTCTGCACCCTCGCTGCGCCCATGGAATGGAGCCCCGCGCTTCATCTCGTGTTTGGGGTCGACCCGGCGCGCGGTGTGGTGCTCCGCGGCATCGTGCTGAACGACGAAGCGGGGGTGAATTCAGACTCCGTCGAAAAGACCAACGCCGCCGAGTTTGCAACGATCGAAACGCTCGGCGCGAAGGGGTGTCGCTAGCTGACGATTGATGCATTCGCAGCGAGCGCCGACGTCGACCGCAGCGTCACGAGTTGCGAGGTATGTCTCCGACCGAGCAAGACCACGAGATTGCACGGTACCGTGACGGAATGGCGTTCCACGCCGTGTTGTCATCCTCGAGCGCGTTGATGCGCTAGCAGGGAGGACAAGCCCATCGATCGACGGCGACGGTACATCCACCGCCAGGATTCGTCAGGGGACCGGCTGCGCGGCGTCGATCGAGTAGAACGTCGAAGGCGAGTGCTGGTTCTCGTACTCGATCTCGACCCACTTGTCAGTCAGCGCCGTGCGGGCGATCCGCACCTCATCGAGCACACCGTTCAGGTGGTTGTTGCCCCATGCACCCGGCGAGAAGCCGATCCATCCGGCGCCGGTGGTGCCGGAGGTCGTGATCGTCGTACCGAACGAGTGCGTGGTCGGGTTCGTTCCGTCGCGATAGAGCGTGCTGTTGCCGGTTTGTCCGTCGAGTGTCCAGTGCAGCAGGGCGAAGCCGTCGTTGCGGACGTCGGTGCCAACGTCGTTCCAGTCATTCGCGTAGAGCCCGGCGCCGACGTGGTTGTTCGAGTACACCGCGTAGAGAAACCGGGACGAGTTCTGGCTCGAGCTGCCGAGCGTGACGATCGAGTCCATGCCGTTCGGGCTCCGCTGACTGACCCACGCAGAGATCGTGCTCGAGGTGTTCCCGGTGATCATGTTGTCGAAGGTGACCTGCATCGTGCTGCCGTCGAAGTCGAAGCCGCCACCGAGCTGGCCGGGGACCTGGCGTGCCGAAGTCATCCCGATCGCGGTGCCGTTCGCGATCCCGCGGGACTCGACGACAGTCGCCGCGACCAGCGGATCATCGAGGTGCCACACGGCAACGTACGCGGAGAACACCGCCGCCGGATCTTGCGCGGGTGCGAGTGCGCCGGCGTAGTGCAGGTAGAACGCCATGTCCTGATCCTGCGTGAGCTCCGCCGCGCGAAAGAACGCCGTCAGGTGCCCGGTGTTTGGATCCCAGCTGCGGAGCTCGTGCGGCAACACGGCACCCGCGGCGTCGGTGAAGTACAGGTCGGAGCCATCGGCGGTAGCACCGGCGGCGAGCTCTGGGTCGGTGATATCGAACCACACCGGGAAGTTGGTCACCGTGCCCGGCAGCCTCGTACCCGAGATCGTGATCGGCTTGCGAAGGCCGCCACCACCGACCGGTGCATCGTTCGGATCGTTCCCGGACCCTCCAGGTGCGGTGTAGCTACAACCAGCGATGGCGAGTGTCGCGAGATACAGCAGTGCGCGCATCGCGACCATTCTCGCCTGCACCACCCTTCAAAAGCTATCCCACCTTTTCCTTCCGCGATGTCCTCGCCACGGGCTCCGTTCCGTGCTGCAGCGACGGCAGCCCACGACCACAACATGAATGCTAACGTGACGGAATGGCCGGGGCGGTGACCCCAAGGGGGATGCGCTGGTTGTGGCTGCTCGCGTGTCTCGGATGCCGGGGTGGCGAGAGTCCGCCCGAGTTGCGTGTGATCGTCGAGGTGCCGGCGACGCCGAGCACGGATCTCGATCTGCTGTTCGTGATCGATGATTCGATGGATCTCAGCATCCAGACCAACCTCGGTGACGCGTTGCCGCCCTTGTTCGATCGGCTCGGTCCTCTCGATCTCCACGTGGGCGTCGTGACCACCGACCTCGGGACCTCGACGAGCAGTGGCGAGATCGCGCCGACGATTGGATCGGTCGGTTCAGGTGGCTGCAGTGGGCTCGGCAAGGCGGGCAACTTGACGCTGGGCAATGCGACCGTGACCGGCGCGTTTCTCAGCGACGTCGCCCTCCCGGACGGAACGCGGCAGCGCAACTACGATGGAGAGCTCGCACTAATCGTCCGGCAGATGATTCAAGTTGGCTCCGTCGGCTGCGGCTTCGAGCAACCTCTCGCGGCGATGCGCGCGGCGCTCGATGCGAACCCTGCGAACGCGGGCTTCCTTCGTACGGATGCCACGCTCGCGGTGGTCTTCCTGGCCGACGAGGATGATTGCTCGGTGCGCGATGCCGCGCTGTTCGGTCCCGATACCGCCGACAATCCGCAGCAGTCGTTTCGCTGCACGCGATCTGGCGTGACGTGTCTGCAAGGCGGCACGACGCCCGACGAGATGGCGGAGCCAGGAGTCAAGGGTGGCTGTGGCCCGAGCCTCGGCGACACCCTGCTCGACGCCCCATCGACGTTTCGGGAGTTTCTCGTCGCGCTCAAGGGCGACCCGCGTCGGGTTGTCGTCGGCGGGATCTTCGGCAACCCCGAGCCGTTCGAGGTCGTGCTCCGCGCTCCCTCCGCAAACGGCACACCGCTGCCGGCGCTCGCCCACTCGTGCACGTTCTCCGGTCCGGACGGGATGTCGGGAACCAGCGACGATCAGGTCGCGGACCCAGGTGTCCGCTTGCAGGCGTTCGTCGAGCTGTTCGACGATCGATCATCCGACGGGGCGGTCTGCCAGGACGATCTGTCGGGCCCGATCGACGGGATCGCCGGTCGGATCGCGTTCGCGATGGGCTCTCCTTGCATCACTCAATCGATCGAGCCCGCCGCGTGCATCGTCGAGGATGTGGTCGGCGAGATGATCACCGAGATCCCGCCGTGTCCATCGCCGACGTGCTGGTCCCTCGTCACGGATTCGACCTGTCCACTCGATCACCTCGCACTCGAGATCACGCGCGACGTTCCACCCGATCCCGCCACGGTCACCCAGCTGCGCTGCGCTGTCGACTGACTCACTCCAGCGGCGTCTTCTTGATCCACGTGATCAGGAAGTCCCGGAACGCGATCACCTTGCGCGGCACCTGACCGCTCGACGGGTACACGAAGTAGAGGTTCGTCCCGCCCGGCACCCGCTGCGCGATCGGCACCGTCTCGATCAAGCCGTCGCGGACGTAGGCGCTCGCGACGAGGCCCGGGAGCAGGCCAACCCCGACGCCGTCGCGGATCAGATCGCGGGCGAGCAGGAGGTCGTCGGTGAGGAACCGGATCGCCGACTGCGCGACGCCGAGGCCCTTGATCAGCGCGGGGTGTAACACCCAATCGTGGCCCTCGCCGCCGATCCGCTTCGGCTTGCCGCGGCGAGCGAGATACGACGGTGCAGCGAACAGCTCGATCTTCGTCGATGCGAGCTTTCGCATCGTCAGCGTCGAGTCCCTCATCTGGTTGGTCGCGCGGATCGCGAGATCGAAGCCTTCGGCGACCAGGTCGATCGTGTTGTTGGTGATGTGAAGATCGAACGTGATCTCGCGATAGCGGCGCGAGAACTCGGCCATCACCTGCGGCAACACGAGCGCGCCGAAGTCGCGTGGCGCGGTGAGGCGCAGGCGTCCCGAGGGTTGCTCGGCGCGCTCGGGGAGTTGGCCCACCGCTTGATCGAGCGCGGCCAGGTGACTCGCGGTGCGCTCGTAGAGCGCCGTGCCCGCGGTCGACAGCGCGACGGAGTGGGTGGTGCGGTGGATCAGCTCGGCTCCGACGACCTGTTCGAGCCTCGTGATCGCACGGCTCACCGTTCCCTTGGCGATACCGAGCTTGCGAGCGGCCTTCGAGAAGCTGGCCTCGTCGGCAACGGCGACGAAGATCGCGAGCAGGCCGTAGTCGAGCGGTGTTTCCATTTTGGATACACTATGTTGTCACTGCGTTACTTGTTGCGATACCGAAACCACGGTCAAGGTGCGTACCTGATGCGAACCCTGACCCTCTCCCTCGCCCTGTTCACCTCGCTCGCCGCGTGCTCCAAGGAGCAGCCCAAATCGCAGGACAAGCCCGCGCCGGCCACCGAGACGCCCGCCGCGCCCGGCGACAAGACCGTCCCGGCACCCTCGAAAGGCATCGCCGGCACCTACGAGCTCGATCCCTCGCACTCCGCGGTGATGTTCAAGATCAAGCACTTCGACGTCTCGTACGTGCTCGGCCGCTTCAACAAGGTGACGGGCTCGCTCACGATCGAGACCGACGCCAGCAAGAGCAAGGTGGCGATCGAGATCGATCCGGCGAGCGTGTTCACCGCCGACAAGAAGCGCGACGACCACCTCAAGAGCCCGGACTTCTTCAACGTCGCGCAGTTTCCGACGATGAAGTTCACCAGCACCGAGGTCAAGGCCGACGGCGCCGACTACCAGGTCACCGGCGAGCTCGAGGTGCACGGCCAGAAGAAGACGGTGTCGACGAAGTTCCAGCTCGTCGGCAGCGGCCCGCATCCGATGGTCCCGGGGCAGCAGCTGGTCGGTTTCATCGGCGAGCTCGCGATCAAGCGCTCGGACTTCGGCATGTCGAACATGGTCGGTCCGGCCGGCGACGACGTGCAGCTGACGATCTCGGTCGAAGGCGCGAAGAAGTAACGTGCTGATCCCGACGCTGCTCTACACGATCGCGATCCCGGGCGTACTCGCCCTCGCGCTCGCGCTGATCGGTCGTCGCAGCGAGCTCGCCGTCGCGATCGCGGTCTCCGTGTCGACGATCGCGGCGAGCTGGGGTGTGGTCGGTCGCCCCGAGCTGCTCCCCGAGGACATCAGTCGGTGGATCGGGCACGTCGCGCTCGTCGGGCTCGTCGGAGCGATCGTCGCGAGCTCCGGAAGCGCGCGTCGGGTCTGGATCGCGCGGGGTGCGATCGCGCTCGTGGTTTGCTATCTGGTCCTCCGACCTCTGCTCGCTCACCGCTGGGGTTCTGCCGGCGTCCTGGTGCTCGCCGGGGCCACGCTCTCGCTCGTGATCTACAGCGCCGCCGTCGAGCGAGTCCTCCAGCAGTCGTCTCCGCGCGTCGGGATGACGGTCGCGTTGATCTCCGCGACCGCAGGCTCGATCGCCGTCGCAGCGTCGGGGAGTCTCATCGTCGGTCAAGTCGGCGGTGGGCTGGCGACTGCCATCGGTGCGCTGTGGGCACTCACCGTGCTGCGGCCGGCGCGTGCGGTCGTGGTCGCTCATGTCCTCGCGCCTGTCGTGTGGGCCGTCGTGGCGATCGGCATGCTCTACGCGGCAATGCCGCTCCATGTCGCGGTGCTCGCGCTCCTGCCACCGGTCGTCGCGTACGGTGGACTCCTCGCCCCGCCGCGACTGCGTACGGCGGTTGCGGTCGTCCTCGCGCTCGCGGCCGCTGCAGCGACCATCGGCCTGGCAGCCAGACCGCCACCGGTGGTCGAAGAAGCCGATTACGGCTACGAGTGAGCTGCCGCGACTAACGCGGCCAGGGGAGGTCTCGTACCGCGATCACGATCCCGGGCAAAGACGACGGTCTCAGCACGTCGCCGTCGCGGAGCAGCTCGACGCGTCGATAGCCATCAGGTGTCGGATCGGTGTGGACCTCGACGCAGAGCTCGTCGCCGGAGACATCGACGATCGCGTGGGTTGATCTGCATGTGATCGAGCATGCATCGCACTCACCTTTCTCGACGAGCCGCGTGCTACGCGCGTGCCACACGCAAGCATCGGAGTCGCAAGCCCGCCAGCTCGCAAACTTCGCGGCTACACTCGTCGGTGGTGAGTCGCGACTCAGACACCGAGCCGGACGTCGCGCTCGCCGGGCCGACGGCGGTCACCGTGCCGGGGCCGCGGCGTCAGCCAACACCTCCCCATCCCGAGCTCCAGCCGGGCTTGCCGATCGGGCGCTATCTCCTGATCGGACCGATCGGCGAGGGCGGCATGGGCGTGGTCTACGCGGCGTACGATCCCAAGCTCGATCGCAAGGTCGCGCTCAAGTTCGTGCGCGAGTCCGAGAGCCCGCGCAGTCAGACGCGGTTGCTTCGCGAAGCCCACGCGATGGCCAAGCTGTCACATCCGAACGTGTTGCCGATCTACGACGTCGGCACGTTTCGCGGCCGCGTGTTCCTCGCGATCGAGCTCGTCGA
>JANNBP010000224.1:0-8249 GCA_031385555.1 Deltaproteobacteria bacterium | reverse complement strand
CGCATGGTTCTATCGCCGTCGAGTATGCCAGGCTCTGCAGCATCCGCGCTCGCGGCAAACCTGGACATCATCGCCCTGATCGACCACGCACACTGGATCGTCAAGGCCGTGATGATCCTGCTGATGGTGATGTTCGTCATCTGCGTCTACATCATCATCTACAAGACGATGTACCTGCGCCGTGCGTGGGCCGAGTCGTCGAAGTTCACCGACTCGTTCTGGCGATCGCGCGACATCGAACAGATCTACAAGCAAGCCCAAGCCCTGCGGAACAGCCCGGTCTCGCAGATGTTCGTCGCCGGGTACACCGAGCTGGCGAAGCTCGCCTCCGACGAGAACCTCAAGGGTGATCGCGAAGGCAACCTCGCGAACATCGATCGTGCGTTGCGGCGCGCGCAGACGGTCGAGCTGACCAAGCTCGAGTCGATGGTGTCGTTCCTCGCCACCACCGGGTCCGCCGGTCCATTCATCGGCTTGTTCGGCACGGTGATCGGCATCCTGTTCGCGTTCGTCGAGATCTCCGAGGCTAGCGGCGCGGCCACGCTAAAAGTGGTAGGCCCGCACATCGCCGAGGCCTTGTTCGCCACGGCCATCGGCCTGGTCGCCGCGATCCCTGCGGTGATCGCCTACAACTATTTCATGCGGAAGATCCGCGTGTTGCGCTCGGAGATGGAGACGTTCGAGCAGGACTATCTCAACATCATCAAGCGCCACTTCCTTCGGTGATCGGATGGGCCCATGGGAATGAGCAGCGGCGGCTCCGACGAGCTCAACAGCGAGATCAACGTGACGCCGATGGTCGAC
This sequence comes from Deltaproteobacteria bacterium, assembly GCA_031385555.1. GTDB lineage: Bacteria > Myxococcota_A > Polyangia > Haliangiales > Haliangiaceae > JABFXX01. The sequence goes on along the minus strand of JANNBP010000224.1, from coordinate 7,445 downwards.
GTCATGCTCGTGCTGTTGATCATCTTCATGATCACCGCGCCGATGATGAACACCGGCGTCGACATCGATCTGCCGACGGTGACCGGCAAGAACATCGAGGATCCCGAGGGCAAGCTCGTGCTCTCGATCTCGAACGACAAGAAGCTCCACCTCGGCGGCACGCTGATCACCTGGGAGCGGCTCCCCGAGATGCTCAAGGCCAACGTGCGCGTCCAGAAAGAGAAGGAGCTCTACATCGAGGCGGATACCAACCTGCCCTATGGTGTGATTGTGACCGCGATGGCCACGGCCAAGAACAACGGGGTCGACAAGGTCATGATGTTGACCGATCCCAGCGAAACTCTTGGGCTTAAAGAATTAGATCAGAACATCAAACCCTGACGGCCGTCTGAGTACAAAGGCCTTTCATGAGCATCCGAGACAGCGAAATGCACGTCGTCGCCATGGTCGGCGCATGCGTGCTCACGGCTGCGTTGTTCATCCCGGCAGCCGTCTGGGCGGGCGGCGCAGGCGGCTCGTCGTCGACCGACGAGGACACGGCGAAGAACAAGGTCGTCGTCGAGGCGTCCCTCGCTGCACGGAAGACGCCCAAGAAGCAGCCGCAGAAAGAGTTCAAGGCACCGACGCCGGAGGACAAGCCGCAGGGCGTGTCACGTGACGAGAACAAGGAGACCAAGGCGCAGTGCTGCGTCAGCGAAGCCGACTGCAACAAGGTCGCGCTCGCGTTCCCCACCAGCTGCCCCGACGACGGCCGCTGCGACAGCAATCGCTGCAAGTCCAAGAAGCAGGAAGCGAAGACCGACCCGAAGGACAAGCCGGTGGTGATTCCGGATCGCACGGGCGGTGTCGACCAACCCGTGGGCACACCGACCGACAGCCAGATCGGTCAGTTCGACGGCAGCAAGAAGGGGCGTGCCGCGACCAACAGCGGTCACCCGTGGCTGCGCGAGCTCGCGAACGACTTCCTCACGTACGTCGACTTCCCTTCGATCGAGGAAGCCTCGGCGGCGCTCGCTTGCCTGCGAATCGAGAAGGATGGGACGATCTCCGACGCGACGCTCGCCCCGCCGATGGGCAAGCGGAGCGACAACGAAGGCCTCAACGCGAAGGCCGAAAGTGCTTTCAAGAAGATCACCGAAGACCGGAAGCAAAAACCGCAACCAGTCCCGACCGAGCTTCTCGAACAAGTGGTGACCAAATGGCAATGCATACCGATCGACGCACAAGCCAAGCAATGAAGTTCTCCTGGGCGGCGCTGGTGGCGACGGCTTTCGCACTTGCACCTGCCGGCTCGGCAGTCGGTGACAACATCACCGGCAACAACAGCGCCATCAAGCGCACGGCGTATCCGATCGCCGTGCAGGAGAACACCGCCGGTGATGCCGGCGCGGGCAAGGAAGTCGCGACCGTCGCGTCGTTCGACTTCACGCTCGCCGGCCCGTTCAAGGTGCTCGACCCGAAGGGGTTCCTCGCGCGCCCCAACGAGGGGCTCGACTTCGAGATCCAGAAGTGGAAAGACGTCGGCGCGTTCGGCGTCGTCAAGTACCGCGTCACCGCGACGGAGATCGAGTTCCGGCTCTACGAGGTCAGCAAGGGCGACAAGCCGACGTTGACCAAGACGTACTCGCGCAAGGAAGCCACGCGCGCGATCACGCACAAGTGGGCGAACGAGGTCGTCAAGCACCTGACTGGCGAGGCGGGCTTCTTCGGCTCGCGGATCGCGTTCACCGCGAAGGCGTCGGGCGCGAGCAAGATCCTCGCGATGGACTTCGACGGTGCGAACACCGGCGCGATCTCCAACAACTCGTCGACCAACATCCTCCCCGCGTGGTCGCCGAGCGGCGCGATCGCATACACGTCGTTCATGCGCGGGAACCCGGACCTCTACGTCACGGGTGGCGCGGGTGGCCGGCCCACGCAGCTCGCGAAGTATCGCGGCATGAACACCGGCGCATCGTTCTCGCCGGATGGGAGCAAGATCGCGCTGACGCTGTCGAAGGACGGCAACCCCGAGATCTACGTGATCAACGCGAAGGATGGCTCGATCATCAAGCGCGTGACGGACAACCGCGCGATCGATACGTCGCCCGCGTGGTCGCCCGACGGTAGCCAGCTCGCGTTCGTCTCCGACCGCAACGGCGGGCCTCAGATCTTCGTGACGTCCGCGAGTGGCGGCGACGCGAAGCAGGTGTCGTTCAACGGCAGCTACAACACCACGCCCGCGTGGTCGCCCAAGAAGGGCAAGTCGATCATCGCGTACACCACGCGCGACGGCTCGAACTACGACATCGTCACGCTCGATCTCCAGACCAAGGAGATGAAACGGATCACCCAGCAGATGGGGAACAACGAGGAGCCGTCGTTCTCGCCGAACGGTGCCGCTATCGCGTTCGCGCGCGCGGGTCAGGGCATCTTCATCGCCAACGCCGAGGGCACCGGGACGCCGGTCAAGGTGTGGAGCGGCTCGGCGACGGGCGTCGATTGGGGACCGGCTCCCGCCCAATGAAGTGGACGCTGATGCTGGTCGCTATGGTGGCGGTGATCGCGAGGGCCGACCACGCGCACGCCTGTTCGTGCTCGATGCCCCAGGTCGAGCTGTCGCCGAACGGGTCCGACGCACCGATCAACTCGACGATCGTGGTGTGGGTGCCGGCGTATCTGTCGCGCGGCAGCGACGTCAACCTGAGCGTCCGCAAGAAGTCCGGTGACACGATCACCGTCGACTACAAGAAGGTCGGCTCGGCGTCGATGACCGTGATCGAGATGATGCCGAAAGCAAAGCTGACGGCGAACACCGAGTACGAGGTCGTGCGGCTCGAAGGCGACGTGTCTGGCGTGATCGGCAACTTCACGACCGGTGCGAAGGAGCTGACGGCCGCCCCCGTGTGGAAGGGCATCAAGACCTCGCAGTACCTCAAGGACACCGCGGTGTGCTGCGTGTGCAACACGTCCGATCCGTACGCGATGATCGAGCTCGCGAAGCCCGATGGCGACGACAAGGCCGCGAAGCAGCTGCGCATCGGCATCTGGATGGCCGGCAGCGACGGCAAGATCGACTACAAGAAGCCGCCGGTGACGTACGAGCCGTTCGACCAGGCGTTCTCGCTCGGACATCCCTCGACGTGCTCGCCGGCAAACTTCTTGTTTCCGAAGACCAAGGCGTTGCGGCTCGGTCTCAAGCTCGTCGATGTCGCAGGCAATGCGAGCACGGCGAGCGAGCTCGTCCTCGATACGACCAAGCCCAAACGCCCTACAGAGAAGTAGTCCTCACCAAGAGGCCCACGTGCTGCCCCCGGGATATCGCGGCCACACCGAGGTCCTGAGCGCGCTGGGCGCCGCCGGGGGGGTGGAGATCGGCCACAGCGTCCTGCACACGCCGATCGTCGCCGTGTCGATCGGCCCGGCCACGGCGACCCGGATCAGCGTGGTGATCGGCGGGCTCCACGCCATCGAGTGGATCGGCGTCGAGACCGCCCTCGCGCTGGTCGAGCGGATCTCCGCGGCACCACCGATCGATCGCAAGGTGGTCATCATCGCGATGGCCAACCCGGATGGCTATCGGCGGATCGAGGCGGATCTGTGGGCCGGGAGACGGCGCTTCCGGCGCACCAACAGTCGCGGTGTCGATCTCAATCGCAACTGGCCCACCGGCTTCTTGCCGCGCCCGAAGTGGCTCGCCGGCTTCAACTGGCCCGGCGCGCATCCCGCATCGGAGCCCGAGGTCGCCGCGATCGTGCAGCTGCTCGATCGCGAGGTCGCGGGCGGCGCGACGGTCGACACCGCGTTGTCGCTGCATAGTTTTGGACGCAAGTTGCTGATCCCCTACGGCGGGAGGTTTCGCCGTCCCGCGCGTTACGCCGAGCTCTACGAGCGTGCACGGCGGGTTCGCGACCGGCTGGTCGAGCCGTACACGATCGATCAGGTGAGTCGCTGGCTGCCGGGGGCGTTCGTCTACGGGATGGAGATCGACGATCTCCACGAGCGGTACGGAGCGTGCGCCCTGCTCGTCGAGTGCGCCTTCGGTGGTGGCCTGACGCTCGACCTCGACCGCTGGACCACGCCATTTCATTGGTACAATCCGCGACGCCCCAGCCGGGTCGCCGGCGATCTCGCACGCGCCCTCGAGCCGTTCGTCCGTGGTGCGTGAGCACCCACACCTCGCACCTCGATCTCCGGTCAAGGCGGTCGACTCGTGGGGGAGATGGCGACACGTTGGATCGTCGTGATGCTGCTCGCGTGGGTCACTGCCCTCGCACTCGGCTTCGCCCTGCTCGCGGGCTGGGAGATCACGCCCGGCACGGCCTCTCCCGCGCCTGCTCGCTGGCCGATCGCGGCGACGATCTCGCGCAGCGGCGAGCATCCGACCATCGTGATGTTCGCTCATCCGTACTGCCCGTGTACGCGCGCGAGTCTCGCGGAGCTCGCGGCTGTGATGCGGGATGACCGGCACGACGCGACCGCTACCGTCGTGTTCTTCGCTCCCGACGATGCCGTCGAGCTGGACTCTCCGACGTGGGCCGCCGCGGGCGATCTCCCACGCACCCGCCGCGTCCTCGATCACGGAGGTGTCCTCGCGAAGCTGTTCGGGGCGACGACCTCCGGCCACCTCGTGATCTACGATCGCGAGGGCGGGTTGCTGTTCTCCGGTGGCATCACCGGCTCGCGCGGCCACGTCGGCGACAACATCGGCCGGCGCAGCGTGCTCGCGCGGCTGACGGATCAACCGGCCCAACCCACGTATGACGTGTTCGGCTGTTCGCTTGGAGGTTCGTGATGCGCGACCGCGATCGAGATCGGATCTTCGCCGCCAACCTCGACGCGATCTATCGCCGCACGGACCAGATGTTCTTCTGGCTGCTGCTCGCACAATGGGTAGTCGCCATCGCCCTCGCTCTCGACCAGCCATTCGGATGGGAGGGCTCGTCCCGCCACATCCACATTCACCTCAAGCTCGCGGTCGTGCTCGGTGCGCTGATCAACGTGGCTCCGTTGGTGTTGATCCATCATCGGCCCGGGTGGTGGGTGACACGGCATGCGGTCGCGATCGCCCAGATGCTGTGGTCCGCGATGCTGATCATGCTGACCAACGGCCGGATCGAGACCCACTTCCACATCTTCGGATCGCTGGCCTTCCTCGCGTTCTATCGAGACTGGAAGCTGCTCCCCACGGCCACGCTGGTGGTCGCCGCGGATCACCTCGCGCGCGGCACGCTGTGGCCGGACTCGGTGTACGGCATCTCCAATCCCGAGTGGTGGCGGTTCCTCGAGCACGCCAGCTGGGTCGCATTCGAGGACATCGTGCTGGTGTTCGGCTGTCGTCGGGCGATGGCCGAGCTGTGGATCCTCGCGGACCGCGAAGCCACCCTGGCGGCGCTCAATCGCGACATCGAGAAGCGTGTCGAGGAGCGCACGGAGGAGCTCCTCGTGGCGAACCAGTCTCTCGAGCGCGAGATGGAGTCGCGCCTGCAAGCTGAGGCCGAGCTTCGCCAGGCGCACAAGCTCGAGTCCGTGGGTCGGCTCGCCGCGGGTGTGGCACACGAGATCAACACGCCGGTGCAGTTCGTCAGCGACAGCATCCACTTCCTGCGCGACGCGACGTCGGACCTGCTGTCGGTCGTCGACAAGCTCGCCGCGGGCACGTCGGTCGAACAGGCTACCGAAGAAGCCGATCTCGAGTACCTCCGCAGCCGGATCCCGAAGGCGTTCGAGCGGTCGCTCGACGGGTTGCAACGCGTCGCGACCATCGTGCGCTCGATGAAGGAGTTCGCGCACCCCGACACGGCAGAGGTCTGCGCCGTCGATCTCAACGCGGCGCTCGAGAGCACGCTGATCATCGCGAGCAACGAGTACAGGTACGTCGCCGACGTCGTGACCAAGCTCGGTGAGCTGCCGCAGGTGACCTGTCTGCCGGGTGCGGTCAATCAGGTCTTCCTGAACATCCTGGTCAATGCAGCGCACGCGATCGGTGAGGTGGTCGTCGGCACCGAGCAACGCGGGACGATCACCGTGACCACGCGGACCGAAGGGGACTACGCGGTGATCGAGTTCTCCGATACGGGAGCCGGCATCCCCGACGCCATCAAGGCCCGGATCTACGACCCGTTCTTCACGACGAAGGAGGTCGGCAAGGGCACCGGCCAGGGGCTCTCGATCGTCCGCTCCGTGATCGACAAGCACCAGGGCACGATCGAGGTCGCGTCGATCGTCGGACACACCACGTTCACGCTCCGGCTACCGATCGCCGGTCCGCACCTGCACGCGGCCGCGGCCTGATCAGTTGCGCGCGCGGGCGGCGGCGAGCAAGCGCTTCGACAGCGTCCCCAGCATCGCGAGACCCAGGTCCGCATGATCGTCGAGGACGTCCTGGAGGGCCACCACCGGGCAGACCAACGTCGACGTCGACGTCTCGGCCTCCACCGCCACCGCGTGTGGGACGTTGGCGAACGCTTCGAGCGCCCCGACGGAACCCCCGGGTTGGATCCGCCTGGGACCGGCACGCAGCACGCCGTCGAGGACGAACACCACGGTCTCCGCCGGCGCCTCGGCCTCGACGACGCGTTCGCCGGGCTGCCACCGTCGTTGTTCGACGAGCTGCGCGACCGTGGTCAGCGCCTGCAGTCGGGCACCCGTGAACGGGCTGTGCTGGCGGAGTGCGATCAGCCGCTCGACCAGCGTCATCCGATCGCCGAACGGCGCGGCCGGCGCCCCGAACTCGAAGTCGTGGCCGCCCTCGAGCATCTTCCCCGCGAGCTCGCCGAGCACCGCGCGCAACAACCCGACGTTGTCCTCCAGTAGCTCGCGCGCGTCGCCGGCGCTGATCCGGAACACCCGCGTATCGACGGTGGCGATCGCCGGGGCATCCGCGGGTTCGCGAGCGAGCACCTCGAGCAGTCCGAACATCTCGCGCGGCCCCCAGCTCGCTCCCCCTGACTCGATCTTGCCATCGACGATCAGGTGGAGCGCGGGCATGCGAGCGCCTGCAGCGACGATGCGATTGCCATGCAGGAGCGTGGTCTCGACGAGATTCTCCGCGAGCGTCGCGAGCTCTCCGAGCTCGACATCGGCCAGCGGCCCGAACTGACGAAGCGAGAGCACGCGGCGAACGGATCCTGGCAGGTCCTCAAGCATCGAGCCTCGCGATCGCTTGCTCGAAGGCATCGACGACGAACGGCGGGTCGTCGCGGCTCTGCAGCCGGGCAAGCTCCGGTCGCATGTTGTCGAGCTTGCGCTCGGCGATGTGATGCGCGACGACGCAGCGCAGCGACTCGCTGCGATCGGCGAGCAACACCGTGAACACGTCGTGCTCGTTCATGTACAGCGGCGCGGCGAGCTCGCCGAGCCGTTCGCGTCGGGTGGGTAGATCGAGCGGCTCGATCACCGCGATCAGTGGGTTGCGCAACTCGGCGCGGACCACGTGCTCGAGGATCTCCAGCGCGGCGGACCGC
>JANNBP010000216.1:0-16686 GCA_031385555.1 Deltaproteobacteria bacterium | reverse complement strand
CGAAGACGGTGACGCGCGCGTTCCTCGATCGCGGCCTCGAGGTCAAGGGCATCGTCGAGGACACGATGATCGCCGCGTTCCTGCTCGACTGCACCGCGGACTGCGAGCCCGGCGAGGCGATGGCGCAGCGGCTCGGCGGCGTGTTGTTGCCACCGAGGACGACGATCGCAGGGAAGGCGAAGACGAGCCTCGAACCGATCGCGGTCGAGCGCGCGGCACCGTGGGCCGGTGCGATCACGCACGCGGTGCTCCAGATCTCGGAGCAGTTGCCGGGCCGGCTCGAGCAGAGCCAGCTGCTGCCGCTGTATCGCGATCTCGAGCTGCCGATCGCGCGGATGCTCGCGGACATCGAGCGCCGCGGCATCTGCATCGACGTGCCGCACTTCAAGAAGCTCGACAAGCAGGTCTCGGAGAAGCTCGCGGAGCTCGAGTCGTTCATCTTCAAGGCGGCGGGGCAGGAGTTCAACATCGCCTCGCCCAAGCAGCTCGGCGAGTTGTTGTTCGACAAGCTCGGGCTCGAGACCAAGGGCGTCCGGCGCACCAAGCTCGGCTGGTCGACGGAGGCCGAGGTCCTCGAGGAGCGGATCAACCAGCACGCGGTGATCGCGCCGATCCTCGAGCATCGCGAGATCAGCAAGCTCAAAGGCACGTACCTCGATGCGCTGCCGCCGCTGGTCAACCCGAAGACCGGCCGGGTGCACACCTCGTTCAACCAGGTGGTCGCGGAGACCGGGCGGATCTCGTCGCAGGATCCCAATCTTCAGAACATCCCGATTCGCACGAAGCTCGGGATGGAGATCCGGCGCGGCTTCATCGCGTCGCCGGGCCACGTGTTGATCGCGGCCGATTACTCGCAGATCGAGCTCCGGATCCTCGCGCACCTGTCGGGCGACGAGAAGATGACGCGCGCGTTCCGCGACCATATCGACATCCACACCGAGACGGCAGCGGAGGTGTTCGACGTCCCGCGCGACGAGGTGACCAAGGATCAGCGGCGGATCGCGAAGGCGGTCAACTACGGCCTGTCGTACGGCCAGTCCGATTTCGGCCTCGCGCGCACGCTCGAGATCAACCGCAACCAGGCGGCCGAGTACTCGCGCAAGTACTTCCAGCGGTTCCCCACGATCCACAAGTTCATGGACGACATCATCACGCTGGCGCGCGCGCAGGGCGGATCGCGCACGCTGCTCGGCCGGTGGCGACCGATCCCGAACTTGATGTCGAAGTCCCCGCAGGCGCGGCATGCCGCGGAGCGCGTCGCCCAGAACACGCCGATGCAGGGTGCCGGCGCGGACATCATCAAGCTCGCGATGATCGCCGTGCAGCAGCGGATCGAGAAAGAGAAGTGGCCGATCGCGATGCTGCTCACCGTCCACGACGAGCTCGTGTTCGAGGCGCCGCCGAAGATCGCCGAGCACGTGGGCCAGGCGCTCAAGGAAGAGATGGAAGGCGTCTATCAGCTGAACGTGCCGCTCGAGGTCGATATCGGCATCGCGGGGAACTGGGCCGACGCCTAGTAGTCCCGCCTGCGTCCCACCTAGTCCAGCGCGGTGAGGAATGACGCACGAATCGTGTGCTCCTCACCCGTCGTTGTCTTGGCGGCGACTCTGGCAGTCGAACCGGTTCCTTGGATCGCGATGATGGTGACGACGCCGAACACCCCATGTCGTGCACGGCCACCGACGCGAAGCTCGGACTGCTTGACGTGCGCGACGGGTCGAGTGGGCGCACCGCCGCGACGGGCGAGCAACTCCTTGATGTCGGCGCGCCGTGTGAGCGAGTACGCGAGGTTTCCATCGCGATCGCGGAGCTGTGCATCAGCGCCGTGCTCCAGGAGCAGCGCGACGGTCTCGAGCTGATCCCGCGCTGCGGCCCACAGCAGCGGGGCACGGCCCGACTCGTCACGTACGTCGGGCTTCGCGCCTCGTTGCAAGAGCCTGCGGATCACGTGCGGTCGCGCTTCCTCGACCTCGAGCCCCCCGATCGTCAACGCCGTGAGCAGGGCCGTGTTGACGTCGCTCGCGTCTTCGAGATCCCACAGTCGGGTCCAGACGCAGCGGACCGCCAGCGCTGGATAGTCGGTGTTCGCGCCGATCGAGCACGTGGGATGCCGCTTTGCGAACGCCGCGAGCGAGGCGCGGCTCACCCGCGTCCGATGCGCGGTGAGCTGTTCGAGGGCCACGCCGTCGAGAGGCGTCAGCGTCGCGATGCGAGTGCCCGAAATGTCGAGGGAGCGTAGTGTCCGGACCTCGGACAGGGAGTCGAGCGTCTCGACGTCGGTGTACTCGATGCTGAGCTCCTCGAGCGGTAGGTTTCGAAGCGGCTCGAGATCCGCGACCCGAGTCCCCCAGACGTAGAGCTCGGCGAGCCGCGAGAGCTTCGCGAGTGTTCGTAGCTCGCGCACGCGCGTCTGCCAGATACACAGATGTCGCAACCTGCCCAGCTGCGTCAGGGGCGACAGATCCTCGATCGGCGCCGCACAGAGATCGATCTCTTCGAGTCCGGGCATGTGGACCAGCGGTTCGAGGGTGCGGATGCGCGAGACGAGCCGCGCTGCGGGTACCTTGGACCCGCCGAGTACGCCGGTCAGCACCAGCTTCCTGCGAGTGGCTAACCTAACCGGGTCTCGCGCGTAGCCGATCAGTTCCAGGATCTCGGGCCACGGCTCGGGGAATCGCGCAAGCGTGGCTGCATCCAACGGCACCGCGCGATGGTAGCGCTGCTTCGCCTAGTCGCAGCCGTGGCTGATCGGCTCGATGCGCTCCCAGTCGTGCACGCCCGGTAGCTCGGGCGAGCTCGCGGAGTCGAGATCGAAGTGGATGGTGCCCATGATCGTGAACTCGAGCACCGCCTGGGACTCGACGATCTGGTAGGTGCCTCGCTGCGGCGAGTTGAGGAGGTCGATCCGCGTGCGCGAGTCCGGGCACAGCGTCAGCGTCTGGTAGCAGGGCGTGAAGTCGCCCTCGGCGAGGCACTGGTCGTACGAGCTGAACTGGTCGCGGAGCCGGCGGAACGTGACGTCGCTGTCGACCGTCGAATCCGTACAACCCGCGACCACGACCGCGACCAGGAGTGCGCTGCGCATGGCCGGGGAATGAGCAAGCGCGCGGCCAGTCTCGGTCCGCGTAGACGCCTGGAATCGTTTGCTGGCTAGCGCAGCGGCCTGGGATTTCGCACCCCGATCGGTGCCAAAGGGATCCGCTCGCTGCGCCAACCGTCAGGGCAGGGTGTCCGTCATCAGCAGCTGCGCGAGGCACATCTCGTCCTGCGTTCCCTCGCCCCAGCTGACCGGCGTGTTTGCCGGCAGCCCGAGCGCGAGGCGGTTGGCGTTGCTGTTGTCGTATTCGCAGCGCAGCGTGATGGTGTCCGAGTTCGCGACCTCGATCGGCGTCACGAACTGGTACTGGCCCTGCCAGTGAAAGCTCCACGCGGGGATGTCGAGCAGCGTCGCGGTCCCGGCGGGGTTGGTCCGCGTGATCGAGATCCGCGTGCCGAGCATGTGCATGTGACCGCCGGCGCCGAGCGCGTAGCCCTTGCCGGAGGGGAACGGTCCACCGCCACGCAGCGCGCGCCACTGCTGCACGGTCGCCGAGATCTCGTGCACCGACGACGCATCGTCGACCTCGATCTGCAGGTTGTGCTTCAGCATGCTCATGCCGCCGAGCCGGATCAGCGTGCCGTTGCTCTCCACCGGAGCGAGCGCGACATCGACGCGCGTGCGATCCGGATCCATCCCGCCGAGCAGGTTGTAGTGCATCTGCACGACGGCGAGCGATCGCGCGGGGATCGCGCTGCCGGTGCCAATGGGATAGGCCACCGCGCTGACGCCCGGCACCCAGCTCCCGATCGAGCCGACGAGTTTTGCATCGACACCCTCGGGGATCGCGCCGCCGACGCAGGGCCACCCCGAACGCGTCGGCGTCTCGGCATCGAGATCGACCAACGCCTGGCGATCATCGCCATCGACCAGGCTGACGATCACGTGGTGCACCGTCGCGCGATTGCCCGGCGTCACCTTGAACCCGGTCGCCAGGCGGAGCTCGGTGGTGTCGAGCTCGACGAGGAAGCAGCGGTAGTCGTCGGTCAGGTTGCCATCGGGCACGTAGTCGACACCCAGATCGAAGCCGAGCTCGGTGGCACCGATGTCGACCACCTCCGGCTCGACATGCGGTCGCGGAGTCGCGGGATCACCGAGCGGTGCACCATTCTCGACCCACGCCTGGATCGTCTCGATCTGCGCTGGCGTCAGCGTGCGCACGTGCGCGAGCGGAGGCGTGTCACCACCCGGCGGCCACGGCGGCATCACGCGCGATGCGGTTTGTTCGGCGATCAGCGGCGCGAACGCGATCGCCACCTCGGGGTCGTCGATCGCGAACGGCGCGATGCCGCCGGCGACATGGCAGCTCTGGCAGTGGGTGTAGAAGATCGGTTCGACATCTTGCCAGTAGGTCGTCGTGCGCGGCGTCGGATCGGGAGTCGGGTCGGTCGGTCCGGTCGGGACGGCGTCGGTGCCACAGGCGACGAGCAAGAGGCAGGATGCGAGGTGCTTCATGGATGCGAGTTGGTGCATCGGCAGTGCCATAGCTACTTGGAATAATTGTGGAACCTCTGGGTTCCAAGCCACCCTCACGACCCGCCATCTACCGGTACCTCGAGGTGCCGGTGTTGGCTCCTACGACGGTTCGATCTCGATCCTGTGGAGCTCGTGGCCGGAGGTGTCGTGAAGTCCAACGACCATCGCGTCTCTCGTCAGATCGAGCGTGCCGAAGGACTGCTTGCCGTCGAGTGGCGACAGCATGTCGGTGCCCTCGGCCGGCGTGCCCCACTGGAACTTCACGGCAGGGCCGAGCGAGGCGTCGAGCTCGTTCGGTCCGAAGTTGCCGGCGTGGATCGGGCCGGCGATGAATTCCCAGAACGGCTCGAAGTCGACGCCCGCGGCGCGCTTCGCATCGAACTGATGCGCGGCGGTGTAGTGGACGTCGGCGGTGATCCACACCGTGTTCTTCACGCCGCTCGACTTCATCGTCGCGAGCAACTGCGCGATCTCGCGCTCGCGTCCGCTCGGGGGGCCCGGATCACCGTTCGCGAAGCCCTCGTGGTTCGGGCCGTCCTCGATCAGCAGCGAGATCGGCTGATCGCACGCGATGATCTTCCAGCGTGCCTTCGACGCGGCGAGCGCGGAGATCAACCACGTGATCTGCGCTTCGCCGAGCATCGTGTCGTCTCCGGTGTTCGCGCTGTTCGCCGACCGGAACGCGCGGCAGTCGAGCACGAAGACGTCGAGCAGCGGGCCGTGGTGCAACACGCGATGCACGGGGTTGGGGCCCGAGCCCCACCGATCACCTTTGCGAAACGGCACCCACTCGGACATCGCCTGGCGCGCCATCGCCGCGAGCGTGCTGGCGTCGCGCTCGCGGGTGTAGCGATCGTCGGCGAGTTGCTGGCCGGGGTACCAGTTGTTGTGGACCTCGTGATCGTCCCACTGCGCGATCAGCGCGACCTCGGCGGCGAGGGCACGGACATGCTCGTCCTCGTAGTTGTAGGCGAACCGCGCGCGGAAATCGTCGAGCTCCTGCGCGACGCGCGAGACTCGCTCGTTGGTCACGTTCTTCCACACCGCGCCGTTCGGGAGCTGCTTCTCGGCCTCGATCGGGTTGTCGGCGTAGATCATGTCGCCGGAGTGGAGGAACACGTCGGGCTGCGCCTCGCGGATCGCTGCGTACCCGCGGAGCCCACCGAAGTCCGGGTTGCGGCCGAAGCCTTGTCCGCAGGTGTCCCCGGTCCAGGCGACCCGGAGCTTGTCGAACCGCGGCGTGCGGAACCGACCGGTCGCCCACGTGCTCGCACCGCGTGCCGCCTCGCGCTCGAACCGCACGCGATACACGATGGTCTGCGCGTCGGGGAGCCCGACGAGCTCGACGGTGCCGCACTGATCGCGTGCCGGGGTGACCACGTCGCCGGCGACGCGCCGCGGGTTCGAGAACCGCTCGGTGGTGTCCCACTCGACCACCATCCGGGCCGGCTCGCTGCACCGCGACCAGATCAGCGCCCGGCCTTGCTCGGGATCGCCGGCCTGGACGCCGTGCGTGATCGTGGGCGAGGTGGCACGTGGCCCGCGTGGCCCGCATGCCACGGCGACGGAAGCCAGCGAACCTCCGAGAAACCTGCGACGCGTGATCACCGCGCGACGGTACTACCGTTTCGCGTTGGCGCGCGGGACCGGCTATGCTGGCGACGCGATGCGCGTCCTGGCTGCGGGCCTGTTGATGCTGGTTGGATGTGGAGACACCCTCTCCGAACCTCCGCCCGTGGCCTCGCTTCCGGCACCCACCGTCGCCGCGGCGGTCGCGCCCTCGCCGAAACATCCGGACGTTCGTCCGCATCACGAGGAGGCCGTGATCGAGTGCCCGGTCAAGTCCGTCGAGGGCGACGACGACTCGCGGGTCGCGGCGCTGCTCGAGGCCGCGAACAAGCAGATCTCGGAAGCTGCCTTCAACGCCGCGTGGACCTGCGCGGATCGCGCCGCGGATCTGATGCCGACGTCGGTGGAGGCCCACCATCTCCGGGGCTCGGCGCTCGCCGCGCTGGGCCGCGATCACGAGGCCCAGCTCGCCTACGGGCTGGCGCTCGCCCTCGATCCCGACGACCCCGAGACGCTGCGCGCGGTCGCGGACTTCTATATCAACGGCAGCAAGGCCGACGCCGGCGACAAGCTCAGGGATCCGATCGAACACACCCGCGACGCGCTTCGCCTCGGGCTGGAGCTCGCGCAGCGTGGGAGCCGCCGCGTGATCGCCCGCCGCCGCAAGAGCCCGCAGCTCGCGGCCGACCTCGCGGTGCTGGAGGCCCAGGCGCTCAACGATCTGGGGCGCAGCGAGGAGGCTCTGGCCCGCGTCGAGGTCGCGCTTCGCCAGTCGCCCGGCCGCGGCGATGCGATGCACGAGAGGGGTGTCGCGCTGTTCGACCTGTCGCGGTTCGCCGACGCGCGGGCCTCGCTCGAGCGCGCGGTCGCGATCCAGCCGGAGGACGCGTACTCGCACCAGATCCTCGGGCTCACCCTCGAGCAGCTCGGCGACGTCCCCGGCGGTGAGCGAGAGCTGGCGCGCGCGCTGTCCCTCGCTCCCAACGAGCTGTCGGCGCCGGTGTTGATCACCGTCAAGGAGTTCGAGAAGGAGATCGATACGGTGATCCGCTCGCTCGCGAAGGATCGCCAGGCCCGCGTCCGCGCGACCCGGATCGAGATCGTGGATCTGCCGGATCCGTCGGACCTCGCGGCGGTCAAGCCGCCGTTCCCTCCGACGATCCTCGGGCTCTACCGCGGCCCGGTCGGCAAGCCGCACGTCGTGCCGAGCGAGGGTGAGGCGCCGTCGATCGTGCTGTATCGCAAGAACCTCGCGCGCGCCGTGAAGTCGCGCAGCGAGCTGTCGGAGCAGATCCGCGATACGCTCCTGCACGAGATCGGGCACCTCGAAGGGCTCGACGAGGACGACCTGCGGCGGCGCGGCATGGAATAGAGGCGGTTGGCACGAGGTTGCAGGCGGGGCTTTGGTTAAGATGGCAGGTATGTCGGACGGAGTGGGCCAGGCGGCGAGTGCCGTGGATCCGTTGCGTTCGCTCGAAGCCGCGCTGCAGCGCGAGCAGAAGAAGGTCGCGCTCGTCCAGGAGGTGTCGAGGGCACTCTCCGAGACCGGCGATCTCGATGCGCTGCTGACGCTGATCATGGCGAAGGTGACCGAGCTGATGGATGCGGATCGCTCCACGCTCTACCTGGTCACCGAGGACGGCCGCTGGCTGTGGAGCAAGGTCGTGCAGGGCGACGAGCGGGTCGAGATCCGGCTCGAGGTCGGCGAAGGCATCGCGGGCTGGGTCGCCGAGACCCGCGAGATCGTCAATATTCCCGACGCGTACGCCGATCAGCGGTTCCAGCCGGCGGTCGATCTCAAGAGCGGCTTTCGCACGCGCTCGATCCTCGCGGTGCCGATGCTGGGGGCACTCGGCGGGCTGGTCGGCGTCCTCCAGGTCCTCAACAAGACCGATGGCCCATTCACGCAGCCCGACGAAGAGCTGCTGATGGCGCTGTCGTCGCAAGCCGCGATCGCGATCGAGAACGCGCGGCTCTACCACTCGCTGGTCTCGCAGAACCAGGAGTTGCAGCGCGCGCGGCGCGACCTCGAGCGCAGGACGCGCGAGCTCAACGCGCTCTACGAGGTCGAGAAGGAGCTGACCCGTGCGCTCGATCTCGACGACCTGCTGTCGCGCATCCTCGCCCAGGCGATCACGGTGCTCGGCGGTGGCGCCGGCTCGATCGCGCTCGTCGAGGCCAACGGCGAGCTGCGGTTCGCGACGGTCCAGGGTCCTGCCGCACCGAAGCTGATCGAGCGCACGCTGCCGCACGGCACCGGCATCCTCGGCTGGGCGATCGCCCATCGCACCCCGCTGGTCATCGATCGGCCGGCGGAAGACCCGCGCCACGCTGCCGCGATCGCGAAGGAGACCGGCGTGTCTCCCGAGCACCTGCTGGTCGCGCCGCTGGTCGACGGCGAGGACGTGATCGGTGGCATCGAGATCATCGATCAGCGCCGGGGTGCACGCGATCGCGAGAATGCGTGGGGCGAGGAAGACCTCAAGCTCCTCGTGCTGATCGCCGCGCAAGCCGCGAACGCGATCGGCATGGCGCGCCGGCGCAACGAGCAGAGCAACCAGGATCGGCTGACCTCGATCGGTCGGATGCTCGCGGGCCTGCTGCACGATCTCAAGACGCCGATGACGATCATCTCCGGCTACGCGCAGCTGATGGCCGCCGCCGATGACGCGGATCAGCGCGAGAAGTACGTCGACCAGATCCAGCGCCAGTTCGATCTGATGGCCGGCATGACGCGCGAAGTCCTCGCGTTCGCGCGCGGCGATTCGGATCTGCTGATCCGCAAGGTCTACGTCAACAAGTACTCCGAGGAGCTCGCCACCCAGCTCGGGGCGGCGGTCGCCGGGCGCGGCATCGACTTCGAGCTCGACGCTCGCTACGACGGCATCGCCTACTTCGACGAGCAGAAGCTGATGCGCGTGTTCCACAACCTGACGAGCAACGCCGTCGAGGCGATGCCCGAGGGCGGTCGGCTCAAGGTCAAGATCGAGAAGGAGAACGATCAGCTCGTGTGGACTGTCACCGACAACGGGCCCGGCATCCCGGCCCAGGTGCGCGGTCGGTTGTTCGAGCTGTTCGCGACCGGCAGGAAGGGCGGCACCGGCCTCGGTCTCGCGATCGTCAAGAAGGTCGTCGACGATCACCACGGCGCGATCGAGTGCAACTCGAGCCCCGACGGCACCACGTTCGTGATCCGGCTCCCAGCAGGGCGTCCGACCACGCGCGCGCCGTCCGAAGGCGACTGAGCTGCCGCGACGCGAAGCACCTCAGCCGCGGTATGACTCGACCATGCTCGTCGCGCGCGCCATCGACAAGGCTTTCGGCGAGCGCCGGGCGCTCGTCGGGGTCACGCTCGACGTTCGCGCCGGCGAGGTCGTACTGCTGGTCGGTCGCAACGGCGCGGGCAAGACCACGTTGCTCCGCATCGTCACGGGCTTCCTCGACGCCGACGCGGGCGAGGTCGCGATCGACGGCATCGCGATCGAGACGCAGCGCGTGCGGGCGCAAGCGAGGCTCGGCTATCTGCCGGAGCACGCCCCAGCGCCGCTCGAACCGCGCGTCCGCGATCATCTGTATCTGCGCGCGCGGCTCAAGGGGATCGCGGACGCCGAGGCAGCAGTCGCGAAGGCCACGAAGGCGGTCAACATCGCGAGCGAGCTCGAGCGCCCGATCGGCACGTTGTCGAAAGGCTACCGGCAGCGCGTCGGGCTCGCGGATGCGCTGCTCGGCGATCCGCCGGTGCTCGTGCTCGACGAGCCGACCAGTGGCCTCGATCCGATCCAGACGTCGGAGATGCGCGCGCACCTCGCGGCGATCATCGGCGAGGGGAGGGCGGCGCTGGTGTCGAGTCACGCGGTGTCGGATCTCGAACCGCTGGCCACCAGAGTGGCCGTGCTGCGTGACGGCGTGTTGGTCGCCTGTGACACACCGGCGAAGCTGCTCGAACAAACGGGAACGGATCGGCTGGAAGCGGCGGTCGTGAAGCTGCTCGGTGAGAAGCTCGCATGAGCACGCTCGGTCACAGATCAGGGCTCCTTCAGAGGGTCGCCAACCCGCCGAGGTTCGCCAACCTTCGCCAAGGATCGATTGACCAAACGCGTGTGCGCATGCGGTCACCGCAACCATCCCGCGACCGATCCCGCGACCGTCCTCTGGTCGATCCATCCTTGGCGAAGGTTGGCGGGGGTTGGCGGGTTGGCGACCCTCTGACCACGCGCTGGATTCGGGCATGTGTGGTGGTCGCAGGAGCAGGAGCACGAGCAGGCGCACGCGCGGCGGTCGCAGGAGTACGACCATGAGCGCGCGCGCCGTCTACTGGGTGCTGCGGCGCGAGCTGCACGAGATGTTTCGGGCGCCCCTCGTCTACGGCATCGGCGGCGTGTTCCTGTTCGTCCAGGGGGTCGCGTTCGCCGGGCTCGTCGGGCAGCTCTCGGATCCGCAGCGCGCGGCGCCGCTCGGCGCGCTGCTCGAGGGCCAGCTCGCCGGCACGCTGCTGACGTGGGTGTTGCAGCTCGTCGTGCTGACGCTGCTCGGCATGCGGGCGATCGCCGACGACAAGCGCACCGGCGCGTGGGAGCTGCTCCTGACGGCGCAGGTCAGCGAGCGCGCGGCCGTCGTGGGCAAGTGGCTGGCGGCGAGCGTGATGTACGCGCTGCTCTGGATCCCGACCCTCGCGTACCTCGGCGTGGTCGCCGTGTTTCGCGCCGACGGCGGTGGCTGGGATTTCGGGGCGATCGTGGTGGGCTATCTCGGGGCGATCGCGATCGGCGTCGCGCTCCTCGCCTGGGCGATCGCGGCGAGTGCCGCGACCCGATCGACGCTCGCCGCGGGAGCGCTCGGCTTCGCGCTGCTCGTCGGCATCTTCCTGATCGGCGAGCTCCCGGAGCTGTGGCCGGAGCTCCCCGCCGAGCATCCGTCGCTGGCGGCGGTGTTCGAAGCGATCTCGATCCGCGGCACCGTGCTCGGGTTCGCGCGCGGCGAGATCCGCGCCGGGGCGGTCGTGCTGGTCGTCGGGCTCGCCGTCACCGGGCTGTCGGCCGCGACCTGGTTCGCGTGCGCGGGGCGGCGGCGATCCAAAGAGCTGCGGCTGCGCGGCGCGGGCACGGCGGCGGTCGCGGCCGTCGCGATCCTGCTCGGCGTCCACGGTGCACGGCATCCGATCGCCCTCGATGTCTCGGCGGGTGATCGCAACACCCTCGATCCGGCGACCCGCGAGGTGCTCGCGAGCTTGCCCGGCGACGCGACGCTGACGATCGTGTTGCCGACGCTCGGCGGCCTCGAACCGATCTACGACGAGATCGGGAAGGTCGCGCAACGCATGGCCGACGCCGGTCCGGTCACCGTGCGAACGGTCGATCCGGCGAGTGCACCCGGTGGGATCGCCGCGATCGCGAAGACCGCCGGGCTCGCCCGCGGAGACCTCGCGCAGGGTGGTGCCGTGGTCGTCGATCTCGGTGGTCGTCGCCGGGTCGTCGATCTGCTCGGGCTCGCATCGCTCACCAGAGGTCCGGGCGATGCGCCTACGGTCGAGCGGCTCGTCGTCGAGCAGGCGCTCACCGGCGCGCTCGCCACACTCGCGAACCGCCGCGAGTACATGATCTGCGCCACGACCGGTCACGCCGAGCTCCCGATGGCCCGGATCGCCGGTTCGAAGGCCGGCGCCGACTGGTCGACGGTCGCCGATCGACTGCGCGCGGAGGGCTTCATGCTCGAGGACGTCGCGGTCGACACCGGCGTGCCCGCGCGCTGCCGCGTGCTGATCGTCGCGGGTCCGGCGGTGCCGCTGACGCCGCGCGAGGCGCTCGCGATCCAGGATCACGTGCGCGCGGGCCGCGGCTTGCTCGTGGTCGCGTCGAGCCGCCACTTACCGGGAGGCTCCGCACCCGGCGGGCTCGAGGGCGTGCTCGCCGGCGAGGGCCTGGGGCTCCCCGCGGCGGTGGCGATCGATCCCGCGCTCGCGGTGCGCGAGGTCGACGGCGGCCTGCTCGTCACCGACGGGTACGCGGATCATCCGATCAACGCGGGCTTCGCGAAGACCCGCGCCACGCTGTGGTTTCAACCGCGCGCGGTGATCGTCGACGGTGGTCTCCCGCTCGTGCGCACCACGGCGGCAGGCTGGGGCGAGCGCGACTTCCAGGCGGCGCCCGAGAAGGACCTCGACGACCTCGGCGGTCCGGTGATTCTCGCCGCGATCGGCAGGGGCGGCGTGACCGGGAAGACGCGCGTGATCGCCGTCGGCTCCATCGAGTCGTTCACCACGTCGCTGATCGCCGGTGGCGCACCCGCCAACGATCTGTGGCTCGCGCGTGCGGTGCGCTGGCTCGCCGGCGCGAGCGATCGCAAGGTCGACATCGCGGAGCGTGCGGTCACCCAGATCCGGCTCGTGCTCACCGAGACCGAGAAGCGCGCGATCCGCTTGATGTGCGTCGCGGGGATCCCGCTCGGGTGGCTGCTCCTCGGGGGTGGCTTCGTGCTGTGGCGAAGCCGCACCCGGCGCAAGCAGGAGGCCGCGTGATCGCGAGCCGCACCGCCGTGCTCGTCGCGTGGGCCATCGCGCTGCTGCTCGCCGTGGCGTTGCTGCTCGGCCGCGGCCACGACACGCCGAGCGATCGCACGCTGGTGCCGGAGCTGTCGATCGCCGCGATCACCGGGTTCGAGTGGGTGAGCGGGCCGCGAGCATCATCTCCCGGATTCCGGATCGTGCGCGATGCCCGATCGTCGACGGGCTGGAAGTGGACCGACCCGGCCGCCGACGCGGAGTCGCAGGCGATCGAGGACGTGATGGCCGCGCTGCGGGGCGCGCAGTGGCATCGCCGCGCCGACCGAGCCGCGGGCGGCGCGGTGACCAGCAAGCTGACGATCGAGCTCGGTGACGCGAGGGCGATCATCGAGCTCGCGCAACCGCTCGGCGAGGAGCAGCGCTGGCTGGTGATCGGCGAGTACGCCGTGCTCGTCGATTCGTGGGTCGCGCGGGCGATCGCTCCCGATCCGGTGGCGTTCCGGATCCATCCGTTCTCGAAGGTGGGGCAGGCCGATCAGCTCGAGGTCGGCAGCTTCACGTTGTCCGGATCACCGCGCCGGCTGACCAAGCTCGCGGGGTTGCCGATCGAGCTGCTCGTCGACGCCGTCGCCGTCGAGCACCTCGAGGCCGCGCTCGGTGATCTCGCGATCGTGGCGTTGCCGAACGGCAAGATCCCCGTCGACACCAACTATCGCGGCACGCGGATCGCGCTGAACGGCACGCTGGTCGCGGTCGAGGCGGGGAGGTGCCCGGTGCCGGACCGCGAGCACCACGCGATCTTCGGTCCCGCGCTCGGCCCGTCCTGCGTCTCCGAGCCGGCGTGGCAGCGGATGATCACGGCGGCGGCGGTGTTCGATGTCCCTCGCGATCTGGCGGGTCTCGCGACGCTGATCGACCGCCGGCTGGTTCCGATCGGGGGTTCGATCGAACCGCTCGGCGTCACGCTCGCCGACGGCAGCGCGCTCGAGCTGTCGCGCAAGCCGCGGGTCAAGGTGCCGGCACAGCCTGCCGCGCGCGATGCCGATCCGGAACGCGTCGCCGAGCTGCTCGCCGTGCTCGCGATGCCCGCCGAGCCGGTCGCGTCGCCGACCGCGCGACCGATCGCGCGCGTGGTCGTCACCGCCGAGCGCAACACGACGTTCGAGCTGTCGGTCTTTCCGGGTGGCATCGTCGTGCGCAAGACCGAGCCGCTCGGCCTGCGCATCGGCGAGGGCTCGGCCGCGATCCTCGCGCGGGCCGGCGCGGCCTACGTCGATCGCACCCTGTGGAGCGAGGAGCCGACGACCGTGCACTCGATCCAGCTCGGTGGCGTCACGTACACCCGTGGCGCGGTGGTCGGTGAATGGACGCGAGCCCCGCAAGGCGCCGTCGATGCGGCGGCGGTCGATCAGCTCGTGCGCCTGCTCGCCGTGCCGCGCTCGTCGAGCGATGCGCCGGTTCCGACGGACCCGATCGCCGTGATCCTCTCGATCGTCCCACCGAGTGGGCCCCCGTCGGAGCGCAAGCTGCTGCTCGGCATCACCCCGAGATGCGCGGCCACGGTTACAGGGACCATCGCCCTCGATCCTCGGGTCTGCGCCCTGGTCACCAAGCTCACCAGGTAGTGCAGCGAGCCCGGCCGAGCTCAGCCCGGCTTCTTGACGATGTCTTGCGGCGACGGCCTGGCGGGCGGGCCACCGGCAGCGGCACCCGGAGCGGCCGGTAGCTCGACCGGCGGCGGCGGCGACTCGTACGGCTGCGTGGTGTTCTTCATCTTCTTGTAGACGAGGAGCCCATCGCTGTTGCGCTCGCTGTGCGGCGACGCCAGGTCGAACGTGCCCGTGACCTCGACCTCGTCACCCACCGCGTACGGTGGGCAGACGCTCTTCGACTTGTCCTTCTCGTCGGGCTCGCACTTGAGCGGGTCGGTGCGCTCCTTCTTCTTGATCCGCTTGACGTCGAGCTTGGTGTACGGGCGCGGCACGTCGACGACCCACAGGCTCTTCTCGGCCGGCGTGTCCTTGTCGTCGCCCACATAGAACTTCGCGCGCTCGCAGAGGGTCGGATCGGCGTCGATCCGCTCCTGTACCGCTTTCTCTTCCTCGCCGGGTTGCCGAACCGAGGTGGCGCAGTCATAGACCCACGTCACAAACCCCTTGACCGTGATCTCGGTCTTGAGTTTCTTCTTGCCCTTGACCCGCAACTCTTTGATCGGCTTGTTGGCGAGATCGAACGCCGGCACCGGTGGAATGTTCAGCTTCGTGGTTTGCTTCTGCACCTCAGCCTCAGGCCCCTTCAACTTGTCCTCACCGCATGCGGCGGTGAGGAGCGTGAGGGACGTGACCAGGACGGTGCGCAGACCATGACGGTGCGGCAGCATGCGAGCGGTCATAACATGCTGGTCAGGGCCTCTCAAGTCGGCGTCCTGCTTGGCTTCGTCGCCGTCGCCCTCGGCTGCGAGTCGCCGGCACGCGTCAAACCGTGGCGACATGCCCCCGATCCGGCCGCCGAGGCCGTCAACGCCCCCGGATCGCCCGCGCTCGCGGATGTCTCGACGGAATCCGAAGTGCGCGCCGCGCGCGGACATACGCTGCGAATCCACCTCGACGCCGAGCCTGGCCGGCTGTCCGCGCTGGTGGCGCCGTCAATCTGGGCGCGGAGGATCTTGCTGGGGCCGGTGTTCGAGCCGCTGATCCGGTACGTCCCCCCCGATTCCGGGGCGGGTCCGGGCACCAGTGGCCGCTACGAGCCGCGGCTCGCGAGATCGTGGCGCGTGGTGACCCCGCCGTGGGGTGGCCTCGAGGTCCGGATCGAGCTCGAACCCAACGCCACGTTCCACGACGGGCACCCGCTGAGCTCCGTCGACGTCCAGTTCACGCTCGACGCGATCCGCGATCCCAAGCGCGGCCTCGACATGTTCCGCAAGCAGCTCGAGGACATCAGCGCGGTCGAGCTGATCACACCCACCGAGGTCCGCCTCGTCCTCGGTAACCCCAAGCCCGCCGGTTGGGTCGTACGCGCGCTCGCCGAGATCCCGATCCTGCCGATGCACATCTATAACGACAACCTCGCCGCCGGTGGGCTGCCCATCGGCTCGGGGCCGTACAAGGTGACGTCGAACAAGGCGGGGACGATCCACCTGTCGCGCTACGACAAGTATTGGGCAGGGAAAGTAGCGATCCAGGACGTCGAGTTCGTCTATCAGCCGGACGCCGCGATCGCGCTCAAGGATGCCAAGCGCGGCGACTTCGACCTCCTGCCGGCGCTGATCCCCGCACACTATCCGGAACAGGCGAACGCCCCGGGCATCGCCGCCGCGTTCTCGCCGCTCGAGCTCCGTCCGCCCCGGTTGCGCACGCTGGTGTTCAACACCACGAAGAGCCCGCTCGACGACGTGCGGATGCGGCACGCCCTCGCGTTGCTGATCGATCGCAAGCAGATCGCCGAGCGCCACTTCGATCGCCTCGCGCGCCCGGCGCTGTGGCCGATCTGGTCGGGCGGCCCGGTGCACGGGGTCGAACCCGCGGTGCCGGCGTTCGATCCCAAGGCCGCGGGTGCGCTGCTCGATGCGGCAGGGTGGACGGACTCCGACAAGAACGGCATCCGCGACAAGGGTGGCGTCGAGCTCAAGCTGACGATGATCGGCACCGAGCGCGTTTCCCCCCGCGATCCGGCCAGGCCGGCGGACACGCTGCCGCGCGAGTACTTGATCGAAGCCGCGCGCCGGATCGGCGTGGTGATCGAGCTCAAGACCGGCGGCGACACCTGGCTCGCAAAACGCGTCGAGGATGGCAACTACCACCTCGCCGAGCTGCAGTGGAACGGCGTCGTCGATATGGACATGCGGCCGCGCCTCGGAGGCGCGTCACCGCGGATCGATCGCGCGCTCGACGCGATGACCGGCGTCTGGGATCCGGCGGAGCGCAGCAAGATCGCGCCCGAGCTCGCCGCCGCGCTCGCCGAGAGCTGGCCGATCGCCGGCATCGTCACCGATGCACCCCAGGGGCTGATCCACAAGCGCGTCCAGGGCGTGCGGATCTGGGAT
>JANNBP010000187.1:0-21530 GCA_031385555.1 Deltaproteobacteria bacterium | reverse complement strand
CGGCGTTCGTGGTCATCGCGACCACGAGCAGCGCGGTCAGCTTCAGCTCTACTTGCTGCATCCGAGCTTCGGATCCTTCTCGACGCGCTTCGCGAGCTCCTTGAGCAACGCGTGCACGAACCGCTCGCCGATGTACGCGTTCATCCGCGGCCCGATGTGGATGCCGTCGGCCTCGTAGAACCGCGACTTCGTCCACTTCGGTGCGGAGCCGCCACCGCCGAGCGCGGCGAACTGATCCCACCAGCCGATCTTGAAGGTCTCGGCCATCTGCTTCTTCGCGCTCGCCATGAACCGCATCGCGGGCTCGCTGATCAAGTCCTGCCCCTCGCGGTTCATCTTCACGAAGTCCGGCGCCGACCACAGCATGAACGCCGCGCTCGGCAGCGCCTGCTTGAACAGCTGCATCAGCTCCGGCATCACCGTCTTGTGGTCGAGTGGCGACCACACGTTCGTGCCCGTCGTCTCGATCAGGAGGTCGTACGAGCGCTTGGTCAACCCGGCCGCGAGCTGCGCGCGATCCATCTGCGTCATCCGTAGCGGGTTGAGCGCGTTGACGCCGATGCCGTCGAGGACGATGCCCTTGTCGCGCTCGAGCGCGACACCGAACAACCGGACGCTGCCCTTCTTCACCTTGAGGACGAGCTTGTGCGCGCCGTCGGCGACCTTGTACTTGAGGTACTTGACCTCGGCGGCGGTGGCATCACTCTCGATCGTGTCCTTGACCTCGCCGTCGAGCAGCACCTCGAACGTGCCGCCCTTGGGGCGTGCGAGATACGAGACCTCGAAGCTGGCCGCGCTGGTGCCCACCGGATCGCCGGACTTCGCCGTCTCGACCCACGCCGTGGCACCGGTCTGCGACGACTCCGCCGACATCCCGGCGAAGCTGTACATCCCGTCCTTGATCGGCATCGCCGACAGGTTCCACGCGCTCCACTTCCCGGTGACGCCGTGCTGGATGTTCTGGTGGTGGTACCAGCCCCACGGGATGCCGAACCCGACGAAGCCATGGCCACCGTCGCCGAACGCGAGCTGCAGGCGGCGCCGGATCTCGCCGGCCGTGCGGTCGTTGGTCCAGTTCGAGTCGCCGTACGTCCCGATCCGCAGCAGCACGCTCTGCCCTCGGGCCACGCGCGCCAGCTTCTCGAAGAACGAATCGAGGGACTTGTCGCCGTAGTCCACGATCTCGGGCACCTTGACGTCGTTCCGCGAGGTCTGCTCGAACTTTTCCGGGATGGGAATGGCCAGCGACTGACACTTGTCTGCACGAGCGTCGGTCATCCCGATGATCGCGATCACTGCCCCGAACAGCACACGTCGCATGGCTCGACGACGATCGCGCAAGGCTCGGGGACTGTCCAGCTTCCGGCGGTTTCCCGACTGCCGCTTTTGAGGTTCACTCCGGCCATGAAGATCCTCGCGCTCGTGCTCGCCGCCTGCGGAGCACCCGCCCCGACACCCACACCGCCGCTCAGCGGTTCAGGTCCGCGCGCGCCAGCAGTCTCGGAAGCGGATGCCCAGGCTGCCTACGAGACGAAGCAGTGGACGAAGTGTGGCGAGCTCTACGAGGCGCTCGGTGCCCAGACCACCGGGGGCCAGCAGGCAGGCGCGCTCTACAACGGGGCGTGTTGCTTCGCTCTCGGCGGCAACGCGGGCCGCGCGTTCGCGCTGCTCGATCGAGCGGTGGCCTCGGGACTCAAGGATATCGAGCACACCAAGCTCGATGCGGATCTGGCGTCGCTGCATGCCGACCCGCGCTGGACCGCGGCGCTCGCGAAGATCGAGGTCAACGTGAAGACGTTCGAAGCCACGCTCGGTGATCCGATCCTCCGCCGCGAGCTGCTCGCATGGATGGCCGAGGATCAACAGGTGCGCATCGAGATCGGCAAGCGATCGGAGAAGCCGACGCCGGAGACGCTGACCGACCTGACCACGATCGACAGCAAGACCACGACGTACATGAAGACGGTGATCGAGAAGCACGGCTGGCCCGGGCACGCACTGGTCGGGCGCGACGGCGCCCACGCCGCGTGGCTGCTGGTGCAGCACGCGGATCTCGATCCCGCGTTCCAGAAGCACTGTCTCGAGCTGATCGAGAAGGCCGTCGCCGCGAACGATGCGTCCCCCACCGACTACGGATACCTCTACGATCGGGTCGCCGTCGCCGAGAAGCGGCCGCAGCGCTACGGCACGCAGTTCATGGACGGCAAGCCGCAGCCGATCGAGGACGAGGCCAACGTCGATGCGCGCCGCAAGGCGATCGGGCTCGGCACGATGGAGGAGTACAAGCAGCAGATGCGCGCGATGTACGGCCCGAAATAGGCAGCGTAATATTTCACAGATATTCAGTCATCGCTTCGACTTCGGTCCCGCCAGCCAGGCGACCAGCGCATCGCGCGAGAACCGCCACACCTTGCCGAGCTTGCGACCCGGCAGCTCACCGGCCTCGGCGAGCTCGATCACGTCGGGCTCGTCGATCTGGAGGAACTTGCCTGCCTGCTCCGAGCTCATCACCTCCGGCGGATCGTACGCCTGGAACGCGTAGGTCCCCATCATCAGCCTCGGTCCGTCCCCCCCGGGTGGCGTGCGCGTCGACAGCGTGGTCAGCGTGGTCAGCCCCTGCTCGCTGTCCGGATCGACGTGGCGGTTGATCAGCCCTGCGACGAGATCCTTCTTGTGAACGCCCAGCGCGGCGGCCGCGCGATCGAGCTTGTCACCCTCGGACTTCGGCAGCCGGACGTAGAGCGGGGTTTGGGGTGGCAGCTTGCGCAGCATGACCGGAATATATCTCCGGAATATGCAGATGTCACCGGGAGGCGTGCTGCCCGATCGCCGAGGTCACGGCGTCTGCGGCTTCCAGGCTCGCCATGTGGCCGCTGCCCGGCAACCGCAGCAACTCCGCGCGGCTGATCCGCGAGACCAACGTGCGCGCGATCCGGTGGTTGTAGTCGAGGTCGAGCGCGCCATCGATCACCAAGGTGGGCACCGCGAGCTGCTCGAGGCGCTCGATCGCTGGGTGAGCCAGGTTGGTGGCCGGCGTGTCATGGAGCCAGTACCACCCGGAGTAGTCGCGCAGGTAGTCGTCGAGTAGCGCGGCGATCGCGGGGTGTTCTCGCGCCTGCGTGAACCAGTCGCAGCGCGCCCACACGGACCTCGCTGCCGCCACGCTCTGGGTGCGGGCGAGGCGCTTGAGCTCGCCGAACATCGCCACGATGTCTTCGGGGTAGTCCTGCGTCAGCCCCGACATGCACACCGAGACCAGGCCGGTCACGACGTCGGGACGCAGCAGCGCCACCTCGAGCGCGTAGTGCGCGCCGATCGAGTGCCCGATCACGCAGACGTCGCGTAGGCCTAGATCGTCGATCAGTGCTGCGACGTCCTCGCAGTGCCTGAAGGCACCGACGGGCGCGGGCGATGTCCCGAAGCCGCGCAGATCGCAGGTGACGATCTCGAAGCGATCCGCCAGCGCGAGCTGGGGATGCCACATCCGGTGATCGAGCGTCGCGCCGTGCAGGAACACGAGCGGCCTACCCTGCCCGCTGCGCTGGACCACCAGATCGGTCATCCAGGGGACGGTATCTCAGCGCGCGGGGCGCTTGCTGATCACGGATCGCACGCGCTTCACCACGCGGTGGATCATCGCCTTCCCTTCGGTAGCGAGCTCCTCGAGGCGATGGGAGATCGGCGCCGGACCGTCCTTACCAGCCATCTCGTCGCGCTCCGCCTGCGTGGGGTTCTCGTCGACGAACTCCTTCGCCTCGCGGGCGGCCTTCGCGACTCGATCTTCCTCGATGAACTCCTGCACGCCGGCCGTGTAGGCCTTGTCCGCGCTGCGGCTGCCTTCGCCCTCGTTCTTGTCGATGCGCTTGCCGTTCTTGTTCTGGTGCTTGTGGCTACTCATGATGCCCACGTCTCGAGCATGTCGTATGCCATGCAGAATTCTCGTGCATGGACGCGCAGATCCTCGGCGACAACGAGGTCGACGCTCGCGAGGTGACGTAGTCGCCACGGTGCGCGCCCTGGCGTTACACGCTTGCACCGTTGTGGAACGCCACGATCAGTGCGCCACACCCTCGAACACCGGCTGGTCGATGCGCGATCGCGCAGCCGCTCGGAGCGTGCGCGCGCCGTCGTCACGAGGTCTCCGTGAGGAGGCTTGTCGCGTCGCTGGTCCGCCGATTGCTGAACCAACTACTATGAAAGCTTTTCTTCTAGGTGCAGCGGTGCTCGCCCTTGCCGGTGCGTGCAGTGACAGCAGCAACCCGCGCGACCCCAATGATCCGACGGATCCGACGGATCCGACCGACCCGACGGACCCGACCGACCCGACGGATCCGACCGACCCGCCGACGGCGGAGGAGAGCGCGCGCGACTCCGACGAGCTCGCCCTGATCATGGCGGCCCACGTCAAGGCCGAGTTCCCGATCCAGTTGCTGGTGGCCGGACTCAGCGAGAACGTGTGGCCCGAGAGCTTCGTGCTGACCGGCATGAGCGGCGACACCGGCCTCGAGTACAACGGCACCGGAGCGGTCGGTTCGCTGAACTTCGCGTTCACGTTCCACTGCAACGACGGCTCGGAAGCGCACACGTTCGTGCCGTGCGACGGTAATGCACACCACGCGCACTTCCGGCTGACGCTGGCCGGCTCGCAGTCGCAAGGCGCGCTCTCGATGACCGAGATCGACCGCGTCGTCGACTGGGAGATCCGCGACCTCATGCTCGACAAGGCGCGCTTCCGCGGCCCCGATGCGCTGTCGCTCCGCACCTCGGTGACCACCGGGGGAGAGCTCGCCGATTACTTCGTCCAGCTCGACGCGGTGTACGAGCAGGTTCGCTACCTGCCCGCGCAGGTCGAGCCGACGTTCGGCACGATCGACTTCACGATCAACACCGAGCGGAACCGTGGCGAGGATCTCCGCGTGTTCAACTCGTCGGCGCGACTGACGTACGGTGCGTCGGGTTCGCCGACGACGCTGGTGCTCGACGGTGTGACGACGTATGACGTCGACCTGGCTACCGGCGCAGTGACGCGTCTGTAGAGAGCTCGCACCGGTTGACCTATTTCACAGCGGCCGCTGCCACGGGCGGTCCATCGGGAATTGAGGTCCCTCGGATGGCGGGGCACGCCGAGACCGCGGTGCCGCGATTGGCGCGACGGCGCAGTCGGTCACCGTGGAAACGAACAGCCCGGTGCAGCGCTCGGCCTCGACCTCGACCTCGGGACATGGCGCCAAGAACAGCGTGCACAAACGGGACGCCGGCTCCCGAGTCACCGCGTCCTGGGCCGGTGCTTCGGTGAGTAACGCGATGACGAGCCGGAGCAGCATCATAGCCACACCTCGGTGCAGGGGCCGATCATGTCCTCGGGGCTAAGCATGACCCGGCCATCGTCGTCCACGAGGTAGAGGTTTCGCGCGCGCCGGTCCTTGCGAAACCACGCGTCGGTCATGAAGTCGACGGCCCTGTACGCACTCGAGAACTCGCGCACTGGCCTCGGCTGGCTCGACGATGAATGGATCTCGACGACTCGAAACATGGGGACCTCCGGACCCATGGGACGTCGTCTACACGGCGGGCGTCTCTCTCGAAAGATGGAACGTACGCCGGGGAAAACTCAAAGGATTGGTTCGGGTCGGAGCACGTCCGTGCTGCGACGTACTTACTGACCTGCGATCAGCGCGTCGATGCTGAACAGACCGCCGTCGATCGGCGCGACCTTGTCGCCCTTACCGTACTGATCGAACGGGCCGTAGCCGGCGGCGCGGTAGTGCGTGAAGTCCTGCGAAAATCCGTCGGACACGTCCATCGCCGCACCGACGCGGAGGTCGATCCGCGCGGGTTCGACCAGGCCGAGCAGGGCGTAGCCGGTCGCTTGCTCCGCGTGGGTCGAGAACCCGGTCGACTTCTTGGTCAGGGCGTCGAACAGCTTGGTGACGATGCGCGAGCGCCCCTCGGCGAGCGAGCCGATCGCGGCCTCCTCGTAGACCGGACGCTTGCTCGCATCGACGGGCACGCGGATCTCGAGCAGCTTGGGACCGACGGGGCCGAGCTTCGAGATCACGGCCTTCTCGACGCCGAGCAGCCGCTGGTAGTCGGCCGAGGCCGCCTCGAACTTGCCGGTGAGGTCGTCGATCTGCGCCTTGAGGTTGGACTCGATGCGCGCGCGGTCCGAGGCCAGCTCGCTACCGTTGTGGGTGCGGTCGACACCCACCGCCCCTGCATACGCCTTGAGCGCGGTCTTGAACGCGGCGCCATCGCGCTCCGTCATCAGGAAGTTGAGCGCCGTGTCGTCGAGCCGGTAGTCGACCGTGAACGTGGCGTCGGGACCGACGAGCTGCGCGTGCGGCTCGTAGGTCGCCTGCGTCGTCAACCGGAACTCGGCGAGCTTGACCAGCTCGGCGACCTGCGACGAGTTGAGCTGGCCCGCGTTGTCGCGCGCGGCCTGGACGCCCTTCGCGCGCATGTCGATCACCGGGCCGCCCGACAGCACGTTGACCCGGCACGGATCGAACGCCTGGCTGTTCGGGCATGCCTGCTCGACGAACTTCTGGAGCGCGTTGCCGTGGACCTCGATCGCGCCGAGCGCCGCCTTGCCGCCGAGCGACAGGATCAACGCATCGACGTGGTCCAGCATCTTGTCGCGCTCCATGAACTCGTCGGCCTCCTGGAGCTGGACGAACAGGTTCGCCTCGCCGCGCCCCTCGCCGGTCTCGGGATCGAAGTTGAGGCCCGAGACGCCGACGCGGGTGAAGCCATGCTCGCTGAAGAACGACCCGGACTGCACGTGCAGCGACTGGAACAGCAGGCTGCGCGCGCCACCCGGCGTCTGGATCACGACCGAGCCTTCGCTCTCGATCTTCTGCTTGAAGAAGCTCATGCCGAGGATGTCGATGCCGGCGTAGCTCGTGCTCGACGCACCGGAGCGCAGCAGATCGAACTCGGCCTTGACGCCCGGCTCGCCGCGGTTCGCGAGCGCCTGCGCCAGCCGGACGTCGCCCTCGAGCGCCTGCGCGAGCGCGGGTCCGAGCACGGTCGCGTCGCCACCGTCGAGCGAGAACCGCAGGCGCGCCACCGAGACGCGCTGCTTGGAGCTCGCCTGCGAGAGCTCGCCGGAGAGCAGATTCAACTTCGCGTTGAGCTGCTTCTGCAGCGCCTTGTCGGCGAGCTTGCCGAGATCGACGTTGATCCCGCCGAGCGAGATGCTGGTCTTGAGGAGGCCCTGGACGCCCCACGAATCCTCGAGCGCGAGCTTCGCAGACGACTCGCGGACCTTCTGCATGCCGACGTCGACCACCACCTCGTCGCCGGCGAGGCGAACGAGCTGGACGTCGAGCTGGCCGGCGATCCGCGTGCGCAGACCCGCCGAGATCACGAGGTTGTAGGTGATCGCGCCGGGGTTCGCGATCAGGATCGGCACGCCGACGCCGAGGTTGGCGCCGAGGTGGCCCTCGCCCGACAGCGCGAACGACTCGCCCGGCTTCATCGTGCGGATGTCCTCGATCGAGCGCGGCAGCACGAACCCGCGGAGGTTCGCCAGCGCGCCGAGGGGCGCCCGCGAGATGCCCTGGAGCTCGGACTTGTACGCGCCGATCACGCGCGCTTCGATCGAGCCGCCCGCACCGAAGCCGACGGTCGCCGAGGCATCGAGCCCACCGACCGCGTGGCCCCAGTTGGCGTTGAGGTTGGTCCCGATCCGGAACGAGCTCTCGACGAACACCTTGTCGCCGGAGGTCATCAGGTGCGCGCGACGGATCCGGTTGACCTCGGTCGACAGCTCGCGCTCACCGTAGCGCGCGGCCAGCCCGGAGATCAGCTCGTCGATGTTCTGCAGCGTGAGATCGGGGGCGGAGACGCTGGGGAGCGCGAAGAACCGCGGCTCGTCGAGCTTGATCGAGGCGAAGTCGCTCGACGACAGCGCGCTCGACAGCTGGGTCGAGCCGAGCTTGCTCCCGACCGCGATCAGGTCACCGAGGTCGAGCTCCTTGGCATCGCGGATCAGCGACTGCAGGCTCCCGAGCCCGTCGCACTTGCCCGACTCGCCGCAATCCACCTGGAAATCACCCTCGGGCTCGGTGGCGCAGGAGGCGAGAAGTAGAGTGAACAGAGCGCGGCGGAAGGAAGGCATGACCATCCCTTACGCAACGTCAGGGCCATCACTCAAGCCGGCGAGATCACTTGCAAACGGGTGGCTGGCCGAGTTTATCTGGAAGCTCCGACAGCCAGTGCAACTGGGATGTCGCACCGGTCCGCAGTCCCCATCGCCTGCAGTCTCACCTGCACTACCGACGACAAGCGACGCGTTCCAGGTGGCTCGTAGCGTCGGCGGATAAGCCGAACGACCCGATCTCCTCGCGCAGTCGATCCGGCGAGCCTCTCCCCGCGACGTAGCCATTGAGCCGAGCCGCCACCGTCGACTCGCGAAGCTGCACCGGCGTGTAGTCGGAGAGCTCGCGCAGCAGCGTCGAGTCGTGCCGTAGGTAATATTTCTGGTGGTAGTCCTCGGCGACGTAGAACCGCGCGCCCTCGATCACGGAGCTCACGCCGCGCGCCTTCGCGATCTGCGCCTGCGTGGCGTTCGCGGGAAACACCGCCTCCATGTACTGGCGGCTGTAGCTCCGCCCGCCCTTGCGGTTTCCCCACAGCTCCGCGAGCAGCTGCTCGTAGGACAGCAGCGCCGGATCGAAGTCGACCTGGAAGGCTTCGGTGTGATCGGCGAGGTCGTGATAGGTCGGATCGGTGGTGGTGCCGCCCGCATACCCGACGCGGGTACGCACGATCGCTGGGTGACACCCGAACCGGGCGTCAGGAGTCCAGAATCAACCGAGACCGAAGGTCGCGGTCTCGACGGCGACGTGGCGAGTATCGAGTGGGCGCATCGTCACCAGTCTACGCCGGCGAGCGGTCGTGCGTTACAGGCGGGTATGCTGCGGGCATGTATTGTCGGCACTACGAGCTGGCCGAGGCCGGTTGCGACGGCGGGTTCACCGTCGATGCCTCGCGCGTCACCTTCGGGCACGGCGTGCTCGGCGAGGTCGGCGAACGCGCTCGTGCCCTCGGGGTGCAGCGGGCTGCGGTGTTCACCGATCCGCGGATCCGGGCGCAGCCGTGGTTCGCCGAGATCACCAGGTCGCTGGCGAAGGCGAACGTCGATGTCGCGATCTACGACGCGATCGAGATCGAGCCGACCGAGACCTCGTTCGAGGATGCGGGCCGATTCGCGAAGGGCTTCGACGGGTTCATCTCGGTCGGCGGCGGGTCGGTGATCGACACCTGTAAGGCGGCGCAGCTACTCGCCACCTATCCGGCGCCGCTACGCACGTACCTGAACGCGCCGGTCGGTGAGGCACGCCCCGTTCCCGGTCGGCTTCCACCGCACCTTGCCTGCCCGACGACCTCGGGCACCGGTAGCGAAGTGACCGGGTTCGCGATCTGTACCTGGTCCCCTCTCCACGCGAAGACTGCGATCGCGTCGCCCACGCTCCGCCCCACCGAGGCGCTCGTCGATCCGCGGGTGGCGTTGACCCAGCCCGCGGAGGTCGTCGCTGCGAGCGGCATGGACGTGCTGTGTCACGCGGTCGAGTCCTACACGGCGCGGCGCTATCACCAGCGCCCGAGCACCGGTATCGCGCGACCGCTCTCGCAAGGCGCGAACCCGTGGAGCGATGTCGGCTGTCGCGAGGCGCTGCGCCTGCTCGACGCGCACCTCGTGCATGCCGTGCAAGGCGACCCGTACGCGCGCGAGCAGATGATGTGGGCTGCGACGCTCGCGGGCATCGCGTTCGGCAACGCCGGCGTCCACGCACCCCATGCGATGGCGTATGCGATCGGTGGAGGTGTGAAGTCGTTCGCACCGACCGGCTATCCGACGTCGCCGCTCGTGCCGCACGGCATGGCCGTGGCGCTCGCCGCACCGGCGGTGTTTCGGTTCACGGGCGACACCGCACCCGAGCGTCACCTCGAGGCGGCGGCACTGCTCGGGGCGGACGTCGACGGTACGATCGCCCGCGATGGCGGCGAGCTCCTCGGCAACCGCGTGGTGGCGCTGATGAAGGCGATCGGGATGCCGAACGGGACCGCCGGCGTCGGCTATGCGGCCGCAGACATCCCCGCGCTCGTCGAGCGCGTGCTGCCCCAGCAGCGCTTGCTGACCAACGCCCCGTGCGCGATCACGCCGGCGATCCTGACGGAGCTGTTCTCGAACGCGGAGCGCTACTGGTGAGGCCGTCGATCGCCGAGTACCCGTTCGTCACCTCGATCACCACGCGGTGGTCCGACAACGACGTCTACGGCCACATCAACAACGTCACGTACTACTCGTACTTCGACAGCGCCGCGAACCTCTACCTGATCGACCACGGCCTCGACATCGTCCACGGTGAGGTGATCGGCCTCGTCGTCGAATCCTCCTGCGCGTATCACAAGCCGCTGGCGTACCCGACGGTGCTGCGCGCCGGCGTGCGCGTCGACAAGCTCGGCAATCGCGCCGTCACCTACGGCATCGCGATCTTCGACGAAGACCACGCCGCGGCGGCACACGGCACGTTCGTCCACGTGTTCGTCGACCGGCAGACACGCAAGGCGGTGCCGATTCCACCGACCTTGCGTACCGCCCTGGAGAAGCTTCAGAGCCCGAGCGCGCGCTCGTAGTCGTCGAGCGACTCGACGCATGCGACGGCCATGCGCTGCAACGACGGCAGCGTGTCGCGACAACCGGTGAAGCCGAAGCACAGCTGGCCCGCGTAGCTGTTGCAGGTGATGTTGAGCGCCTGCCCGTGCACCGGGATCGACAGCGGGTACGTCGACTCGAGCTTCGACCCGCGGAAGTACAGTGGCTGCTCGGGACCCGGCACGTTCGAGATCACGACGTTGAAGCCCGGCTTGACGCGCCCCGCGATGCCCGGGAGCATCTGCAGCATGGCCGGACCGATCAGCAGTGCCGAATAGCTGAGGATCTGGTTCTTCGACATCCCCTCGAGCTGCTGCTTCGCCTTCTTCGTCGACGCGATGATCGCTGTCAAGCGCCCCGCAGGATCCTCGAGGTCGGTCGCGAGCGTCGCGAGGATCGCGCCGACCGAGTTGCCGCCGCCGTGATCATCCTTCGCACGCACCGCGACGGGCAGCATCGCGATCAGCGGCTCGCCGGGGAGTGCGTCACGCTCGGCGAGGTACTTGCGGATCGCGCCCGACGACAGCGCGAGCACGATGTCGTTGATCGTCGCTCCCGACTTCTTGGCGAGCGCCTTGATCCGCGTCATCGGGAACTTCGCCGTGGCGAACCGCCGATTGCGCCCGATCCGCGCGTTGAGGATGCACTTCGGCGCCTGCCCCGGTGCGATCAGGTCTTCTTCCTCGCGCCGGCGCACCTTCGCGATCGCCTTCGCCACCATCTTGGTCGCGCCGTACTGCTTGCGCGCCGCCGCGAGCACCTCGGAGACGTTGGCGCCGATCAGCTCCGGCTTCGGTCCGCGCTCCGGCGGCGTGATGCCGAAGAACAGCGGGCGCTCGCGCTCCGACGCGTCGCTACCGAGGGCCGCGTTGAGGAGGCGCATCGCCGAGAATCCGTCGACCAGCGAGTGATGGACCTTGATGTACATCGCGAACCTGCCGCCCTCCAGACCCTCGATCAGGTGGCACTCCCACGGTGGATGGTGGAAGTCGATCGGATAGCTGTGGAGCCGCGACACCAGGATGCCGAGCTCGCGCTCGTCGCCCGGTGAGGGCAGCGCCGATCGGCGCACGTGGTACTCGAGGTCGAGCTCGGGGTCCTCGATCCAGCTCTGCGCCGGGTTCGATAACAGATTCGGCGTGCGCAGCCGCTGGTTCCACGGGTAGTGCGCGGCGATGCCGGCGCGGACCTCGTCCATCAAGCTGCGCATGTAGTCGCGCGGCGCGTCGGGCGGCGGCGTGAACTGCATGAGACCGGCGACGTGGAACATCACCTCGCGGGTCTCGCCGACGAGGAACATCGAGTCCGTGGGACTCAGGCGCTTCGGCACGCGGCTATCGTAGCTCGATTACCGGCGACGGCGGCGCCGCAGGCCAAGACCCAGCAGCACCGCGAAGCCGGCCGGGCCGACGGGTGAGCCACCCGTCCCGCAGCAGCCACCATCGGCGGGCTCCGCGACCTCGACCTCGCAGGTCGCCGAACAGCCGTCTCCGTCGACGAGGTTGCCATCGTCGCAGGCCTCTCCCGTGTCGACGAACGTGTCGCCGCAGCTCGGCTCGACCGCCTCGACGACGCAGACATCGTCGAGGTTCCAGCCCCCGAATTCGGGAAAGCCGAACTGATCGTGCGGCGAGAGCGCGAACTTGAGCTTGAGCTTGCCGGTCGGGATCACGGCCG
This sequence comes from Deltaproteobacteria bacterium, assembly GCA_031385555.1. GTDB lineage: Bacteria > Myxococcota_A > Polyangia > Haliangiales > Haliangiaceae > JABFXX01. The sequence goes on along the minus strand of JANNBP010000187.1, from coordinate 9,190 downwards.
ACAGATCGAGGTCCTTGAACCGCCACTCGCGATCGGTGTGGTTGGTCAGCGTCTGCGCACCGGGCTGGATCCCGGCGTTCTCGAACACGGACTGCCCGTTCGCGCTGATCGTGGCGCTATCGAGGAAGCCATCGACGACGGTCAGCCAGCGATGGAACTGCAGGCGGACCTTCTTCGCCCCCTTCAGATCGATCTCGGGCGACTCCGCGAACGTCTCGCCCTCGGGATTGTAGAACCCGTCGCCGGTGAGGTCGACGCCGAGGACGTTCTGGCCGCCGTTCGCGACCTCGGGATCGCCGGCGAGCCCCAGCGGCGTTCCGACCTCCCACTGGTCGCCGAGCGTCCACCCCTGCGCGCCGTCCTCGAAGTCGAAGCACTGGATCTCGCGGATCGGCCCGACGTAGAACTCGAAGAACTTGTCGGCGGCGTTGCCCGACGGGAACGCCATGAACGTGCCGTTGGTGAGCGTGTAGATCACGCGGTACTCGACGACGCTCCCGGCGGGCTGCGTCGGGATCGTGCCGGTGAACTCGGTGCCGCCCTTGGTCAACTCGACCGTCTCGGTGGCCTCACCGCGCAGGCCGAACTCGACCTTGACGGACGCGACCTCCAGGGCACCCGCCGCACAGGCCCCCGTGAAGTCGACCGCGACGGGTGCGGTGAAGGTGAAGTTGTCGCGCGACGGAGGTGCCGCGCCCAACACCGTCGCTTCGTCGGCCAGGCCGTGTGCTGCGAAGGCCGCGTCGATCTCGCACTTGTTGGGCGTGCCGTTCGCCAGGTTGCCGTCGTTGTCATCGCCGAGCAGCGCCTCGGCGTACGCCGACGCGAGCCCGTTGCTGCGCTGGAGCACGGTCAGGAACAGCTTCTCGAGCTGGAGGCGCCCCGGCCCCGCGCCGAGCTTGGCCTGCAGCGCACGATCGAGATCGACGAACGTCCCCGCGATGAGCTCGCCGTCGTCGTGCACCTCCCCGGTGGCGTCGAAGGGGAACTTCTTTTCGGACCCGTCGGGATCGAGGTTGCGGAGCGGATCGTTCGGCCTGTCGACGAAGAAGCCCGGCCCGAGCTTCGCGTCGTTGGTCAGCATGATCGCGGTGACGTCGGACAGGCCTTCGCTGACCGCACCATCGACGTCGCCGACGCCCTGGATCACGGTGTTGAAGTGCCAGAGGTGTCCGAACTCGTGATAGACGACGTCCGCGATCCGGGCGGTGTTCTCGCAGCCCTGCCCCGCCTTGAAGAAGTGGATCGTGTTGTCGAAGTCGGCGAACGCGTTGCAGACGTCGTTCTCGTTGACGAACACCTGCTGGGTGGTGTCGAGGAACGCGAGCGCCGGATCGACGCGCTTCGCGAACTGCTTGACGAGGCTGGCGTGGACGAACGCGCTGAGCTGCGCGTCGGCGAGCGGATCCGCGGACGCGAACACCGCGGTGCCGCCATTCGCGAGCGCTTGCGTGTCGGTGAACAGCAAGCCGTCGCCGTCGTTGATCTGGACCAGGGGTCCCGTGAACCCGACGTCGACGTTGACCGGCCCGTTGCCGGTGAACGTGATGTCGCCGGTCGTGTTGGAGGTCACCGAGTTGCCACCCGCGTTGACGGTGACGAGCTGCGCCGGGAAGTCCGCACGGTTCCCCTGGGCGCCGCGCACCGGGACCGTGTAGGCGACCTTGCCGGTGCCGCGTGACACCACCCCGCGCCGCGCGATCGGCTTGCCCGTCGCGACGTCGACCCAGACCCTCCAGCCGGCGTGGTTCGCCCGATCCGCGATCGAGAGCTCGTGGGCGAGGTGATAGGTGATGTCGACCCCGCGCGCGGTGCGTTCGTGGATGACGGGATAGATCACCTGATCGCCCTCCGCGCTCGCGCGCGCCGTGTAGCCATCCTGCGCGAGCCAGCGCTCTGCTTGGGTCGCGGCGGCGCCGCGCGTGATCGACCCGGGGCTCGGCACGCGCACGTTCGGGAGCGCCGTCGAACCGACGAGCGCGAGGCGATCCGACTGGAACGCGAAGCCCACCGTGCCGCCGACCACGCGGATGCCTTGGACGCGCTGCTCGAAGCCGACGCTGCGAATCCCGTTGGTCTCGCGATTCGCGACCACGACGAAGTCACCGATGCTCGCCCCGGGCGCGAGCAGCGCGAGGTTCGCGGCGAGGAACGACGTGGCCGCCGCCTCCGCGATCGCCGCGTTGACGACGGAGCCGGGCACCACCGGACCCGCGCCCCACAGACGGAGCGGCACTCCGGTATCGCGATCGAGCTGTGCGCGCCAGCTCGCGAGGCCGGACTTGACCATCCGATCGCGGGGCGCGAGCTCGACGGTGCGATGGGCCCGCTGGGGGCGACCGTTGGTGACGACCGCAGGCTCGTTGCCGCGGACGGCTTCGGCGGTCGGTACGAACAGGAGGGACGAGAGCGCGAGGGCCAGGGCGGTACGCATCGATGTCGCTATCTTCGTCTCGCGAGCCTCCGGCGATGCGGCGGGACCCTCAAACGTCCTCACCAACTGCCGCGTGGTCGGCGCAGCACCGTGACTTCCCCACAGTTTGCCGCCGATCGCTGTTTTCTCGACGACGGAAATCCGTGGGGTCGCTTGCAGGCATATGCTCTGGCCGTGCGGACCCTCGCGATCGCAGCGCTGCTCATCTCCTGTAAACCGTCGGCCACCGTGGAGAACACGATGCCGGTGGCCAACCTCCAGTCCTACCGCTCGATCGCGTTGCGCGCGCATACCAATGCGTTCGCCTCGCAGGGTCAGGCGTTGATGCTGGAGAGCAACCTGACGCAACGGCTGCGGCAGAAATGCGGCTTCGAGGCGGTCGGGCCGATCAGCACGACGGCCAACCCCGACGTGGTGATCGACCTCAACATCACCAAGGTCGGCCGCAACACCGGCGGCATGTTGACGAACACCAACCAGGCCGTCGTCGACGTGCTGGTGGTGCTCACCGATGGCCGCGACAAGGAGCTGCTCGGGACCGCCACGATCCACGGCAAGTCGTCGGGGATGATCATCAACAACAACAACCCGGAGACCCAGGCCATCGAGGTCGTCGCCGACACGATCGCGACGTTGTTGACCAAGTCCGGTTGCAGCGGTCCGCGGATCGCGCGCGTCGACCCGCCGCCGAACACCGGCTCCAACGGGCCGATCCCGAACACCGGCTCCAACACCGCGAACGTCCCGCCGCCCGTCGACGACGCGACCCGTCAGAAGGCGGAGGCGCTCAACGAGGCCGGCAAGGAGAAGCTGTACGGCGCCGATCTCGCCGGGGCGCTCGCGCTGTTCCAGCAGGCGATGAGCCTGGCTGCCGACCCGCGCTACGAGTTCAACGTCTGTCTGACGTTCGGGGCGCAGGAGCAGTGGGACAACGCGGTCGCGGCCTGCCGCCAGGCGCGCAGCATGAACCCGGCCGACGCGCTCGCGCAGAAGATCGATCGTCGCCTCGAGTCGCTGTCGAAGCGGCAGTGACTACTTCTTGAAGGTCTCGAGCTTCGTCTTCGCCTCGGCGAAGCTCGCAGCCTTCTCGACCTTGTTGCCCTTCATCTGATCGTCCATCAACACGTCGCCGACGACGTTGAAGGTGCTCGACATGTCGCCCATGCCCGGGCGCTTCGCGACGAGCTTGCCGCCGTCGAGCTTGCACTCGGTCGGCTTGGTCTCCCAGCGACCGAAGTTGTTCTCGTGCGCGACGCAGGTCTTGCCGTCGAACACGAAGATCTTGCCGGAGCCGCAGGCGAGGTACTTGTCGCCCTTCTTGAGGCCGGCCGAGCCCATGCCGGTGTGGAGCGTGTCGCCCTCGAACGCGAACGTCAGGTGATCCGCCGACGAGCTGCCGTCGCTGCTCTTCTCGACCACTCGGCCCTCACAGGGCGACTCGATCTCGAGGTCGCGGACCTTCTCCTTCTTGCCGTCCCACGAGGTCACCTTGGTGCCCTTGACCTCCCAGGCCTCGTAGTGGCCGAGCGCGCCGGTCTCGAGCACCCAGGCGCCCTGCCACTTCTTGAGGATGTCGTCGTTCGAGCCGAACTCGGCGAAGGGACCGGATGCCTCGCTCTTGCCCTCGACCGTCTTGCCGCCCGACGTGCCGGGATCACCCTTGTCGTCCTTCTTGCCACCACACGCGGCGAGGAGACTCATTGCCACGAACATCGAAGTCTTCATATGCCGCTACGGACGACGAGGGAGGTCCCAGGTCGCGCCACGATCGGTACGGTGATCGTTGTGCAGCCTCGTACACATCAAGACGAAGGACGTGCGCGGTCGTCGCACTACTTTGCTGCCATCGCGGCCGCGCGCGCTTCGAACACCTGGCAGGACCGGTTCGTGATGATCCAGTCCGCGTCGTCGAAACAGAGATCGACGTTCTGGATCTCGCAGCTCGCGCCGGTCTCGTCGACCAGCATCGCGTCGTAGGTGTTGCAGTCGAGCCCCAGCTCCAGCTGCTGGCCGGGGAACAGGATCGAGCGGTCGAGGAGGTTCACGCCCCACGTCGGGCTGTCGATCTCCGTCACGTACATCTCGTGGATCTCGAAGCTCGAGTCGTTCGAGACGACCAGCGACGAGTCGGGTTCGTCCGTGACGACGACGCAACCAGTGAGGGCCACAGCGAGACAAGCGAGTTTCAGCATGACCACGGACTCAGCAACCGTCGTACCGCGCCAACCCCGCGATCCCACGGCGATCGACGACTGCGGATCCTGCAACTCGTGCAGGGAGGCTGCACGCTCCGCAGGGTTGGCTCCGGCGGTCACGCGCGATGGCAAACCGCGGTAGCGTCGTCCGGCACGTGCGGGTCTTCCGTTTCATCGGCCGCGGCTTCTGGGTCTCGCTGTTACTCCTGGTCCACGGTGTGATCTGGTTCGGCGGCTGGCTCGGGTTGGTGATCTCGTTGCGACCGAAGGCACGCCGTCAGGCATGGTTCGCCGAGCGGTTCACGGCGCTGCTGATCGCGCTCGGGGCGACGTTCGTCAAGGTGGGGCAGATCATGTCGACGCGCCCGGATCTGTTTCCGCCGCACGTGATCCGCTCGCTGACGCGGCTGCAGGACAACGTCGGCGCGTTCGCGTGGCGCCACGTCGAGCGCACGATCGAGGAGGAGCTCGGCAGCCCGATCGAGTTGCTGTTCGCGACGTTCGATCGCACGCCGGTCGCCTCGGCGTCGGTCGCGCAGGTCCATCGAGCGACCCTCGAGACGGGAGAGGAAGTCGCCGTCAAGGTCCGCCGTCCGGGCCTCGACGACCTCGTGCACTTCGATCTCTCGGTGATGCGCACGATCGCGTGGGTGGTCGCGCTGGTCCCGTCGTTCCGGTTGCTCGCACCGGTCGAGAGCGTCGACGAGTTCGGGCGCGCGATCCGCGACCAGGTCGATCTACGGATCGAGGCGCGCAACAACGAGCGCTTCACCGCCGCGTTCGCCGGAGATCCCGACGTCGGCTTCCCGGTCCTGTTCCCGGAGCTGTGCAGCCGTCGCGTGCTGACGATGGGCTTCATCCGCGGCGCGAAGGTGCTCGAGGCACCCGCGAAGCTCGGCGCCGATCCCACGCGACTCGCGCGCATCGGCTTTCGCACGCTGCTCAAGATGGTGTTCGCCGACGGCTTCGTGCACGCCGACCTGCACCCCGGCAACATCCTCGTCGACGATCGCGGCAAGGTGATCATCCTCGACCTCGGTCTCACGGCCGAGCTCGACGCGCACGCGAAGAGCACGTTCTCGCGGTTCTTCACCGCGTGGGCGACACGCGACGGCAAGACCATGGCGAAGCTGATGTTCGAAGGCTCGCCGTCGGCAAAGGTCGCCAACTACGACGCCTACGAGCGCGACGTGCTCGCGTTCGTCGACCGCTACCACGGCAAGCCGCTCGGCGAGGTGCAGGTCTCGACGGTCGCGTTCGACATGCTCGGCATCCTGCGCCGGCATCGGGTACGCGCGAACCCGACGTTCACGATGTGCAACGTCGCGATCGCCGTCACCGAGGGCATCGGCAAGCAGCTCGATCCGCACCTCGATCTGGTGCAGGAAGCGCTGCCGTTCTTCACCCGTCTGTCGGGCTAGCGCTGCTCGAGGCGCTCGGCCTGCGTCGGCAGGTCAGGCCTGTGCGGCGGTGGTGCCGAGCGGGTACCGCCCGATGTCCTCGCGAGCAAGCGCTCGGGAACGGTAGGGAGCTCGTCGGAGTTGTCGGGACGTTCGGCCATCCCGTGGGCGACTGCGAGGCACGTGCCATGCGTAACTGCGCTCGAGCTCACAGCGAGCGGCGCCGGAACGCCTCCAGCAGGTGCCAGGCTGGAACCTTCAGTCGGCGGTCACCGAGCACTCGTAGAGTTGCCAGTCCTCGACCGGCTCCGCCTCCTCGTCGGGCTCGGTCTTGGTGACCTCCTCGGCGAGCCACTCGTCTCGCCAGACCTGGGCTTCCTGCTGTTCTTCATCGCTCATGAGTGAGGTGGACTGCAGGACGCAGACCAGAGGTCAGCCGCGCAGGGTGATCCGGGTGTGTGCGAAAAACTTCGAGTCATCGAGCGCCTTCTTGCCCGCCGCGGTGATCTCGTTGTTGTTGAGGTTGATCGCGCGCAGGTTGGCGGCGTGCTTCGACTTCGCGAGCACCTTGGCCCCCGCGTCGGTGATCTTGTTCGAGCGCAGGTTGAGCCCGGTCAGCCGCCCGAGCAGCGGTGACACCGCGAGGACGCCGAGCGCCTCGTCATCGACGTGCGTTGCCTGTAGACACAACTCGCGCAGCTCCGTCAGGCCCTTGCCGCCGCACAGCGCCTCCATGGTCTCGGCGTTGATCGTGTTACCCGTGAGATCGATCGTACGCACGCTCGGGTGCTCGGCGAGCGCAGCCGCCCCTCGGGCCCCACCTTGTTCTTGCGGAGATCGAGCGCGCGCAGCTTCTGCAGCTTGATCAGCGCCGCGGTGCCCTTCGCGCCGATCCCGCTGCTGATCAGGCTGAGGATCCGTAGGTTCGCCAGCGGCTTCGCGTTCGCGAGCGTGGCCGCGCCCTCGGGCCCGAGCTTCGCGGAGCGCAGCTGGAGCTCGTCGAGTGGCCCACAGGTGGCGACGAGCTTCGCGGCGTCGCCCGGCGTCAGCGCCGCGCCCGAGATGTCGAGCGCCGTGATCTCCTTGAACGGCGCCCACTCGAACAACAACGCGACGAGCGGGTGGTCGCTGCGATCGGTACAGCGCAGACCGAGCTCGCGTAGCTTCGCGGTCAAAAGCCGCGTCAGGCCGCGGAGTCCGTGCACCGGCATCCGCAGCGCGCGAAGCTCTGCGAAGCCGGGCCACGCGAAGACCTGCTCCAGCGCGCCGTCGTTGATCGAGGGCAGGTCGAGCGAATCGAGCGTCGGGAACACTTCCTGGAGCGCGTCTAGCTTCTTGGTCGTCTCTGCCGACGCTCCCGTCTCGCTATGCGTGATGAAGCCCCGCTCGAATCGCAGCGACATCAGCGAGTACAGCGGATTGAGTCGCTTCGCCTCGGCGAGCCAGCTCTCGCCATGCGCCTTGAGGAGAGCGGTCTCGCGCGAGCGCAGCTTGCGGATGTGCGCCAAGTCGACCTCGTCGTCGGCGAGCGCGTCGCCGATCCAGTCCCACGCGGGTGGCTTGACCGCATAGCCCAGCCGGGCCAGCTCGCACTGCACGGCGATGAACTCCCCGCGTGGATCGTTCGCCTCCTGTAGCTGGTCGGCGTAGACCAGGCGGGGACCATCGTCGGTCAGGTTCGCGTGGATCGCGTCGAGCAGCTTCACGGCGTCAAGAACGTATACCCGATGCACATCTCGTCCTCGGTACCCGCTCCGTAATTCACCGGGCCGATCGAGGTCGCCGTGTCGTACGTGCAGCGGATCCGGAGCTGATCGCCGGGCAGCACGCTGATCGGATCGGCGAACCGATAGAACAGCTGCCAGCCGACATCCCAGCGCGGCAGATCGAGCACGCACGTGGACGCGCCGTCGCGGACGAGCTCCATCCGCGCCGAGGCTCCGTAGCCGTGCATGTGGATCCGCGCGCCGCGGATCTGCTCGGGTGCGGAGACTGCCAGCGGCGACATCTGGGTGATCGTCGAGGTCTGCCCGGCGGCGAGCGCGAAGCCGGTGATCTGGTTGCTCGTGATCCGGCCGACCCGCTCGACGCGGTCCGCGAGCTCGAGCTGGATCGCCGACTGATCGGCGACCGGCTCGCTGCCGTGGTTGTGATAGTGGAACTGCACGACGAGCCGGTGCCCGGCCTTGATCTCGATGCCGGTGTCGTCGGGCCACCGCCGCACCAGATCGCCGCCCGCCCACACGCCGATGTAGCGCAGTCCGGCGCCCACACCCTCGCTGTCGCAGGCATACCCGGGCCCCGGATCCTGACCGTCGCGCCGGTCGATCGTCTGCTCGCCGAGCGCACCGTCGGCGGCGAACAGCTGCATGTGATGGACGACGTCCGCGCGGTCGAGTTGCAGTGCGAGCGCGGTGATGAACGTGCCCTGCGCGAGCGCAGGATCGACCGGGAAGCAGCGGTACTCGTCGGGTCCCGGCCGCACCACGTACGCGGTCTGCGAGGCGAGCGTCACCGCCGGCGCGAACGGCGGCGGTGACGGTGGCAGGGCGGCGACCGCCTCCGCCGGATCTCCGAGTGGCGCTCCGGTCGCGTGCCAGTTCGCGAGCGTCTCGATCTCGTACCGGCGTAGCCAGCGCGGATCGACGAACGTGCTGCACGCCCCGCTCGCATCCGCGGCCCATGGCGGCATCGCGCGCGTCGCCGTCGCACCCGCGATCGCCTCGGACATCGCCGCCGCCGCCTCGAAGGTCGCGAGGGGGAACGGTCCGACGCCGCCCTCGACATGACAGCCCGCGCACCGCGTGGTCAGGATCGGCGCGACGTCGCGGTGGTAGGTCGGCGTCGCGGGTGCAGCGGGCTCGGAGTCGAGCTCGACCGAGCTGGGCTCGAGCAGCGCCGGCGGTTCGACGATCGCTACCTCGGCGACGGGCGCGAGGTCACTCCCACACGCAGCCATCAGGATCGACCACGCGCGTCTCACAGGTTGACGTTGACGAGACCGCTGACATTGACGCCGAGGCCGAGGCTCGAGTTGAGGTTGAGGTACGACTCGTTGAACATCAGCGCGTTCGGATCCTGGAACAGCACCTCGACGACGGTCTCGCACACCGTCGCGCCGAGCAGCCCGGGTGGGATCAACCGATCCGGACACAGGTTCG
>JANNBP010000145.1:0-17733 GCA_031385555.1 Deltaproteobacteria bacterium | reverse complement strand
GCGCGGCGTAAAATCGGGGACAGGCTCCTCCCCTCCAACTGCACGACATCGTTCGGCGTCTGGCGCGAAACGTACAAAACCAAACCGCCGGATACCGGACACCGGTTTGTACGTTTCCGGCCAGACCCTCAACGATTTCGCATCGCTAGATCCCCGGAGCCTGTCCCCGTTTCTTACTCGTCCTTGACGGGCGTGGCCTTGAGCGCGGCCTTGCCCTCTTTGATGTAGACCGTGAACTTCACCTCGCGGCAGCCGGTCTTCGAGATCAAGTCGTCGCGGTTCTTGACCAGCTTCTCGCTGAACTTCTCGTACGTCAGCCCGGTCGTCGGTTCGTTGCAGCTCTTCTTCACCGCGAGGAACTGGTCGTAGACCGACTTGAAGTACGGATCGACCGGCGCGCCGGGCAGCGGACCCGGCTGCGGGGTCGCCGCGGAGCCACCGAGGATGTCGTCATCGAGCGTGAGCGGCGGCGTCGAGGAGCTGCCGAGGTTCGGCCGTGGCGTCGACGACTCGAACCCGCCGAGGATGTCCGTGGTCTTCGGCGACGGCGGCGGTGCCACGGGTGGAGGTGTGCCGGGACGCGCTGGAGGAGTTGGCCGTGGCGGCTGTGCCGGGCGTGCGGCCAGTGGACCGGAGTCGCCGAACTTGAACTCGGAGATCGGCGGCGGCGTGACGGCGGGTGCAGGCCCACCCGGGCGCACGCTCGGCAACGCGGTCGCGAGCAGATCGATCGTGCCGAGGCTGCCTTCCGGCGCGGGGCCGAGCAGCTGATCGAGATCCTTCTTCGCCGACTTCGCTTCGCGACCGAGCTTGTCGATGGAGATGTTCACGCTGCGCGCGATCGAACCAAACTTTCCGGGATGTGCGTCCTCGGCGAGCCGCTCGACCTCGCCCTTCGCGAGCCGCACCGCCTCGGCGGTCAGTCTCTTGAGCGGTCGATCCGACTCGAACAGCATCAAGAAGATGCCGATGCCGAGCGCGACGACGAACAAGCCACCGACGAGGATCCACGGGAAGCTGCCGAAGCCGAGGTCGTCTTTGGTGACGCCACCGACCGTGTCCCAGAACCCGATCTCGGCCGTCTGCTTCGCGAACACCGAAAAGTAGGCACCGCGAGCACCGGCTTCACCCGGGAGGCGCGAGACCAGCGCGGTGTACGAGTCGCTGCCGGCCGTCAGCGGCATCGGCTTGTTGGTGTCGTTGCTGCAGTCGCTGCTGAGATCGGGACCGAGCAACGCGCCGATCCGCGTGGTCATCGGCGACTGCTCGAGTGCGGCCGGCGACGTCGCCGCGATCGTGTCCTTCGGCAGGTAGAAGCCGAGCTCGACGAGCAGCGACTTGCCGACGATCTTCTTCGCGAACTCGGTATCGATCTTGTGACCGAGCACCACGGCGCCGACGTACTCGTTGCCCTTGACCACCGGCGACGCGGCGACCAGGAACGTGGTGCGGCCGAACATCCAGATGTCGTCTCGCAGATAGCCCGCGAGGGCGTCGTCGACCAGTGGGCGACCGGCGAGCGTGTCGCCGAACTCGGTGTCCTCGACGCGAACCCGCGCGACCGCGCGGCCCTTCTTGTCGACCAGGATCGCCCACTCGGGGTTCCGCTTGCCCTTGATGCCCTCCATCACCTTCTCGCCGACGGTGCGGACCTGTTTCATCCGTTTTTCGTCGAGGGTGGCCGCGCCCGAGGCGTCCGCGAGCTCGCGCTCGACGTCCTCGTTGCGGGCGAACTTGCCGGCCAGATCGACGCGATTGCGCGCGTCGGCCTCGAGCACGATGTTGACGACACCACACGCGACGGTGAGCCGCCGCGTCTCCTCGTTGCGCGAGGCGGTCTGCGCGGGTCGCGGCATCACGAGCGCGAAGCTCAGCGCGACGGCCGCCACGGCGGCGATCAGGAAGAACCAGATCTTTGACCAGAACACGCTACGGCTTCTTCTCTGCTGCCGGCGCAGCGCTTGATCCAGCGACCAGCGAGGTGATCTTGATCGTCGGCTCCGACTTGCCCTTCGCCGTCACGGTGAGCGACTCGCTCTGATCGAGCCAGCGATCCTTGTAGAACACGCGGACCTTGTACGAGCCCTCGGGCGCGTCGAGCTCGAACTTGCCATCGGGGCCGACGTTCGCGATGTACGGCGAGCTGACGACGACGACCTTGCCGATCAGGTGCGGCGTGTCCTTGTCGGTGATCGTGTAGATCTTCGGCTCGGTCACGGTGAACGACTTCTCGCCGATCTTCGGATTGACGAGCCCGTTACCGATCAGCTTCGCATCCTCGACCGCCACCAGCGTGCGCGCGGTGTGCGACGTGTTTTTGACCACGACCTGCGCACCGAGGGGCGCCCCGATCACGGGCTTCGCGAACGAATCCCCGGCGAGCTCCCACTTCACCTGGCCCGGGTTGTCGGGCTTGCTGGTGTCGTTCTCCAGCACGACCAGCAGGTAGGGCGTGACGTTGACGGCCTGGATGTCCTTCTTCGGATTCTCCACCCGTTCGACGAACCCACGCACGCTCGGAGGCGGGCGTTCGGGAGCCGTGGTTGGAAGCTCGAGCTTGCCGTGCACCGGGTTGGCGTCAGCAGAGGCGGAGGATGTCAGAGACGCCAGAAACACCGTGATCGCCAGTCGGTGCATGAAGTATTTGGAATCGTATGGTCCCTGCACTCCCGGCGGCAAGCCGTGGGGGGAGAGATTGTCCCGCAACTTTGTGGGTTCACGGGCGACAGGCCCGTTCGTGCGCCAGCTCCCGACAGGTCCGTTTGCGGTCGCGATCGCGTTCGTGCTCGGCCTGGCGGTGGCGCCGCGATTGGATCGCGGAGGGGTCCCCACGTCGGCGCGCTGGGTGCTCGCCGCCGCGGTCGGCTTCGTCGCGATGCGCCGCAGGGCGTGGCTGCTGCCCGCGATCGCCTGCGCGGGCGTGGCCTACGGCGCTCGCGTCACCGTCGACACGGCGGGTACCGATGATCGGATCGTCGATCGGATCGTGGGGGAGGTTGCCGGCCCGGTGGTCACGACGTCTCGCGGCACCGGCGCCCTGCTCGCCGGCACCGCGACGTGGGTGTGGTCGACCGAGCCCCTGATCGCCGGCGAGACGATCGAGGTCACGGGGTACCTGGCGACGCCGAGCGGATCACGTGGCCCGGGCCTGGTCGATCCCGCGGATGCCGCGCGCGCCCGCGGTGCCGAGCGCGAGATCTCGGCGCGCGTGATCCGGCGGGTCGCCGACCAGCCCGATCTCGTGGATCGCTGGTGGCGGTGGGCAGGTGACACGCAGCGCGGGTGGGCGCGCCGGATCGACGACGCGGGTGGCGATGTGATGGGCCGCGCCGCGCTCCGCGGGATCGCGGTCGGCGACCGGAGTGCCGTCCCGCCGGAGCTCGATCAGCGCTGGCGAAGTGTCGGCATCTACCACGTGCTCAGCGTGTCGGGCCTGCACCTGGCCGTCGTCGCCGGGCTGCTCTACGCCCTGCTCCGCCGCCTGGTCGCCGCCCTGCGTGGTGACTCGCATCCCGCGCGCTGGGCCGCGCCGATCGCGTTCCTGCTCGCCGTGATCTACACGATGATCACCGGCGCCCAGCTCGCGACGCTACGCGCGCTGCTCGTCGTCGGGGTGATGTTCGCGGGTGCGATGCTCGATCGACCGGCGCGGCTCGTCGACGCGTTGTCCGTCGCCGCGCTCGCGATCCTGATCTGGCGCCCCGGCGATCTGTTCGATCCGGCCTTCCAGCTGTCGTTCGCGGCCGCGTTGATGCTCGCGCTGCGGCAAGGCGACGTGCGTCGGCCGGGGGTTCGAGGTTGGCTGCTGCGTCAGCTCGCGACCTCGGCGTGGGTCTCGCTCGTCACTGCGCCCATCACGGCATTTCATTTTCATCAGGTCACCGCCGGCGGCGTGATCGGCAATCTGATCCTGACCCCGCTGGTGGAGCTGATCGCGCTGCCACTTTCACTCGCCGGGCTCGTGCTCGATCTCGGCCCCGCGATCGCGATCTCGTCGTGGCTCGTCGGGGTCGTCGATGCGATCGCTGCACCGCTCGCCGAGATCTCGCCGGTCGGGTCGGTCGCCCTCGCGAGCCCGCTGCTGCTCGCCGGGCTCGTCGTCGTCACGCTCGCGCTCGCTGCTCGCAAGGTGCCGCGCCCCGCCGGTTGGATCGCGCTGTGCCTCGCGTGGTCGTTGGGCCGCGTCCCTCCGCCCGAGGGCTCGTTGCGCGTGACGTTCGTCGATGTCGGTCAGGGCGATGGCGCGTTGATCGAGCTGCCCGACGGGATGGTGATCTTGATCGACGCCGGCGGGTACGCGAACGCGCGCGACCCGATCGCCGGTGCCCGTCCGGGTCGCACGATCGCGCGCGTGCTCGCCGCCTACGGGCACGATCACCTCGACCTCGCGATCATCTCGCACCCACACCCCGACCACTACCTCGGGCTCGCCGGCCTCGACGTTCCGATCCGCGAGCTGTGGTTCGCGCCCGAGCCGGAGAGCGAGGGTACCTCGCAGTTTCGCGAGCTCGTCGCGCAGCTCGCGAAGCGCGGCACGCGGATCGGACATCCCGCACTCGGCGTCGCGCTGCAGCGCGGTGGCGCCGAGCTGGTCGCGCTCGCGCCACGCTTTCAGCCGTCGCTGGACGCCCCGATCGAGCTCGCCGCCGATCCGGTGCGCTCGGTCAACGACAACTCGCTCGTGATCGCGGTGAGGTTCGCGGGGCGCACGATCCTGTTCACGGGTGACGTCGAGGCCGAGGGAGAGGAGCAGTTGATCGCGACCGGGATGGGACACGTCGACGTCCTCAAGATCGCGCACCACGGCAGCCCGACCAGCTCGTCGGAGGGCTTCATCGCCGCGACCCACCCCACGCTCGCGGTGATCTCGTGCGGCCGAGGCAACACGTTCCGGTTTCCATCACCCGCCGTGCTCGCACGTTTGGCTGCGGTCGGCACCGAGGTCGCGCGCACCGATCTCGAAGGCAGCATCGCCGTGGTCGTCGGTGCCGACGGAGCGCTCACCGTCCAGCGATTCGCCTGGTAGGGCCCTCTGGGGCCCGTCGTACGGACTTGGCCTGGCGCTGTGACAAACCGCGCGCTTTGCGGTTCAATCATGGGCCGTGGTGACACCTGCGCGCGATCGTGAAGCCATCGATCAGGCGGTCGTGCGAGGTAGCGAGCTGCTCAAGCAGGGCAAGCTGCCCGACGCACAGCAGGCGTTTCGCGCCGCGCTCGATCTCGATCCCGAAAACCAGAAGGTGATGGCCCTGCTCGGCCTCACGTATTTTCGCGGCAACGAGCTCGATCTCGCCCGCCCGATCTACGAGGAGCTCGTCGAGCTCGCACCCACGGACGCCTCGCACCGCCTCAACCTCGGCCTCGTCTACCTCAAGCTCGGCGATGCCGAGCGCGCGATCGGATCGCTCGAGGCCAGTCGCTCGCTCGATCCGAGCCAGGGCCGAGCCGTCAGCTACCTCGGGCTCGCGTACGCCCGCGCCGGTCGATACGCCGAAGCGTTTCGCTCGTTCCTGATGGCCGGGCAGAACGAGCTCGCCACCGAGATCGAGGCCAACCTGACGCAGGCCGAGCGCGACGGCATCCTCGCCCAGCTCGGTCGTCCGCCCGGGCCACAGAAGGGTTCGTCCTTCCCGGATCCGGTGCTCGCGCGCACCACGTCGGAACCGCGCACCAAACCACCGAGCGCACCGCCGAAGAAGCCCGAGTCCCTCGGCTCGTCGTCGGCGATCGCCATCAACATGTCGGGCTCTGGCTCGATCCAGCTGATCAAGCCGGAGCCGTCGTCGCCGCCCGAGATCATCACGATCGAGCCCACCACCGAGGCGCCGATCGACATGTCGACCTCGCAGCGCTTCGTCCTGGGCAAGCACGAACTCGCCGAGCTCCAGCACACGAATGCAGCGGCCCTCGCGGCGCACGCGGCCTCCCCCGTGACGGCGATGGCGCGGGCCGCGAGCTCGCGGCTCCAGCAAGCCGTCGCCTCCGTCGTCCCGGCCTCCACCACGGCCGCACGCACCACGTCGGGTGCCTTCGCCGCGCGCCCGCTCTCGGAGCTCGCCACCGAGGAGCTGATCCGCCCCGACGACAGCACCGAGTCGTTCGAGATCGCGCTCAACGGCTCGCTGCTGATCCGCGTCACCGATCGCGTGCTGACGCGGCTCGAGGGTGTGCATGTCACCGGCGGCGATCTGACGTACGAGAAGGCGACCCGGCGCTCGCGTGGTCATCAGACCGAGGAGTCCTTCGACACGCCGATGCATGTCGTCGCCGGTAAGGGCTACCTGATCGCGGTGCCGCCGAAGGACGAGCGCTTCACCGCGGTCCATCTCGACGACGACATCCTCTACCTCCGCGAGGATCTGGTGTTCGCGTTCGAATCGACGCTGCGCTGGGAGAACGGCAACGTCCCCGGCCTCCGCGGCAAGCTGCACGTCATGCAGTTTCGCGGCGACGGGGCGCTCGCGGTGCGGCTGGCGCGCCCCCTCGTACGCGTCAAGCTCCCGGCCTCGGGCCTCGTGTTCGTCGACGCCAGTCGCCTGGCCGGTTGGATCGGCCGCGTGATCCCGCGCGCGGTCGTGCCGCCCGAGGGTGGTCCGTTGGGCATCATGTGTGTCGAGTGCACCGGCGAAGGCATCGTGCTGGTCGAGCCGGCGCGCATATCCGCATCGGTCGCGGTCGCCGCGCCGGTGGTCGCGGTGACCGCTCCGCCAGAACCCGCCCCGCTTCCACCGCCGGAGCCACCCGAGCCTGCTGGACCCCGCGAGGTCGCGCCCGAAGTCGCCGACTTCGCCGCCGATCTGTCTGCGTTCAACGCGGCCGCCGATGCCGCCGAGGCAGCGACCAAGCCGCCGCCGGACGACGAGACGTTCTAGTGTCCCGTATCAGTAGCCGGTCGACAGAATCACGAAGCGATTCTCGTGCGAGATCGATCGCTTCGGCTCGATCAGCGCGTCGTGAAATCGCAGATCCGGGGGACTAGACGCGATGCGGTCTCCGATCGACGCAGCCGCGCGCCTTGCCGGATGCCGCGGTCGCGTGGTGCTCCACAGCGGTCGCGACGACGATGGCCTCGGGCGCTGGTCGTTCGTCGCCGCCGAGCCGAGTGCGACGTTGATCGCCCGCGGGCGATCGCTGCTCGAGCTCGACGCCACCGGGAAACCGGCGCGGCGGTTCACCGCGGATCCGATCGAGGCCCTCGACGCGTTCCTGCGCGCCCACGACTGCTCGCTCGAGCCGCGCGACGGCCTGCCCGAACCGCGCGTGATCGGCTACCTCGGCTACGACCTCGCGCAGGTGATCGAGAAGATGCCGGGCGGCTCGCAGGTCGGTCGCGACACTCCGGATCTCTGGCTCGCCGCGTATGGAGCGATCGCGCGGTTCGCAAGCCCCGGCTCAGCTGGGGCGCGGAGCGTCGCGGAGCGTCGCGGAGGTGGAGCGCGTGGCGAGGAGATGGAGATCATCGGCCCCGACCCCGCCGCGCGTGAGCGGCTCGCGGCCCGCCTCGCAACGCCACCGGTGCCGACGCTGCCGCCGAGCATCGGCGCCCTGCGCGCCGACGACGATGGGGCGCACCACATGGCGCGGATCGACAAGATCCGCGACTACCTCGCCGCCGGCGACGTCTATCAGGTCAACCTCGCCCGCCGGCACGTCGCGCGGATCTCGTCACCCGGCGATCTGCTCGCGCTGTATCGCGCCTTGAACGACGCCGCGCCTGCACCGTACGGCGCGCTGCTCGAAGCCGACGGCGTCTCGATCCTGTCGGGCTCGCCCGAGCGCTTCCTCGGGCTCGTCGGTGAGCGGATCGAGACGAGGCCGATCAAGGGCACGCGTCCTCGCTCGCCCGATGGCGCCGCCGAGCTGGCCGCCTCGGAGAAGGACGCCGCCGAGCACCTGATGATCGTCGATCTCGAGCGCAACGACCTCGGGCGAATCGCCGAGACGGGGAGCGTCACCGTCGACGATCTCGGCTACATCGTCGAGCTGCCCGGTCTCTATCACAAGGTGTCGCGGGTCAGCGCGAAGCTGCTCCCCGGCACGACGCACGCGCAGCTGTTGCGTGCGACGTTCCCCGGTGGCTCGATCACCGGCGCACCCAAGGTCCGCGCGATGGAGCTGATCGACGAGCTCGAACCGGTGCCGCGCGGCCCGTACTGCGGTGCGCTCGGCTACTTCGGCCCCGGTTCACTCGAGCTCGCGATCGCGATCCGGATCGGCGTCGTCGTCGGCAGCGAGCTCCGCATCCACGTCGGGGGTGGCATCGTCGCGGACTCGGATCCCGCGGCCGAGCTCGCCGAGACCGAGACCAAGGCGGCTGGGTGGGTCGCCGCGCTCGACCGCCTCGATCAGCTCAGAACGAGACCGTCGCGAACGTGATCGCATCCGGCACGAGGGGCAGCGTCAGCGTCACCGAGGAGCCACCACCAGGCGGCGTCACCGTCAGCTGCGTACTGGTGCCGGTCGTGCCTGGCAACCACGCCACACCGAACGCCCCGGTCGCGTCCTGATCCCAGGTCGTCGCGCTATTGCCGTCGTAGCGCGTCTGGAACTGCGCCGCGGGCGACGTCACCGCCGTCGCACCGACGACCGGCGCGTCGTTGGTATCGAGCACCTGGACGACCACCGACGACGATTGCCCGCCGGTCAGGATGACGCCGTTGTCGCTCAGCAGGTTGGAGAACTCGGAGATCCGGATCGTGTTCAACGTGAACGAGGTCCCGAGCTGCGAGATCGCCGTCATGAAGTCCGGGTGGGAGACCTTCCAGGTCAACCCGGTCCCCGCCGGCAGATCGATCATGAACGTCCCGTTGACGGTGGCGGTGATGACTTGCGCCGTGCCGATCTCGACCGCGATGTCGTCCGCGTTGGTGGCATCGCACAGGGTGAGCTTGCGGAGATCCTGCACCACGCACACGCGGCCCGTCACCAGGTTCGCGTCGGTCGGTGCGTCGAGCTCGGTGTCGGGAGGCGCGTCCGGCACGCCGGTCATGCCGCTACCACCACCGCCCAGCGGATCGAAATCCTTCGGTTCTCGACAGCCGATCAGCAGCAGGGCGACAACCGCGAGCCTCATGCGGCCAATATACCGGGTCGCCTCCGTGCGGCGATACTTTCCAGCACCAGGAGGGCGACCCCGATCACGAGCGCGACGTCCGCGACGTTGAAGATCGGCCACGCGTGGGAGCCGACCTTCCAGCGCACGAAGTCGGTCACCGCGCCGTCGCGCACACGATCCAGCAGATTTCCGAGGGCCCCGCCCGCGATCATCGCATAGGCCGCGCGCTGGAGGCGCTGCTCCGGCTTGGTCCGCCGCGCCATCCAGACCAGCATGACCAGGGCGCCCACCGCGATCAGCGAGAGCACGACCTGGTTGCCTCGGAAGTTCGAGAACGCGGCGCCGTCGTTGAGCGCCAGCTCCCAGTCCCAGAATCCGGCGACCACGGGTTGCGGCACGCCGTGGCAGCGGTGCGCCGCGAGCTCGGCCGTGCTGCAGTTTGCCGGCTGGACCGGCAGCGTCTTTGCCCACGCCTTGCTGCCCTGATCGAACGCCAGCGTCACCACCAAGATCGCGACGAAGATCACCACACGCCGAGGCAGCTGCATGACGCGCTAGACCGGTGTCATCGCCGCGCTATTCCCGCATGATAGGAGCGTGACGCGGATCGCCAGCGACCTCACCCGACTCGGGGTCAAGCGGATGCTGCTGGCCATCCACGACGTCAGCTTCCCGTCGGATGCCGACGAGGATCTCGGGCGAGGATCGCCGGTGACGCGCGCCGCGGCGCGGCTCCTTGCCTACGCGGCGTCGCTCGGCTTCACCGGGATCCAGCTCGGGCCTCAAGGGCAGACCTCGCGCGACAACCCCTCGCCGTACGACGGCACGATCTTCTCGCGCCACCTCGGAAACCTCTCGCTGCACTCGCTCCGCGCGGGTGGTGCGTTCGAGGGGTTGCTCGACGAGGCCGTGCTCGATCGCAGCGTCACGCGCGTCGCCGATCACCGCCACGCCCACGACGCGACGCACGCCCTCGTGGGCGCGGCGTACGACGCCCTCGACGCGCGGCCCGACCTGCGCGATCGGCTGGCCGCGTTCCGCCGAGCGAACGCGGGGTGGCTCGACGACGATGCGCTCTATGCCGCGATCGCCGCCGACCACGAACAGCGTGGCTTTCGCGACTGGCCGGAGCACCTGCGGGACATCGAGCACGCGCGCCCACACGCCGCGCACCACGCGCGCGCGATCGATCGCTACGCGTTCGGACAGTTCCTGGTCCATGCGGAGCATCAGCGGCTGCGCGCGTCGTGCCCGCTGCTGCTCTACGGCGATCTCCAGGTCGGCTACTCCGATCGCGATGCGTGGGCGTACGCGGCGACGTTCCTCCACGACTACAGGATGGGCGCCCCGCCGAGCCGCACCAACCCGGACGGCCAGCCGTGGAACTATCCGGTGCTCGATCCGGATCAATACGGGGGACGGGTGCGCGACCTGGTCGCGATGCGCGCCGACAAGTCGTTCGCCGAGTACGACAGCCTGCGCATCGATCACCCGCACGGCTTGATCTGCCCGTGGGTGTACTCGACCGAGGGCTCTCCCGCGGAGGCCGTACGGGCGGGCACGCGCCTGTTCGAATCCCCCGACGTGCTCGCACGCTTCGCGATCGTGCGACCGGACCAGCTCGATCCGGCGCAGCCGCGCCACGGCGACCACTGGGTGACGTCGCTGGACGCCGCGCAGGTCGATCGCTTCGCGACGCTGTTCGACATCCTGGTCGACAGCGCGCGCCGGCATGGTCGCGCCGTCGACGATCTGAGCTGCGAGGTGCTGAGCACGATGCCGCGCCCACTCGGCGCCGTGATCGCGAAGTACGCGCTCGGGCGCTGGCGGATCACGCAGAAGGCCGACCTCGGCGACCCGGCCGACGTCTATCGCGCCGAGAACGCCTCACGCAACGACTGGGTGATGCTCGGCAACCACGACACCGCACCCGTGTTCTCGCTGCTGAAGACATGGGCACCGGAGCATCGCGAACGCTGGGCACGTCACCTCGCGGCGAAGCTCCGCCTCGCGCACCCCGAGCGCCTCGTGCTCCCCGGATTCTTCGCGTCGGCGATGCTCGCGGAACTCTTCCTTTCCCCCGCCGAGAACGTCTCGATCTTTTTCGCCGATCTGTTCGGCTACGAGGAGCGGTTCAACGTTCCCGGGCTCGTCGCCGACGAGAACTGGTCGTTGCGCCTCCCCGCGGACTTCGAGGCGATGCATGCGGACCGCCTCGCTCGCTCCGCGGCCCTCGATCTTCGCCTCGCGCTCGACCTGGCCTTAGCGGCGCAAGAACACGGCGCCTAGCGGCGGCAGGGTGAGGTCGAGCGACTGCTCGCGACCATGCGCGCGGACCGGCGTCGTGCGGACGATGCCGAGGTTCCCCTGCCCGCTTCCGCCGAGCTCGATCGCGTCGGTGTTGAGGATCTCGCTCCAGGCGCCCGCGTCGCGCACGCCGATCCGATAGTTGAAGCGCGGCACCGGCGTGAAGTTGAGCCCGCACACGATCCGCGTCCCATCTCGCGCGATCCGCTCGTAGACCAGCACCGATCGCTCGGCATCGTCGGCGTCGAGCCAGTGAAAGCCGCCGGGCTCGGCATCGAGCTCGTGCAGCGCCTTCTCGGTCTTGTAGAGCCGGTTCAATTCGCCGACGAGGATCTGGATCTGGCGATGCCCCGGCTCGTCGAGCAGGTGCCAGTCGAGGCTGCCGTCGTGCGCCCACTCCGTCCACTGACCGAATTCGCTGCCCATGAACAGCAGCTTCTTCCCGGGCTGGCTGTACATGTACGCGTACAGCAAGCGGAGCGTCGCGAGCTTCTGCCAGGTGTCCCCCGGGAACTTGCCGAGGAGCGAGCCCTTGCCGTGCACGACTTCGTCGTGGGACAGCGGCAGCACGAAGTGCTCGCTCTGCGCGTAGAGCCCGCGCATCGTCAGCTGGTGGTGATGGTGCCGGCGATGGATGGGATCGCGGGACAGATACGACAGCGTGTCGTGCATCCAGCCCATGTCCCATTTGTACGAGAACCCGAGACCGCCGCTCGCTTGCGCGCGCGTGACACCGGGCCACGCGGTCGACTCCTCGGCGATCGTCACCGTCGCCGGTTGTTCGCGGGCGATCGCTTGGTTGAGCCGCTGGATCAGCTCGACCGCCTCGAAGTACTGGTTGCCACCGTTCGCGTTCGGGATCCACTCTCCCGGCTTGCGACTGTAGTCGCGATACAGCATCGAGGCCACGCCGTCGACGCGCAGGCCGTCGAGATGGAACTTCTCGAGCCAGTACAGCGCGCTCGACAACAGGAAGCTCCGGACCTCCTGCTTCCCGAAGTCGAACACCATCGTGTTCCATTCCGGATGAAAGCCGAGGCGTCGATCGGGATGCTCGTAGAGCGCTTCGCCGTCGAACGTCGCGAGCCCGTGCGGATCGTCCGGAAAGTGCGCCGGGACCCAATCGAGGATCACGGCGATGCCCGCACCATGCAGCGCATCGACGAGGAACATCAGATCCTCGGGTGTGCCGTAGCGCGCCGTCGCCGCGAAGTAACCCGTGGTCTCGTAGCCCCACGAGCCGAAGAACGGGTGCTCGGTCAGCGGCATGAGCTCGACGTGCGTGAAGCCGAGCGCGGTCACGTAGGCGACGAGCTTCGGCGCGATCTCGCGATACGACAGCGACCGATGGTCCTCCTCGGGCAACCGCATCCACGAACCGAGGTGGACCTCGTAGATCGACACCGGCACACCGAGCGAGGACACCTCCTTGCGGCCCGCCATCCACGCGGCGTCGTTCCACGCGTACTCGAGCGTCCACACGATCGAGGCGGTGTTCGGCTCGCGCTCGTGGCGTTGCGCGAACGGATCCGCCTTGAGGATCGTCCCGACGCCGGTGTGCAGCGCGAACTTGTAGAGCGCACCGCGCTGGATTTTCGGGACCTCCACGGACCACACCCCACCGGTGTTCGGCAAGACGTGCAGCGGCGTCGCCATCGGATCCCAGGCATTGAAGTCACCGATCACGCTGACGTTCGCTGCATGGGGCGCCCACACCGTGAAGCGCACGCCGTCCTTCGTCGGATGCGAGCCGAGCTTGTCGAACAACCGCGGATGCGTGCCCTCGCGCATCAGGTGGGCATCGAGGTCGCCGAACAGGCCGAGATCCGGCGCGGACGGGCGCTTGGCTCGCTTCACGGCAACAACTCCAGCAGGCCACGCATCGGAATATCGAGCCACTGCGGACGATTGTTGAGCTCGTAGCCGATCTCGTAGACGCACTTCTCGAGCAGGAAGAACTCGAGGAGCAAGGACAGCTCCGCGTCGTTGCGCGGCACGATCTTCGAGTCCTGGGCACGCTCGAGATACCCACCGAGGAACGCCGCCGACACCCACCCCGACCACGCGCGTCCCCAGATCTCCAGCTTCGCGACATCGTCGACACGATGGCGTCCCTCGCGCAGGCCCGCCGCCGCCGCGTAGCGCAGCGACCGGATCATGCCGGCGACGTCACGCAGCGCATTGCGCTTGTGCCGGCGCTGCGACAGCGGCCGTCCGGGCTCGCCCTCGAAGTCGATGATCTTGAAGTCGTCGCCGGTCCACAGCACCTGCCCGAGGTGGTAGTCGCCATGGGTTCGCGTGCGGACGACATCGATCCGCCGCTTGGTGACCGCTACGAACACGCGATCGAGCTCTCCTTCACGCGACAGCACGGTCTCGGCGAGGGTGCGCAGCTCTGGAGACAACCTCGACAGCTGACTCCGCAGCAGATCGAACGTCCGCGCCGTGTGCGCGATCGCCGATCCGTACATCGACTGCTGGTGCATGATGTCGTACGGCTCCGGCGCGAACAGCGGCTCGTGCTTGATGTCCGCGAGCTGGAGATGCAGCTTCGCAGTTCGAAGTCCGAGCAGGCGGATGCGATCGAAGAAGGGACCGATCCAGTCGACCACGCGATCGGCGACCGGTGTCCGAGCCGCGGACACCAGCGACTGCGGTGCGTTCGGCGGCACGTCGGGCCGCTTCTCGTCGGCGAGCACGCGCTCGAAGAACCGATCCACGGAGTCGAGTGCCAGCTGCCACGCATCGCCCTGGTTCGGCACCAGCTCGAACATCGTCCCCAGCGTGCTCGGTTCGCGTCCCTCGTGCCGGTATTCGAGGGCCGCCGCGATCTTCGGCACCCCGTGATAGTCGGGATGCTGCTCGCCGAGGACGCGCCCGACCTCGAGCTCCGCATTCGTCCCCTCCTCGAGCATGCGGAACAGCTTCAGCATGAGGCGATCTCCAAAGACCACACCGCTGTTCGTCGAGTCGGACGGCAGCATCCGCGATGGCAACCCCTCGGGCAGGTCGTCGAGGAACGCGAAGCCGGCGAGCTCACCCGCACCTTTCGCGACGCCGCCGTGGGTCATCGCCTGGAGCAGCGCCGCCGGGCACGCCTCCGAGCACAGGGCGTCGTAGAGCGTCCCCATCACCGCGCCGCGGCCCTCGACCGCCGTCAACTCGACGCGCGCGATCGCGAGCGCATTGGTGCGCATCGGCTCGACCGGCTCCGCATCCTCGGCGAACGCGACCGGCACGACATAGGTCTCGGTCGCACCGGAATCGAACTCGACGTGGAGCAGCACGATCGCGAAGCGCGACGACGTCTCGAACATCAAAACATCGGCGATCGCCACGCTCTTCCTGGTGCGCGCCTTGCTGCGGTACCAGCGGCGCTCCATCGCGAACGCCAGCAGCACGCGCGCGAGCTCCTTGCGTCGAGGCAGTGCAAGCAGCTCGATCCAGCTCGCCTTTGCGCGCAAGCTCGGGCGCTCCGTCGCCGCCGCCGCCACCTGCGGTGTGGTCAGGCTCAGCCAGTAGAAGTCGTGCGGCCCGAGCGACATGAAGTACGGCGCTTCGGTGATCTCGGGGAACGCGACGTGCCCGAACAGCTCTGTCGGGACCACGCCCTTGCGATGCTCGAGGGACAGCCGCGTGCCCTGGACGTGACGAGACAGGTTCGCGACGACCAGCACCGCCTCGCCCTCGAATTCGCGCACGAACGCGAGGACGCGCGAGTTATCGCTGGCGACGAACTCGATCGAGCCGCGACCGAACAGCCGGAACTCCTTCCGCTTCGCCAGCAACCGCTTCGTCCACCACAGCAGCGAGTTGGTGTTGCGCTGCTGCGCTTCGACATTGACCGCCTCGTAGTGATAGTCGGGATCGATGGTCAGCGGCAGATACAGCTTCTGCGGATTCGCCTTCGAGAAGCCGCCGTTGCGATCGCTGCTCCACTGCATCGGCGTGCGCACGCCGTCGCGATCGCCGAGATAGATGTTGTCGCCCATCCCGATCTCGTCGCCGTAGTACAGCACCGGCGTTCCGGGCAACGACAGCAGCAGCGCGTTCATCAGCTCGATCTTCCGGCGCACGCCGAGCAGCGGCGCGAGCCGCCGCCGGATGCCAAGGTTGATCCGGGCCGCGCGCTCCGCCGCGTACCCGCGATACATGGTGTCGCGATCTTCGTCGGTGACCATCTCGAGGGTCAGCTCGTCGTGGTTGCGCAGGAACGTCGCCCACTGACACGAATCCGGGATCGTCGGTGTCCGCTTGAGGATGTTGACGATCGGGAACGAGTCCTCGGTCTCGATCGCCATGAACATCCGCGGCATCAGCGGAAAGTGGAAGTTCATGTGGCACTCGTCGCCCTCGCCGAAGTACGCGGCGGCGTCGGCGGGCCACTGGTTGGCCTCGGCGAGCAACATCCGGTTCTTGTACTTGCCGTCGATGTGCGTGCGGAGCTGCTTCAGGAAGGCGTGCGTCTCGGGCAGGTTCTCGCAGCTCGTGCCCTCGCGTTCGAACAGGTACGGCACCGCATCGAGCCGCACGCCGTCGACGCCCATCTCCATCCAGAACTCGATGACGCGGAACAGCGCTTCGTGGACTGCGGGGTTGTCGAAGTTGAGATCCGGCTGATGGCTGTAGAACCGGTGCCAGTAGTACGCCTTCGCGACGGGGTCCCACGCCCAGTTCGACGTCTCGAAGTCCTTGAAGATGATGCGCGTGTCCTCGTACTTCGCCGGCGTGTCACTCCACACGTAGAAGTCGCGCTCGGGGCTGCCCGGCTCGGCGCGCCGGGCCGCTTGAAACCACGGGTGCTCCGACGACGTGTGGTTGAGCACCAGCTCGGTGATCACGCGGATGCCACGACGATGCGCCTCGGCGAGCAGCGTGCGGACGTCGTCGCGCGTGCCGTAGTTGTCGTGAACGTTGGTGTAGTCGGCGATGTCGTAGCCGCCGTCGCGCAGCGGTGAGGGA
This sequence comes from Deltaproteobacteria bacterium, assembly GCA_031385555.1. GTDB lineage: Bacteria > Myxococcota_A > Polyangia > Haliangiales > Haliangiaceae > JABFXX01. The sequence continues at coordinate 1,409 of JANNBP010000145.1, read as the reverse complement.
TAGAACGGCAACAGCCAGATCGCGGTGATGCCGAGATCGCTGAGGTAGTCGAGCCGCGAGATCAGCCCGGCGATGTCGCCGATGCCATCGTTGGTGGAGTCCTGGAAGGCGCGGATGTGGAGCTCGTAGATGATCGCGTCCTTGAACCACAGCGGATCATCGACAAGCTCTTGCTGGTGTTCGCTCATGGTTGGCCTTGCCGCACGAGCGCGTTAGTCATCGCACGACAAGCGTACCGATCACGTGCCGAGGCGTAACGTCCCGGCGCGAGAGCCTTACCGCTTTCTCACGTGCGCGCTATCGCTCGCCGAGCATCAGCGCTCGCTACAGGTCCTTGACGAGACCTGCTTGCTTCGCTTTTTCCTGGCGACGCTTCTTCTTCGCCTTCTCGCGTTTTCCTTCTTTCTGGATGTCGATGAACATCAAGCCCACACCGACGACGAGCACGATGTCGGCGACGTTGAACACCGGCCACTCGGTCTGGAACTGGTGCTCCTGACCCTTGGCGTGGTCGCCGCCCCAGTGCCAGAGGATGAAGTCGGTGACGACACCGTAGTAGATGCGATCGATCAAGTTACCGACCGCGCCACCCGCGACCAGCGCCAGCGCCCAGTGGAGCACCCTCTGATCGGCGCGTGACTTCTTGAGCATCCAGCCCATGCCGAACACCGCACCGATGCCGACGATCGACAGCAGGATCCGACCGGCCTGGCCCTGCCCCGAGAACAACCCGAACGCCGAGCCCGGGTTCATCGACAGTCGCCAGTGCCAGAAGCTATCGATCACCGGGTGCGCCACACCGATGCAGGTGTGGTTGCTGATGTCGTCGGGGACCTGGCAGACGTAGTCCTTGGCGGCGCGGATGGGCTCCATGTCGAGCGCCGCGCGTGCCCAGATCTTGGACGCCTGATCGGCGACCAGCGAGAGGATCGAGACGATCCAGAACAGCTTCCACTTCGGACGGTGCCGCAGCTTCCTCGCCAGAGCCCTGCGTCTCGACGCGCGTCTCGGCGGTCCGGTACGCGAGGTTGTGCAGCACCTTGGTGCGTAGTGCGCTGCCTCCGACGCTGTTCTGCTGGTTGTACTGGCGGAACGGCCCGTACGGCTCGTAGAGGATGTTGTCGATGATCGGCGTGGCCGTCGTGGTTCTCCACAGCGCGGAGATCCGGTCGGTGTCCGAGTTGCTCGTCGCCGAGCCGAACGTGGCGCCGAGGACTGCACCCGAGGGCAGCGTGGTCTGCGCGAGTGCACCGTTCTTCGTCCAGCTGTAGAGATGCAACGCGGTGCGATTGTTCGGTGACGCCACGATGTCATCCAGGATGTACTCGTGTGTGACGCGCCCCGCCGCGTCATAGCCGTAGAACGTCTCCTGCTCGAGGGTGTAGTCGCCGTCGGGCCCTGCGGTGGAC